>JAVBRR010000157.1:0-21541 GCA_031547705.1 Rikenellaceae bacterium | reverse complement strand
ACCCCGCCCGAGCTGGCCGCCATCTCGTCGAGCGTGATCCGCGAACTGGTCACTTTCGGGGGCGACCCGCGCGAGCTGATGCCGCAGAACATCGATATCCAGAACTATCTGTAACCGCCATGAAAACTTCCATCGCCCATTTGCCCGAAGACAAACAGCAGGAACTCCGGTCGCTGACCGGGACGATCTTGGCCGGGGTGCCCGAAACGCGGATGATCATCCTCTACGGCAGCTACGCGCGGGGGAATTACGTGGAATTCGATGCGCGCGTGGAGTTCGGGGTCCCCACCGAGTTCCGAAGCGACTACGATATCGACGTGATCGTCAGCGATAAAGGCGCCGAGGATGTGGGCCAGAAGATCAGCGCTGCCGTGGCCAAGCACCGCGCGTGGTTCAGCGACGCCGAAACCCCGATCCAGGTGATCCATGACAGCATCAAGCTTTTCAACAAGAATGTCAATGACTTGCGGCCGTTCTACGTCGACATGGTCGAGGAGGGCGTGCTGCTCTACAAGGCGCCCGACCAGACGACCCCCGTCGTGCCGCCCGTCGGCAGCCTGCCGCCCGAAAAAGTGCTCTCGCTCGCCGAAGGGTATTTCAAGGAAAAAACGAAGGCGGCGGAAAGTTTTTTTGCGGGGGTGAAACTTTATTGCGAGAGGGAAGAGTTTCCGATGGGCGCTTTTATGCTTCACCAAGCCACTGAAAACCTGCTTCATTGCATCCGGTTGGTGTTCACTTTGTACTCCCCGAAGATCCACGAATTGGAGGAACTTTACAGCGGGGCGAAGAAATTCAGCACGCGCCTGCCGGCGGTTTTTCCGCGCGACACCGAAGACGAAAAACGGCTCTTCGACCTGCTGCGAAGGGCCTACGTCGAGGGGCGCTACAACCCCGGTTTCGAGATCACGCGCGAAGACCTGGACGCCCTGATCCCCCGCGTCGAGCAACTGCGCGACGTGACCCGACTGATCTGCACCGAACGCATCGAATTCTACAAAAGCAAAATATAACAATGGGCTACCACGAAGAGAAACAACGGCAACTGGACAGGCGTTACCTGCGGATGGCGCAGATATGGAGCGAAAACTCCTATTGCGTGCGCCGCAAAGTGGGAGCGCTGATCGTCAAGGACAAGATGATCATATCGGACGGCTACAACGGCACGCCGGGCGGGTTCGAGAACATCTGCGAAGACGACGCCGGCAAAACCAAGCCCTACGTGCTCCACGCCGAGGCCAACGCCATCACCAAGGTGGCCAAAAGCGCCAACAGCAGCGAGGGCGCCACGCTCTACATCACCTCGTCGCCCTGTATCGAATGCGCCAAACTGATCATCCAGGCGGGCATCCGGCGCGTGGTCTATTGCGACCCCTACCACAGCGACGACGGCCTGGAACTGTTGCAGCGCGTGGGTATCGAAACGGTGCAGGTCGAGATAGCTTAGAGCAATTCCTGCGGGGTGTCGCCCCAGCGTTCCTCGATGTAGTCGAGCGTGGCGAGCAGCTGCGCCGGGTCGAGCGAGGTGACCAGCACAAGGCGCGTGGCCTTGAAATCGGGCAGGCTTTTGAAATACGACGACAGGTGGCGCCTCATTTCGAGGATGCCCACCTTTTCGCCTTTAACCTCTATCGATTTGAGCAGGTGTTCTTTGGCGATCGCTACCCGTTCGGTCACCGAGGGCGGGGGCAGCAACTGGCCGGTGGCGAGGTAGTGGCGGATGTCGCGGAAGATCCACGGGCGCCCGTAGGTGGCCCTGCCGATCATCACCCCGTCCACCCCGTAGCGCTCGAACGCCTGCGCCGCACGCTCGGGCGAGTCGATGTCGCCGTTGCCGACGATCGGGATGCGGATGGCGGGGTTGTTCTTCACGCGCCCGATAAGCGTCCAGTCGGCCTCGCCCTTATAGAGCTGGCTGCGCGTGCGGCCGTGGATCGTGAGCGCGGCGATGCCCACGTCCTGGAGCCGGAGCGCGACCTCCTCGATATTTTTCGACTCCTCGTCCCACCCCAGGCGCGTTTTGACCGTCACCGGCGTGTGTACGGCCTCGACGATGCGGCGCGTCATCTCGACCATCAACGGCACGTCGCGCATCATCCCGCTTCCCGCGCCGCGGCCCGCGATCTTCTTGACCGGGCAGCCGAAGTTGATGTCGATAACCTCGGGAGCGACGCTCTCGGCCATGCGCGCCGCCTCGACCATGGGCTCGATGAGGTGGCCGTAGATCTGCACCCCGATGGGGCGCTCGCCGGGTTCTATGCGCAACTTGGCCAGCGACTTGCGGGCATCGCGCACGAGGCCGTCGGACGAAATGAACTCGGTGTAGACCATGTCGGCGCCAAACCGTTTGCACATGTGGCGGAATGAGGCGTCAGTGACGTCTTCCATCGGGGCCAGCAGCAGGGGCTTGTCCCCCAGATCGAGTTCGGCGATTTTCATATCGGCGCAAAATTAGCTATCTTTGTCCGAATTATCGCAAAAAATATGAATATAGAGCAATTCGTCGAGTCAAAATCCGCGGCAGCCGTCGAGGCCCTTTTCGGGGCGCGGGATGCCGTCGTCCAGATACAGAAAACACGCAAGGAGTTCGCCGGCGACTACACGCTGGTGGTCTTCCCGCTGTTGAAAGCCAGCGGCCGCGGCCCCGAACAGACCGCCGCGGCGATCGGCGGGTGGCTGGTGGCCAACGTCGCGGAGATCGAAGCGTTCAACGTCGTGAAGGGCTTCCTCAACCTATCGCTTTCGGAGGCTTTCTGGGCTGCCCGCTTTGCGGAGATAGCGACCGACGCGAACTTCGGGCACCACGCGCCCTCGGGACGCACGGTGATGGTCGAGTACTCGTCGCCCAACACCAACAAACCCCTCCACCTGGGCCACGTGCGCAACAACCTGCTGGGATGGTCGGTAGCCGAGATACTCAAGGCGTGCGGACACAAGGTACTGAAAGTCAACCTGGTCAACGACCGTGGAATCCATATCTGCAAGAGCATGCTCGCCTGGCAGCTGTTCGGCGGCGGCGAAACGCCCGCCTCGACCGGCATGAAGGGCGACCACCTCGTGGGGAAATACTACGTCGAATTCGACAAACATTATAAGGCCGAGATCAAGGAACTCGTGGCCGGCGGAATGGACGAGGAAGAGGCCAAGCGCCAGGCGCCCATGATCCTCCAGGCCCAGGAGATGCTGCGCCGCTGGGAGCAGAAGGACCCCGAAATCTACGCGCTGTGGGAGCGGATGAACGGCTGGGTGTACGACGGTTTCGAAAAGACCTACGCCGCGATGGGCGTCGATTTCGACCGCACGTACTACGAATCGCAGACCTACCTGCTGGGCAAAAGCCTGGTGGACAAGGGACTTGCTGCGGGCGTGTTTTTCCGTCGCGACGACGGTTCCGTGTGGGTCGACCTGGAAGCCGACGGCCTCGACCAGAAGCTGTTGCTGCGCAGCGACGGCACCTCGGTCTACATGACCCAGGACCTCGGCACGGCCTACCAGCGCTACGAGGAGTACCGGTTCGACGACCTGATCTACGTCGTGGGCAACGAGCAGAATTATCATTTTCAGGTACTTAAACTCATCCTCTCGAAACTGGGCAACGCCTGGGCCGATCACATCACCCACCTTTCTTATGGGATGGTCGAGCTGCCCGAGGGCAAGATGAAGTCGCGCGAGGGGACGGTGGTGGACGCCGACGACCTGATCGCCGGCATGGTCGCCACGGCGCACGATATGTCGCAGGAGCTGGGCAAGCTCGACGACGCCACCCCCGAGCAGGCCGACGCCATCAGCCGCATGGTGGGTCTCGGGGCGCTCAAGTACTTCATCCTCAAAGTGGACCCGCGCAAGACGATGCTGTTCGACCCGCGCGAATCGATCGACTTCAACGGTAACACGGGCCCCTTCATCCAGTACACCCACGCGCGGATCCGCTCGGTACTGCGCAAGGCGGCCGAAACGGGCGTAAGCCGCGACGCCACGGGGGCCACTCCCCTGCCCGCGGAGGTGGAACTGATCAAGCAACTGACCGATTTCCCGGGCGTTGTGGCCGCGGCGGGCGAGAATTTCTCCCCGGCGCTGGTTGCCAACTACGTCTACGAACTGGCCAAACTCTACAATGGATACTACCACGATCATTCGATCCTGCGCGAGGAGAATGCCGCCGTGCGCGCCTTCCGCCTCGACCTGTCGGAGCAGACGGGGCGCGTGATCGCCTCGGCGATGGCCCTGCTGGGCATCGCGGTGCCGGAAAGGATGTAGTAACAGATACAAGAAAGCCGCCCCTTATAAAGGGGCGGCTTTCTTGTATCTGTTACCGGCGGACGTACTGCAGGAACGTGAAAGGATGGGGGAAATTTTCGCCGCGAGGGAATCCTTCGGATTTCACGAGCGTCCATTCTCCGGGATCCCAGTCGGGGAAAAGGGTGTCGCCCGCGTAGGCGGCATCGACGGCGGTGATGTAGAGCTTGTCGGCCAGGGGCATCGCCTGGGCGTAGATCTCGCCGCCGCCGATGATGAAAACCTCTTCGGACGCGGAGAACAGGGCGATCGCTTCGGCGAGCGAGTGGACCACCTCGACGCCTTCGGGACGGAAATCCTCCCGGCGCGTGATTACCACGTTGGTGCGGTTGGGCAACGGACGCCCGAGCGACTCGTATGTCTTGCGCCCCATCACGACGGGATGTCCCGAGGTGATGGCTTTGAAGCGGCGCAGGTCTTCGGAAATATGCCACAGCAGGGAATTGCCGCCCCCGATCACCCCGTCGCGCGCTATGGCTACGATGATCGAGATCATACGGCGATGGGTGCTTTGATCGCGGGGTGCGGGTCGTACCCCTCGAGCGTGAAATCCTCGTAGCGGAAGTCGAAAATATCGTCCACCGCCGGGTTTATGACCATCCGGGGCAGCGGGCGCGGGGTGCGCGTGAGCTGGAGGTCGGTCTGCTCTAAATGATTGAGGTAGAGATGCGCGTCGCCGAGGGTGTGGACAAAATCACCTGCCTGGAGGCCCGTCACATGCGCCACCATCATCGTGAGCAGGGCATAAGAGGCTATATTAAAAGGTACGCCCAGGAAGACGTCGGCGCTGCGCTGGTAGAGCTGGCACGAGAGGCGTCCGTCGGCGACGTAGAACTGGAACAGCGCGTGGCAGGGCGGCAGGGCCATCGTGTCGATCTCGGCGACGTTCCAGGCGCTGACGATGTGGCGGCGCGAGTCGGGATTCCGGCGGATCGCATCCACCACCTGCGCGATCTGGTCGATGTGACGCCCGTCGGGAGCCGGCCAGCTGCGCCACTGGTAGCCGTAGACGTGCCCCAGGTCGCCGTTGGCGTCGGCCCACTCGTCCCAGATCGTCACCCCGTTGTCGTTCAGGTATTTGATATTGGTGTCGCCGCGCAGGAACCACAGCAGTTCGTAGATGATCGACCGCAGGTGGAGTTTCTTGGTGGTCAGCACCGGGAATCCTTCCGAGAGGTCGAAACGCATCTGGTGGCCGAAAACGCTCAGCGTGCCGGTCCCCGTGCGGTCGCCCTTCGGTGCGCCTTCGGTGCGGATTCTTTTCAGGAGGTCAAGGTATTGCTGCATACTCTTTGAGTTCTATGTTTCCGTTTGTGTCCATCACGGCGTAGGTGGCGCTGTCGAGCCAGTCGCCGAGGTAGATGGCCGCCGCCGGGCCGAGGGGGTAGATGCCCTTGTAGTGCAGGTGCCCGAAAACGAAGTAATCCGCCGGCTCGGTGAGCAGCCTCGCGCGGGCAAATTTCACCGTTGGTTCCGTTTCGTCCGCAAACACATGGGCCGCGCCGCGCGAAAGGCGGCTCTGACCCGACCACCAGCGACCGACGCGGAGCGTCAGGTCGGGGTGCACCACGCAGGCCAGCAACCGGTACATCGCCTGCGAACGCAGGCACCAGTTCAGCAGGCGCTTGAACGGCGGCAGGGGGATGTCGAGGTTGTCGCCGTGGGTGATGTAGACGCGCTTGCCACCCAGCGACAGGGTCGCGTCGCGGCGGTGCACCTGCATCCCGCACTCGTCCCCGAGGTACGACAACAGCCAGCGGTCGTGGTTACCTGCAAAGAAGTGCACCTCCACGCCCCGGTCGGTCAGTTCGGCGATCTTGCCCAGGAACCTCACACAGCCTTTCGGCACGACGCGCCTGTACTCGAACCAGAAGTCGAAAACGTCGCCCACCAGGAAGATCGCCCCGGCATCGGCCGACACCTCATCGAGCCACCGCACCAGCAACCGTTCGCGCTCGTGCGAGGTCCGCCCGCCGTGGTCGAGCCCGAAGTGCATATCCGAGGCGAAGTAGTACACCTTACAACAGCGATTTTATCTTGTTTGCCAGCGCGTCACCGAACAGATTGCGTGCCACGATATTACCCGCACGGTCGATCACAAAGTTGGTCGGCACCTCGCTCACGTTGTAGAGCATGACCGCCGGGCCGCGCGCGCCCTTCAGGTCGCACACGCTCGGCCAGGGCAGTTTCTGGCTCTGGACCGCCTCGACCCACACCGTGCGCGACACGTCGACCGAAACCTGGTAGACGGCCATACCGCGGGGGGCCAGCTGGGCGTAGAGTTGCTTCAGCTCGGCATTCAGCATGCGCGAGTTGGGCGACGAGGCCGACCAGAAGTCGAGGACGATCACACGACCCTCGAGCGACGAGAGTTTGATCCGGTTACCATAAATGTCGGGCAGTTCGATATCGGGGAAGCCGACGGCTTTGACCTCGGTATTATTAAGGTAATCGACCGCGGCCAGCCTTTTGTCCATGCGTTCCACCTCACCGCGCAGGGCGGCCACGTAGGGTGAGGCGGGCTGGCGGACCTCCAGCGAATCGGCCACCATGCGGAAGTAGACCACGTCGGTGTCGCCGTTGAAGAGGGTGCGGTCGCCCGGAAGGCGTTGATAGAGGGCGTATACCGCCGCCAGCGACGAGGGATTCGTCACGATGAAGCGGATCTGTTCGCGTTTGAGCCTCATAAATTCCTGCCCGTATTGCCGGGATATCAGTGCCGCATCCTCCTTGTCGGCCGCGTCGAGCCGGTCGTAGGCTTTGGCGAGCGAATCGAGCTTCGAGGCCCCCGCGGCCAGCAGGGTGTGCACCTCGCGCATCAGTTCCGATCCGGGGGAGCCGCTGACGGTATAGCTATGGTTTTCAGCGTGCAGCACCGCCTTTTCACCCGGGGCAAGGAGCAGCGGGACCAGGTCGTTGCCGCACCGGAGGTTGTAGATCGAGGCCTCGCCTTCGGGCAGGCGCACCTTCAGCGAGAAGTTGCCCTTCTCGTCGGTGGCCGCCGAATCGACCAGCTGTTTGCTGCCCGGCAGCAACTGCTCGAGGTAGACGGTCTTTTTTTCGATGCCGGCCAGTTGCCCCGAAACTTTAGCCCCCTGCCGCGAGCACGACGCCAGCGATACGGCCGCCGCCAGCAGGATGGATGGAACGATGTGCGTATTTTTCATCATTATGAGATTATCTTACAAAAATAAACAAAATTTCTCAACCCCTGTTCCCTCTCTCCCGGATCTGCATCGGTGTGGCGTCGAAGTGCCTTTTGCAATAGGTGTTGAAGTGGGGCTGGGACGAGAAGCCGAATTCGGCGACGATCGCTTTGATCGGAATACGGGGGTCGAGCAGGCGGGTTTTGATGTGTCCGGCCTGTTGCTGCTGCATCCACTGGTAGGGCGGCTGGCCGAAAGTGGTTTGAAAAAGCCGCTGGAAACTTTTCAGCCCGTAACCGCATTTTTCGGCCAGCTCGGCCACGGTCTTCGCTCGGAGGTATTTGGACATCACCTGCTGTTTGAAGTCGACATTGGGGCTGATGGAGTAATAAAAGAGCATCGCCTTTTCGCGGAAGGTGTAGTAGTGGCGCAACACGGTGGTGATCTCCTGTTGTTTGAGTTCGTAGAGATGGGCGCACTTGATGCCGTGCTCCATGTATTCGGCCACCGACTGCAGCACACCCATCAACGGTTTGCGGATGTCGAGCGCCCGGAATTCGTAGTCGATCCCGTCGATGTAGGGCTGCATCTCCTCGATGAGGAGTTTGCTGCACAGCAACAGCGGGTTGGAATAGCTCAGGATCATCACCTCCGAATCTTCCGAAACCCCGATGCGGCAATCGGCCGAAGGAGGCATGAAGATCATGTGGCCGCTGCGGACGACGTTACCGGTAAATTCATTGAAATCCACCGCGAGCGCCCCCGAGAGCACGAACACGAAATGGGGTTCGGGTGTGTCGGGTAATTCGAGCACTTCACCCGCCCCGAGCACGAAATACTTGAACCCGACGGTGAAGTCGGGCTTATAGTATTTGCATCCGGCATGGGCGGAATAGATCTGGCTCATCGGCAGAGGTCTTTGTTCCTGCAAATATAATAAAATTTGCCGACCGGGTTATGCGTTGCCCGGCCTGTAGGGAATGTTGAACCAGAAAGTGGAACCCACGCCCTGCTGCGACTCCACTCCGATCTGCCCGCCCAGGTGCTCGACGATGACCTGGCATATGGAGAGCCCCAGGCCCGTTCCCTGGGCAAAGTGATGGAGTTTGACAAAACGGTCGAAAACGGCGGGCAGCTTATCCTGCGGAATGCCCACGCCCGTGTCGGTCACGTAGAAATAGAGAAACCCGTCCCGCTGGCTGTCCATCCGGCAGCCGAAACGTATGCTGCCTTTCTCGGTGAATTTTATGGCGTTGCCGATCAGGTTGGTTATCACCTGCCTCAGGCGGTTTCTCTCGCAGTGGATACGGCAGTCGGCCATGCCCTCCTCGAACACCAGCTCGACGTCCGGGTTTTGCAGTTTCAGCCGCATGGTGCTCTCCTCGGTGCGCATCAGGTCGACCAGGTCGAAGTCGGAGTAGATGAATTCGAGCGTGCCCGCCTCGATCTTCGAGAGGTCGAGTATGTCGTTTATCAGTTGCAGCAACAATTCGTTGTTGCTGTTGATAATATCCACATACTGCTGCTTTTCGGCGGCGTCCGCATCCATTCCCATCAGGTTCGAAAAGCCCACTATGGCGTTGAGCGGCGTGCGTATCTCGTGGCTCATATTGGCCAGGAAAGCCGACTTGAGGCGATTCGAATCCTCGGCCTTCTCCTTGGCCGCTTCGAGCTGGCGGTTGATCCTCTCGCGTTCGTCGATGTGGGCGTTTATCTGGTCGAGCATCTTGACTATCGAACCGCCCAGTATGGCTATTTCGTCCCGCCGCCCGGTGCTTTGGGTATCGATGTAGCGATGATAATCCACCTTGTAATTGCCCCGGATCACCTGACCGGCCACCGCCGTCACGCCTTTGATGGTCCTCACCGAGTGGCGCAGCGACAGGTAGACGCACAGGGTCAATACAATGCACACGGCGCCGCCGATCAGCAGGATCATCCGTCCCGTTCGCCGGGCGGTGCTGTAAAGCGGCTCGACCGGTTTATCCACCACCATAAAGATGGATTGCGAGGCGTGCTCGTGTGTTATGGGGCATATATAAAGAAACGATTTGTCGTCGAAAAGCAGCGAGTTGTCCTCTATGGCGAGGGACGTGGTGGAGGCGAGCGCCTGACGAATGTCGTTTTCGTGCCCTAACTTCCCTGTGCCGAAGATCGACTCGCCGGTCATACTGTTGCCATACGAATAGAGCACCTCGCCGCCGCGGTCTATGAGCATCACCCCCTGCTTGCCTGCCGAGTAGAGCTCGTCCAGGAAGTTGTAGTAATTGTCGTAGAACGCATCGACCCCGACCACCCCGAGGAAACGGCCGTCGCGCATGATCGGGTAGCTCATCGAGGTGTTGTATATCATCTTGCCGTGGAAATCATACAGGCTCAGGTAGTCGAAATAGGGTTCGCCGCTCTTCTTGGGAACAAAGAACCACGGCGCCTCGTCCGGACGGTTGTACAGCAGGCTATCCCCGGTTCTGTCGGAGATTTCGTGTATTACGCCATCCTGCCCGTGCACCAGGTCGAGGGTGAAGTATCCGGGCGTCACCACGTCCTTGTCCAGGATCAGCCAAACGGTGTATATGTCGGGACGCGTTTCGAGGAAAGTGTTGAGGATGTTGTAGGCTTTTTGACGGCTCTCCGGGTCGGTGTGCCTCAGCAATTCGATCTGCCGGCCTGCCAGCATCAGCGCCGAAGTGTTGTCGACGAACGTCGATCTGACAACCTCCGATATTTGGTTGGCATAGAAGACCGACTCGTTCTCGGCCTCCTGCTTGATGCTGCTGTACAGCAGGTTGGAGCTGAACCAAAGTAGGAATGCCAGCATAACGGCAAACGGAATAAGGCACGAAATCAGTATTTTGGAGTACAGGGTCCGCATCCTTAAGTGACCGGCAATTCGCATCGGGGTTATGATTGGGGTATAATTGGGGGCAAATATATGTGAAATTTCTTGATAGTGTGTTTTTTATGGCGATTTTTTGCACGAAATGCCGTGTCCGGTAAAAGAACGTCGTTTTTTGAATTTTAATATCCCGGATAAAAAAAGAGAAGGACTTGAGATTTTGACTCTCAAATCCTTCTGCGGGGAGAATTACCTATGGAATATGTTTTGCGGACGTTTCCTGTCCCCCTGTTCACCTAAAAAGCGTCCGGGTTTGTCCGGACTTGCCCGGTATAACCCCTGTAACCCTTACCAGGCTTTGGATCCGACCCGGACGCTGTTATCTTTTGCTACGTACTTTTCTCTAAGAACCGTAGTGCAAAAGTAGGAATGCATATACCCATGTGATACAGGGGGTAGAGGCCATAATTTTATATATTCATGACAAAGTATTTTATATTTAGGACGGCACGGCGTTTTTTGCTTTTCCACAGGCGGAAAAGCGGAAAATACGGCACAAAAAAAAGCCCCTGTTTCGGGGCTTTCGTGTCGCTATGCCTGTGCGGCGAGGGGCTCGGGGGTTTTGGCTCGCTGCTTGTCGAGTTCGATGATGAAGTCGCTCAGCACGTTCATGTAGTTGATGAAGGCGTCGTAGGTCGAACCGTAGGGGTTGAGGTGGCGCGGGGCATCGCCGTCGGAGAACCACTTGGTGGCCATGTAATAGAAATGATCGGAGCTCTGCAGGAAGTTCCAGACGTAGTTGAAGTCGGGGTTGTCGAGGCTTCGGATCTTCTCCTTCTGGGCGTAGAGCGTTTTGAAAGCCTCGTTCTGGAGCTCGTTGCCCAGCCACGAGGTGACGTCGCGCTCCTCGTCGGCCCACGACATGGGGTGCGGCGAGTGGAGGATGGCGACGGGCTGGTGTTTGGCGGCGGTTTCCGAGGCGGTGGTGAATTCCAACTTTTTGGTCTTCAGGGCTGCCTTGGGCAGGTGTTTCATGAAATCGAAAATCCCCGATTCGGCGCAGTGGTGCTCGCCGAAGGTTTCGTAATCCATAAACAGGTTGAGCACCTCGCCCGCCATCTCGTCGGCGGCCATCCATTTGGCGAATTTATCGGCGCCCAGGGGCCATTGGTCCCACGTGCGGTCGCTGAAACGGAAGGCGATGTCGTCGCTGAGTTTCCAGTTGCGTAGCAACAGGCGGAGTTTCTGGTTCAGCGCGTTGGCATAGACGTAATTGGGGCTTTTCCAGCCCAGTACGTGCTTGGCGCCTTCGGCCAGCATGGCCCCAAAGCCCATGTCGGCCACCCACTCGCCGATCGTGTCGGAGTAGATCAGCTCGGTGTTGCGGAACGTGGTGGGTTTCTGCCCGAATTCGCGCTCGATCATCGCGCAGTGGGCCCCGACCTGGCGCACAAACTCCTCGCGGTCGGCCAGCGACGAGAGCGAATGGGAGTAGGTTTCGGCCAGGAACTCGACGCAGCCCGTTTCGGCCAGGGCGCGGAAACCGTCCATCACCTGGGGTGCGTAGGCCTTGAACTGCTCGACGGCGAGCCCCGAGATCGAAAAACTGACCCGGAAGGCACCCTTGTTCTCCTTAATCAGACTCAGCAGCAACGCATTCATCGGTACGTAGCACGACGAGGCGGCGCGCTGGATGGCCATCCGGTTGGCCGGATCGTCGAGGTAGTTGTGGTCCTTGCCCATGTTGAAGAACCGGTATGTCTTCAGCCTCAGGGGCTGGTGGACCTGGAAATACAAACAAATGCTTTTCATGATCGTCTCTTAATCGTTAATAACAGAGAGGTACACATCCTTCACTTCGGCCGCGGCGTCGTCCCATTTGAGCGTGGTGACCTCCTCGAGGCCCTTGCGCGCGAACATATCCGCCAGGGCGGGGTATTGCACCAGGGCGTAGATGGCGTCGGCCATGGCGTCCACGTCCCAGTAATCGACCTTCACGGCATAATCCAAAACTTCGGCCACACCCGACTGTTTCGAGATAATCACCGGAACATTCGAGCGCATCGCCTCCAGGGGCGAGATCCCGAACGGCTCCGACACCGAAGGCATTACATATACATCGCTCAGGGCGAACATCTTCTGCACGTCGTCGCCCTTGAGGAAACCCGTGAAGTGGAACCGGTCGGCGATACCCAACTTGGCCACGCGGCGGATGACGTGCTCGAGCATGTCGCCGCTGCCGGCCATCACGAAGCGCACGCCCGGCAGGCGCTTGAGCACCTTGGCCGCCGCCTCGACAAAGTAGTCCGGTCCCTTCTGGTAGGTTATGCGCCCCAGGAAGGTGACCACCTTGTCCTCCACCCCGCGTTCGATGTCGGTCGAGGGCGAAGCGGCGAAACGCACCGCGTTGTGCACCGTGACGGCCCGCTCGGGCGCCACGCCGTATTTTTCGATCACCGTGTTGCGGGTCAGGTTGCTCACGGCGATCACCCTGTCGGCGGCGTGCATCCCCGTGCGTTCGATGTCGTAGACGCTCTGGTTGACGTTCTCGCCGCTGCGGTCGAACTCCGTGGCGTGCATGTGCACCACCAGCGGCTTGCCCGACACTTTCTTAGCCGCGATGCCTGCGTAGTAGGTGAGCCAGTCGTGGGCGTGGATCACGTCGAACTGCCCCTCCAGGTTCTTGGCCACCTGCGCCGCCACCATCGCGTAGCGCGCCACCTCTTCCATCAGGTTGGCGCCGTACTTGCCCGAGAACTGGTAGCGTTCGCTCCAGACATCCCCGCCGTGGAAGTTCTGCCCGGTGCGGCGGAACTCCTCGCTGTGGCGCTCGAACTCCTCGGGCGAGATGTAGGGCACCATGTTCGAGTCGATGTGTATGAACGATATCTTTTCCCAAACTTCGTGGCTGTCGCGGCCCCCGTAGAGCGCCTCGACATCGCTGGCGTTGACCACGTGCACAAAACGCTCGTCCTCGTCGCCGTAAGCCTTCGGGACGACGAAGATCACCTCGACGCCCACCTTGGCCAGTCCGCGCGTAAGGCCGTAACAAGCGGTACCCAAACCGCCGGCTATGTGGGGAGGAAACTCCCAGCCGAACATCAGCACCCTCATGGCCTGTTTTTGTATTCGTTCACCATTTCGTTAATTCTCAATACCGCGCCCACGCTCCACGCCTGCGAGATCGCACCGCATTGGCTGTGGGGCGGATCGCCGTCGTAGATCTCGCACACCGAGCCGATGCCGTAGGAGGCGATGTCCTCCTCGAAACCGGCCAGCAACTCCTCGGCCTCGGCCACGAAGCCCGCGCCGTAGAGGTCGAAGTTGACCTTGGCGTAATGCTCCAGCAGCCACGGCCACACGGTCCCCTGGTGGTACTGGCGGTCGCGCGTGGGCTGGTCGCCGCCGTAACGTCCCTCGTAGTGGATGTTGCGCGGCGAGAGGGTCCGCAGACCCTTGGGGGTCAGCAGGTGTTGCTTCACGACGGCCGCTACCGACATCACCTGGTCGTGCGAGAGCATCGTGTAGGGCAGTGCGCAGGCAATGATCTGGTTGGGGCGGATGTACCAGTTGGCCTCCTTGTCGTCGACGTAATCGGCCAGGTAAGCCTCCTGCTTGAACCAGAATTTTTCGAGGAACGACCGGCCGGTCAGCCCGGGGAGGTCTTTCCACGCCTTGACGAACCCTGCGTCGCCCGCCTTTTCGGCCAGCGCCAGGGTATAGCACACGGCGTTGTACCACAGGGCGTTGATCTCCACCTGGTAGCCGTCGCGCCCCGTCACGGGCACCCCGTCGACCACGGCGTCCATCCACGTCAGGGCGTGCCCGGGGCTCGAAGCCCACACCAGCCCGTTGTCGTGCACGGCGATCGCACCGCCAATCCCGCGGCGGAAGGCCTCCAGTATCTCTTTCATCGCCTTGCCATAGGCACCCCACACTTCGTCGGGGCCGATATGCTTTTCGAGCTGCTGCAACGTCCAGAAGAACCACAGCGGCGCGTCGACCGAATTGTATGCCGTGCCCATGTTGGGGAATAATCCGTCTTTCATCTCCCTTGTCATCGTGTCGATCACCTCGCGGCACGCGTCGACCATTCCCTGCGTGAGGGTGATCCCCGGCAGGGCGATGAACGTGTCGCGCCCCCAGCGCCCGAACCACGGATAACCGGCCACCACTTCGGTCTTATCCCCGTGGCGGACGATGAACTGGCGGGCCGAGTGGCGCAGGCACGAAATGAAGTCGACCTTGTCGCTGCGGCGCGCCAACTCCTCCTCAAACATCTCGCCAATCTTGGCCGGGTCGGCCTCTTCGGTGCCGCAGCAGATGATGACGCTCTCGCCGCAAGCTATTTCGGTTTCGAAGTAGCCCGTGGTCAGCAGGTCTTCGTGCGAGGGGTAACCCCGCCGGGCCTCTTCGGCGTACTCGAAATTGTAGTACCAGTCGGGAGCGGCGACAAACTCGCACGCCTTGGCGGTCTGCATGTGCAGCCACGGAAAACCCTCGTACAGGCGGCTCTTGATGCCGTTGGGGATGGGGTAAGAGTGTCCGTCGGCGAACATGTTGGCGCTGCTCAACGCATGCGCGTCGCGGAAGGCGAGGAACGGCCGCAGGCGCAATTTTGTGGGCGAATGGGCCTCGACGAGCGTGTAGCGGATCAGCATGCGCGTCTGCTGGTGGATCCATAGCATCTCCTTACGCAGCAGCACACCGCCCACGCGGTAAGTGAGCGTGGGGCAGGGCGTATAACCGAAGTCGGTGATGTATTTGTGCCCCCGGGGCTCGTAGTTGCCGGGGAAACGGTGGATGGCCAGGTTGAACGACTGGCCCTGCTGGATCACCGTCTCGTCGAGCGACGAGAGGAGCACGTAGTTGTGCTCGTCCTGCTCGTCGATGGGGCACACCATCAGCCCGTGGGATTTGCGCGTGTTGCAGCACACGATCGTCGTGCTGCGGTAGCCTCCGGCGCGGTCGGTACTCAGCATTTCGCGCTTGAGCGAATACTCGAGGTTGCCCAGGCTGTTTTTATCAAAATTCAATACGGACATAGGCTTTGGATTTCTGTAAAAATACACAAATTCCGTCTTTTTTGCAATAAAATTCCCGGATTTCGTCTCTTCCGGGGTCTTTTCGCCGCAAAGTTACGCATTAAGGCATTGGGAACCAAACAAAAAGATATTAATTTATTGTTAATTTCCGAAAATATTCAGCAAGAATATTTTTTGTATTTTAGCGCTCGAAAATTAATGACATCTATGGCTACTATCAAATTCTACAAAGGCGAGGATATACCCCTCGAACTCCACAAGGTGAGGGTCGTGCAGAAACTCCACCTCGTGCCCGTCGAACGCCGCCTGGAAGCGATCCGCGAAGCGGGGTTCAATACCTTTAAGCTCAACACCAAGGACGTGTTCCTGGACATGCTCACCGACAGCGGCACCAACGCCATGAGCGACAACCAGGTGGCCGCCATGTTCCAGGCCGACGACGCCTATGCCGGTTCGCAGAGCTTCTACCGCCTCCAGAAAGCGGTCGAGGATGTGCTCGGCAAGCGTTACTTCCTGCCGGTCCACCAGGGCCGCGCCGCCGAGAACGTCATCAGCCGCACGTTTATCAAAAAGGGCGACGTGATCCCGATGAACTACCACTTCACCACCGCCCTGGCCCACATCACCGAAAACGGGGGCACGATCGCCGAGTTGCTCTACGACGACGCGCTGCAGATCAAATCCGACAACCCCTTCAAGGGCAACATCGATATCGAGAAGCTGGTCAAGTGCATCGAAACCAACGGCCCGGACAAGATCCCCTTCATCCGCATGGAGGCCTCGACCAACCTGATCGGCGGCCAGCCTTTCTCGATCGCCAACATGATGGACGTGCGCCGCGTGGCCGACAAATACGGCATCATGCTCGTGCTCGACGCCAGCCTGCTGGGCGAAAACGCCTACCTGGTCATGCAGCGCGAAGAGGCGTGGAAAGAGAACACCATGGCCGACATCCTCAAGATGATGACCAACCTGGCCGACCTGGTCTACTTCTCGGCGCGCAAGCTCAGCTCCTCGCGCGGGGGCGGCATCTGCACCAACCGCCACGACCTCTACATGAAAATGTCGGCGCTGATCCCCCTCTACGAAGGGTTCCTCACCTACGGCGGCATCTCGGTGCGCGAGATCGAAGCGATGGCCGTGGGGCTCTACGAAACCCTCGACGAAACGGTCATCAGCCAGAGCCCCTCGTTCATCAAATACCTCGTCGAACAGCTCACGGCCCGCGGCATTCCCGCCGTGACGCCTCCGGGGGTCCTTGGATGCCACGTCGACGCCATGAGTTTCTGCTCGCACCTGCCCCAGAGCGAATACCCCGCAGGCGCCCTTGCGGCCGCTTTCTACCTGATCTCGGGGATTCGCGGCATGGAACGCGGGACGATCTCGAGCGTGCGCGACGAGCAGGGTGTCGAAATCCTCTCGGACGTCGAACTCCTGCGCCTGGCCGTGCCGCGCCGCGTGTTCACCCTCTCGCAGTGCAAGTACGTCGTCGACCGCCTCGAGTGGCTCTGGGACAACCGCGAAATGATCGGCGGACTGCGGTTCACCTACGAACCCCCCGTGCTCCGCTTCTTCCTCGGCGAACTCGAAGCCACGTCCGACTGGCCCGAAAAACTGATGGCCAAATTCCGCCGCGACTTCAAAGACAGCCTGTAACGAGGGAGATATACTATTTTATCTTTATCTTTTGCATTTTTTTGCAAATAATAAATATAAAATACTTACCTTCACGGGATGCGCCGTATAATCGCCGTTATCGCACTTTTAACCGCCGTCACCGCCCGGGCCCAGGAACCCTGGGAGGTGACGGCGTATGGCCTGCGCGAAGGGATGTCGCAGAAGACGGCGACCTGCATCCACAAGGACCGCATGGGTTTCATGTGGTTCGGGACGTGGGACGGGCTGAACCGCTTCGACGGCAATAAGTTCACCGTCTATCGTCCTGTCCCGGGCGGCAGCAACCGCATCGTTTCGATTCGGGAAAGCACCCAGGGTTTGCTGTGGGTGTTGTTTTTCGACGGCACGGTGGCTTGGTTCGACCACAGCGACCTGCGTTTCCGGCGCATCGTCCTCGACCCCGTAGCCACGGGGCATGCGCGCCCGTTCGTCGCCGAAATGACGGTGGCGTCCTCGGGCGAGGTGTGGCTGACGACCCTGAGCGACGGCTGTTACCGGGTGGCGGTCCAACCCGACGGCCAGCCCCGCACAGACCGTTACTCGATGGGCGGCAAAGAGACGGACGCATCCATAAACTTCCTGCGCGAATCTTCGGACGGGAGCATCTGGATCGGGACGGGCGACGGCCTGCGGCGGATCGGAAAATCGGATAAGAATGGTAAGATATTTCTCGCAGAATGCCCCGTAGACCGTATTCCGGCCAGCGGCGTCGGGACGGTCAAAGCCAAAAACTTCGTTTTCGACCTCTTCGCCGAGCAGAGCGGGCGGATCTTCCTGGGCGCACGCTCGAAAGGGCTTTTCGTTTGCGACAAAAAAGACCTTACGGTACGCGAAGTCCTGTCCCCCGACGCGTTGCCGTCGACGATCACCTCCCTGCTGCTGATCAACGACGACCTGCTGGCCATCGGCACGAACCACGACGGCCTGTTTTTGTACCACATCGCCTCGGACCAGCTTCGTCCCATCGCCCTGGCCCCGGAGGCGCGGAAGATCGTCTCGATGGACAAAGACCGGCACGGAACGCTGTGGGTGACCACGGACCCCTGCAAGCTCTACGCCTACGATATCCGCAGCGGACGGGCAACCCATTTCCCCCAAGCCGACTCGAAAGCGCTGGCTCTCAAGGATAACATCAACGTGTTCGACTACGGGACGGGGGTGTGGATCTGCCTGCAGGACTGGGGCCTGTACACCTACACCCGCAACGAAAATCAACTGGCCCTCTTCGAATCCCTTCACATCGACCCTTCGGATATCGCCGAAAACAACCTGCGCAGCGTCTACTTCGACGACGACGAGGTGATGTGGCTCGGGAGCCGCTTCGGGGGGATCAAAAAACTCGTGGCGCGCGCCACCTGGCTCGAGCGGTTGCCCTACGTGCGTACCTCCACCCTGGAGCGGGAAGTGCGTTCCCTGTGCGAGGAGCGCGGACGCAGATTCTGGATCGGAAGCCGCGGCGGGGTTCTGGCCCTGTGCGATGAGGAGTACAACGTCGAGCGCTACATCGACCACTACACCGCCGGCGGCGAGCGCCACCCCTTCGGGATGATCTACGGGATATACAACTTCGACGGCGGCGACGATATCTGGCTGTGCACGAAAGACAACGGGCTGATTTCCTACAACACCCGCAGCGGCACCGGCCAGCGGTTCGTCCCCACGCGCAGGGAGCTTCAATCGATCAGTTCGGCCTCGGTCTATGCCGTTACGCGCGACGCACGGGGGCGCCTGTGGGCCGGGACCTACGGCGGCGGTTTGAACCTGATGGTCCACGAAGGCGGAACCACGCGTTTCCAGAGCCAATCCAACACACTCAGATACCCCGCCGAGGTGGGGCAGAGGATCCGTTCGCTGGTGACCGACAGCCGGGGCTGGGTGTGGGTGGGCACCACGGACGGGATCGTCTACTTCGATTCCAACGTCGAAAACCCCGAAGACATCCAGTTCTACTACTACAGCAACGAAAACCGCACACCCAACCTCGGCTGCAGCGACGTTTCGTGCCTCGTGCCCGTGCCCGGCGGCGGGGTGTGGTACGGGACCTACGGTGGCGGCGTGGGGCGCCTGACGCAGGGCGACAGCGAGGCCTCGGTGAGCCTGACCACCCACGAGGGCCTGCCCAGCAACATGGTGCTGGGGCTTACCTACGACTTCTCGGGCAACCTCTGGGTGGCGACCGAGGTGGGCATCTCGTGCTACAACATCGCCAAAGCGCGTTTCGAGGACACGTTCCGCGAGTCGTTCGACAACATCTCCGTTTCGGAGCGCTGCCTGATGACCAACAGCCGCGGCGAGATCGTCTTCGGCTGCACGGGCGGAGCTTACCGTTTCTTTCCCGAGAATATCCTGCGGCGCGAAGTGCGCCTGAAGACCCAGCTGACCGACTTCCTGCTCTTCGGGCGCGAAGCAGCCATCGGGGAGAAGAACGCCCCCCTGCAACACGCGATCGAGGTGAGCGACCGGATCCGCCTGGCCCACGACCAGAACATGATCCGCATCGAGTTCTCGGCGCTGGACTACAAGCGCACGCGCCAGTTGCGCTACGCCTACCGCCTGGACGGCGTCGAGAGCGACTGGCAGTACGGGATCGGCAACTTCGCCGCCTACACCGACCTGTCGCCGGGCGACTACACCTTCCGCGTGCGCAGTTCGACCACCAACCGCTTCGACGACAAACCCGAGCGCGTGCTGCACATCACCATCCTGCCCCCGTTCTGGAACACCCGGCTCGCCTGGGCGCTCTACATCCTGGTCGGGGGCGCCATCCTGCTGGTCGTGGTGCGGATGCTCGCGGCCAACTACCGCCTCAAGGGCAAGGTGCGGATGGAGCAGGAGTTGACCGACTACAAGCTCCAGTTCTTCACCAACTTCTCGCACGAGCTGATCACTCCCCTCACGCTGATCGTTTCGCCCCTCGACACGCTCATCGACAGCAAAGCCATGCCCGTGCAATTCCGCCAGCGGCTGGTGGTGATCCAACGCAACGCCAACCGGATGCTCCACCTGATCTCGCAGATCCTCGAATTCCGCAAAGTGCAGAACGCCAAAACGCAGCTCCAGGTCCGGCGCGGCGACATCGTCGACTTTGTGCGCACGATAGCCGGGAATTTCATGAGCCGCATCCGCGAACGCGGGATCCGCTTTTCGATGACCGCCTCGCCCGAGGTGATCGACATGTGGTTCGACCCCTACAAAATGGATATCATCGTCTACAACCTGCTGTCCAACGCCCTGAAATACACGCCAGAGGAGAAGGCCATCTCCGTCGCCATCACCCTGGACGCCGAAGAGCGTTACGTCGAGATGAACTTCGCCGACGAAGGCATCGGCATCCCGCGCGAGCGCCAGCAGGATATCTTTTCGCGTTTCTACACCCTCGGATACATGGCCGACCCGCGCAGCAAAAGCACCGGCATCGGGCTCTCGCTGGTCAAAGCGCTCGTGGAGCTCCACGGCGGCGAAATACGCCTGGACAGCGACCGGGGCGCCGGCTCGACCTTCACGGTGCGCATCCCGGTGGACAAAGAGCGTTTCGCGGCCGAAACCGTCGAAGTGGCCGAGGGCGAGCGCGTCCCGAACACCTACATGAGTTTCGGCGACGAAAACACCGCGACGCTTGCCAAACCCGAACCCAGTACCCCCGCCGGTAACCCCCAGGCCCCGCTGATCCTGGTGGTCGACGACAACACCGAGCTGTTGCACTACCTCGCCCAGTTGCTGGGCGACCGCTACCGCCTCCACTTCGAGGTCAACGGCCGCGACGGCTACAAAACGGCCGAAACCATCCAGCCCGACATGATCCTCTCGGATGTGATGATGCCCCAGGTCGACGGGGTGCAGATGTTGCGGCTGATCCGCGAAAACCCCCGCACGAGCCACATCTCGGTGATCCTGCTCTCGGTCAAGGCGATGGTCGAAGACCGCGTCGAGGGGATCGAAACCGGCGCCGACGACTACGTGCCCAAACCCTTCCAGGCCAAATACCTGCTGGCGCGCATCGAGAACCTGCTGCAGCAGCGCGGGCGCATCATCAAGCGCTTCGCCCTGGCCTCCGAGAACGTCGACCAGATCTCCGCCGAGCTCAACGCCACCTCCAAGGATGCCCAGTTCCTCAAGCGCGTGGTCGAATACGCCCAGAACTCGCTCACCGACCCGGCCTTCTGCATCGACGATATCTCGCAGAACCTCAGTATGAGCCGCACCAACTTCTACAACAAGCTCAAGGCCCTGACCGGCATGCCGCCCGTGCATTTCGTGCGCGACATCCGCCTCCAGCGCGCCGCGGCCCTGTTAGAGGAGGGCAAATACAGCGTCGCGGAGGTCGTCCTGATGGTGGGATTCAACGACAACCGCCACTTCACCAACTGCTTCAAGGACAAATTCGGCATCACCCCCTCGGAGTACGCCAAACGCAAAGCGTAGCGTCGTATCGACCGATACCCAAAAATACCCCGCCTCAAACAAGCTTGAGGCGGGGTATTCGATTCGGGGCGGGCGCGGCGGTTTCTACGAAACCGCAATTACTTTATAATATTTTTTTCTAT
>JAVBRR010000065.1:0-17806 GCA_031547705.1 Rikenellaceae bacterium | reverse complement strand
GCCCACTTCGAGGCGGCACTCCCTGGCCGCCGGGCCCATCAGTTGCCAGAGTCCCGCCGCACCGGCGTGCGACACGATGTTGGGATTCAGGCCGCTCTCGGCCATGCAAAGGTATTTGAAGTCGTCGGGGATGCCGTTCTTTTTCAGGATCGGCTCGATCACCGGGAAATACCTGCGCACCGACAGCAGCGTGATCGACGTGCGCGAATGCATGTACATCGTCACGAGCATCTCGCGCAGCAGGCTCTCACGCGTATCGTAATTCTCCATCGGGACGCGTTCGCCCGCAAAATCGAGTTTCGGCGGAAACACCGGCAACACCACAGCCGAAGGGGTCTGCCACGGTTCGCGGGGCAGTTCGGGCGGGGAAACGACCGGTTGGGCGCTGGCGGCAAACGCGCAGGACAACGCCAAAAAGAGCGTCAGGATGTATTTCATTGTCGTTCGGTTCAAAAATAAGCGTGTAAAGATACGAAAGTTTTGCCAAATTGAGTAGCTTTGCACTTTCTTATCCTACTACAACAATTATGCTGCTTGCCGGTATTTACCACACATTGACGGTCGCACGTATCTCCGACCACGGCCTTTACCTGGCCAACGACGAGGGCGACGAAGTGCTGTTGCCCAACCGCTACGTGTCGCTGTCGGACAAGGTGGGCGACCAGAAAGAGGTGTTCGTCTACCACGATTCCGAGAACCGGCCGATCGCCACCACCCTGCGCCCCCTGGCCGTAGTCGGCGAAGTGGCCTTCCTGAGAGTGGTCGACAAAAACATCCACGGCGTGTTCCTCGACTGGGGGCTTTCGGGCAAAGACCTGTTCCTGCCCAACAAAAACCAACCCGGCCGCATGGACGGCGGGTCGAGCTATCCCATATTTGTCTACCGCGACAGCGTCACGGGGCGCGTGGTGGCTTCGTCGCGGCTAAGCAGTTTTTTATCCAACGCCCAGTTGACCGTCGCCGTGCGCGACGAGGTCGATCTGTTCGTAGCCATGCGCAACGAGTTGGGATTCCGTGTGGTGATCAACAACCGCCACTGGGGCATGCTTTATCATAACCAGATTTTTTCACCGATGGACATAGGCGACCGCACACGCGGCTACATCCGCAAGATTACCGACGACAACCGCATAGATGTCAGCCTCCAGCGCGAAGGCTACGACGAAGTGAAGACCGCCGCCGATCGCATCCTGGCGCTGCTTGCGCAGTCCGGCGGCTCGTTGCTCCTGGGCGACCAGACGGCACCCGAGGAGATCAACGCCGCCCTGGGAATGAGCAAAAAAGTCTTCAAGCGCGCCGCAGGCTACCTGATGAAACAGGGCACGGCGGAAGTGGGGCCAAACAGTATTAAAACGATCAAGAAATGAGGAAAATTCAGAGTGCAGAGCGTGTGTCGGCTTTAGACGCCTCGGACAACTACGTTTTTCAACGCTCGCAACTGGCTTATTACCGTGCCGCCGAGTTGATCGAAGGAGGCAATGTACTCGAAATAGGCACCGGAAGCGGTTACGGCATTGCGATCGTGTCGCCCCGGGCGAAAAGCTTCGTCACCGTCGACAAGCACGAGCCGGCGATCAACTTCCACACCTACGACAACGTCGCCTTCTACCGGATGACCGTTCCGCCCCTCGAAAATTTCGACTCGGGCAGTTTCGACTTCGTGATCACGTTCCAGGTAATCGAGCACATCAAGGACGATTTCGCCTTTGTGGATGAGATCTACCGGGTGTTGCGCCCGGGTGGCAAGCTGATCATCTCGACCCCCAACGAAAAAATGTCGCTCACACGCAATCCGTGGCACATACGCGAATACACGGTCGACGAATTCAAGAACCTGCTGGAAAACACGTTCCACTCGGTCGACGCACAGGGCGTGTTCGGCAACGAAAAGATCATGGAATATTACGAGAAAAACCGCAAGGGCGTGGAGTCGATCACGCGTTTCGATGTCCTGAACCTGCAGCACCACCTGCCGCGGTGGATGCTCAGGATTCCTTACGATATCCTCAACCGACTGAACCGCCGTAAATTGCTGATCAGAAACCGCGAACTCACGTCGAACATCACCATGGATGACTACCGCATCGCTCCGGCCGACGACACTTGTTTCGACCTCTTCTTTATTGCCGAGAAGTAGAGGCGCGCGCCGCACGCTTCATCTCCGCGAAATTCTTGTTTTGCAGGCGATCCATTCTGTCGAGCCGCCTTTCCGTCGTGATATTGGAGGAACCGTAATAGTGCCATTTCCCAAACAACATGATCCGGCCTTCGCGGTGGTGCCAACGGATCAGGAACCGGCGGAACTGTTTGAAATGCTGCGAAAACGTCGTGGGGATTTCGCTGATCCCGGTCAGCGACGCTTTGATGCGTCCCCGGTGTTTGCGGATCAGGGGCACGGGGTAGTCGGTGTATTTTCCCACGTTTTTGATGAACTTCTCCATCAGCGTATTTTGGAACCACCGGATCTTCAGAAGAGGCCCTATGGAGAATCCGAGCGAGGAGGTCCAATAGACCTGGTATCGGGCAGGCATTTCCGCTCTGTCGTCGGCATAGTAAGAGTAGGTATAGCCTGCCCCGGTCAACCACCTCGAAAATCCCACTTCGTAGGTTATCACCACATCGTCCTTGTGCGGCACGGCAACCACCGCCTCGATCCACTCCGCAAAACCGGCGGCACGGAAGAGCGACGGGCGCATCACCATAAAATAGCTTTGCATGTGCGGATCGACTACCTGGCCTCCAAGACCATAGAGGCGGTAGGTCATGCTCCACGCGTCGGTCGTAGTCGGCGCCATGTGCTCGAACACATCTTCCAAGGGGAACAGGGGCCCGTAGCAGCTGTCGTTGGTGAAGAGCAGCTCGTCGGAGCTGTCCAACCATCCGTTTTCGCGTGCATAGGCAAACCCGCGCTTGTACGACCCGAAATCGTACTCGCCGTGCCGTCCGGCAATCACCGCGTCGGCCAGCGGACCGAGCTTGTCTGCCTCTCCCGGCACCAGGTCGCAATCCGACACGAAGACCAGCCGCCCACACAAGGGTCGCAGGGCGCGTAAAAAATAGAGCACATATTCGTCGATGATGCCGTCCTGGTCGTAATGGGCGAAGACGGCTGAGCGCCTATCGGGTGTTACGTTTTTCATATGCTTCTTTTAGTTGTTTCATGGCTGCGGCAATCACCCGGCGCGAAGTGCCCAGGTTGAGGCGCATGAATCCCTGCCCCTCGCTGCCAAAATAGGCGCCGTCGTTCAATCCTAAGTACGCCTCGTTCACCAAAAAATCAGATAATTCTTTTTGTGTCATACCCCACTGCCTGAAATCCAGCCACATGAGATAAGTACCTTCCAATGGGAAAGTGCCCACCGAAGGCAGGTTGCAGGCCAGAAAATCCGCCACATAATCCTTATTCCCGCCGATGTAGGCGTTGAGCTGGTCGAGCCACTCGTCGCCGTACGTATAAGCAGCCTCGAGGGCTACGGTCCCGAATACATTGCCCTGGGCCACGTGCAGCCTGTCGAGTTCGGCGCGCAGGCGGCGGCGCAACGCATCGCCGGGGGTGATGGCCACCGAGGTCGAGAGCCCGGCAAGGTTGAACGTCTTCGAAGGCGCGACAAAAGTGACCGTATGTTCGGCCAGCCAGGGACTGAGCGAAGCGAGGTGCGTATGACGGTACGGTTTTTGAATCAGGTCGCTGTGAATCTCGTCGGATATCACCGCTACCCCATGACGCTCGCACAACTCGCCCACCCGGATCAACTCCTCGCGCGAAAAAACGCGCCCCGTGGGGTTGTGGGGGTTGCAGAACAGCAACACCCTGGCTCCCGCCAGCTTGCGGTCCAGATCGTCGAAATCAATCTCATAGCGGCCCCCGTTCAATTTCAACGGGTTATCGACCACTTTGCGCCCGTTGGCTTTCACCACCTGGGCGAAAGGCGGATAGACCGGCGGCTGGATCACCACCCCGTCGCCCTGGTCCGTAAGCGCACGGATGGCGAAAGTAAAACCCGCCACCACCCCGGGCGTAAAGTCGATCCATTCGCGCTCGACCGTCCAGCCGTTCCGGCGGGCAATCCAGGCAGTCACAGCATCGTGGAAAGTGTCGCCGCGGAACGTATAACCGAAAACCGGATGTTCCAGGCGCCTGCGCATGGCTTCGACCACGAAAGGAGGCGCCTCGAAATCCATATCGGCCACCCACAGCGGGATCACGTCCCCGCGGCCGAAAACTTCGGCCCGGTGGTCGTATTTCTCACAATTCGTTCCCTCTCGCTCCGCAATGCGGTCGAAATCATAAGTCATGGAGTCGAATATTTGTATTTCGAGCAACAAATGTACAAAATTCGCGTACCTTTGCCAACCTATTCATCCAATTATAATGGAAAATTTCAAACCCAAGAACAAGCCTTACGCCGAGCGGCGTAATTCCGGCGACTTCAACCGCGAGGGTTCAGGTCGCCCGTCGTCCAATCCCTTTGAAAAAGACAAACGTCCGCGCACCCAGAGTACTTACGAGCGGGTTCCCCGCGAGCGCAAGCCTATGGGCGAAAATCCCGAAGGCGACGATCAGCAGCGCCCGCGCCGTTCGTTCAACCCTAACTTCACATCCGACAACCGTTTCCGCGGCGACGGCCGTGGTGATCAGCGCACAGACCGCAAACCTTTCGGCGACCGTCCGCAAGGCGAAGGATTCAAAAAAGAAGGATTCCGCAAGGACGGTTTCAAAAAAGAGGGATTCAAGAAGGAAGGTTTCGGGGGCGGGAACAAATACGGCAACAACAAATTCAAGGGCAAACCCGGTCCGAAAAAGGAATTCAAGCCCAAATACGATAAGGACAACTACCCGAAATTCGCCCCCGCGTCGTTCGACAAACCGATGCGCCTCAACCGCTTCATCGCCCAATCGGGAATGTGTTCGCGCCGCGAGGCCGACGAATTCATCACGGCGGGCGTTGTAACGGTCAACGGACAGGTAGTGAGCGAGATGGGTTCCAAGGTGATGCCCTCGGACGAAGTGCGCTTCAACGGCGAGGTGATGCACGGCGAAAAGAAGGTCTACATCGTGATGAACAAACCCAAGGGCTACGTCACGACCATCGAAGACCCCCACGCCGACAAGACCGTCATGGACCTCGTACGCGGGGCCTGCAACGAGCGGGTCTATCCCGTGGGCAGGCTCGACAAGAACAGCCTCGGCGTGCTACTGATCACCAACGACGGCGACCTGACCAAAAAACTCACACACACCATCTTCGCCAAGAAAAAAATCTACCAGGTGAGCCTCGACAAGCCCCTCACGCGCGCCGACCTGGAGCGCCTGGTCCAGGGCCTCGAGCTCGAAGACGGCCCCATCGCGGCGGATGAAGCCAACTACGTCAAGGAGAACCACAAGGAGATCGGCATCGAGATCCACTCGGGCCGCAACCGCATCGTGCGGCGCATGTTCGAGTCGATGGGCTACAAGGTCACCAAACTCGACCGCGTCTACTTCGCCGGACTGACCAAGAAAAACCTCAAACGCGGAGCCTGGCGGTTCTTAACCCCCCGCGAAGTTTCTATACTCAAATCGGGAGCTTTCGAATAATTTAATTATATTTGCGCAAATCCTAACGATTTGAGCAAATGAACTCTCCCCGCATTTCTGTCGTAGTCCCGGTCTATAAGGTCGCCGACGTACTACCCCGGTGCATCGACTCGATCCTGGGCCAGACTTTCGAAGATTTCGAACTGATCCTCGTCGACGACGGAAGTCCCGACCAAAGCGGGGCCATCTGCGACGAATACCAGGCGCGCGATCCCCGCATCCGGGTGATCCACAAAAAGAACGGAGGTGTTTCCACCGCCCGCAACGCCGGACTGGATGTTGCAACAGGCCGATACGTGTGCTTTATCGATTCGGACGACTGGGTGGAAGACCGGTACCTCGAATTATTTATTTACCCCGATACGGCGCCCGATTGCCTGGTAATTCAAAACATCCGGCAGGAGTACGGCGAAAGATCGTACAAAAAATACGACTTCCCCGACCGGGTCGTCCCGATCGACGAATTTCCCTCGTTCTTTGCCGAAACTCAGATCGTTTCGCTGGGATATCCGTTTACGAAACTGTTCCTGCGGGAGATCATTGAGGCCCATGCCATCCGGTTCAGAAACGACATGGCGATGACGGAAGATTTATTGTTCTTCCTGGAATATATGCTCCATGTGAACTCGATCCAATTCGTTTCAACCGCTTATTATCATTATATATACGCAAACAACCCCAGCAGCCTCTCCCAGATTCTCCAGCCGTTCGAAAAAGAAAAAATCCTGCTGGAATCCGTCCTTAAAGCGCTGGATGACCTGGAACAAAAATTCCCCATCGACATCCACAAAAAACAGGAAGCGATCGGAGGTTATGTCCGCCGGGCCATTCGCTCCCTGTACGTCCCGGGGTATCGCAAAAATTACAGGCAGAGGAGGGCGTTATTGAAAGAACTCGCCACGCCCGAATACAAACGCTGCCTTCATATGAATTGCAGAAAGTATCATTTGCCGCATTATGCAACCGCCGTCTTTCTTTTCAGGCACGATCCGTTGTTTTCGCACGACGCCTACATGACGCTTTTCTTTTTTGCAAAACGCATAGCTGCCGGCAGGAAGAAATAAAAAGACTGATAAATAAAATATGCCTGCCGTTTCCATCATCGTACCCGTATACAAAGTCGCCGACCCGCTACCCCGGTGCATCGACTCGATCCTTGCGCAGACATTCCGTGATTTCGAACTGATCCTCATCGACGACGGAAGTCCCGACAACAGCGGAGCCATCTGCGACCAATACCAGGCACGTGATCCCCGCATCCATGTGGTCCACAAAGAAAACGGAGGCGTATCCGCGGCCCGCAACACGGGATTGGATATCGCGACAGGTAAATACGCTTGCTTCATCGACTCCGATGACTGGGTGGAAGAAAAATACCTGGAGTCGTTTTTTCTGAATGACATTCAGCCTGGTTGCCTTGTTATTCAAGATATTATGAATGACGGCGGCGGCCGGTCGTACAGAAAATTCGGCCTCGAGGCGGGTTATTTTGCCACTCCCGGGGAACTGTCGGATATCTTTGCCCGGCTGAAAATGACCACAATGGGTTATCCGTTCTCAAAACTCTACGATCTCGACCTCATCCGGAAACATTCGCTCAGGTTCAACGAAAAGGTGCGCCTGACCGAAGACCAGATCTTCTTTTTGACCTACCTGCTCTATGTCGACAGCATTCGCCTGGTCCCCTGCGCCTACTACCACTACACACACGACAACCCCGGAAGCCTGACGCGTTCGTATCATTCGTTCGAATCGGAACGCGAAGGCTTTGAGTGCGTCCTGAAAGCCTTGCAGGAACTGGACCGTAAATTCCCTGTGCTCGGACCGCAATGCGACGAAGCGCTCGGGCATTCCTTTTTCCGGATCATCCGTTCGTTATACACTACCGGACATAAGAGCGCAACGAACCTCTCTCAAAGGCTGCGATTGCTAAAGGAGTTAAGCACTCCGCAAAACAATCGTTACCTCAAGACCTCCGACAAAAGCACCGACTCACTATTCCGCAACAGGATACCCGTTTTCTTTTACACGCGCCGAATGTTCCTGTGTTACGACCTGTATACTAAAGGTTTCTTTGCCATAAGGGATCACCGCAACGCTCTGAAAAAAATGCGCCTACCGAAGTAAGCGCATCTTCTTTATTCGTATTCCCACTTCGATATCCAGGGGTCTTTGGTACGGCTCTGGAATTCCTTCAGGTCGTCGCACAGGCGCTTCAGCACATCGGCATGGGCAGGATCGGCAGCCAGGTTTTTCACCTCGTCGGGATCGGCAGCCAGGTCGTAGAGCTCGAATTTCGGACGCACGATGTAGTCGTGCAGCGTCCGTTTGCCAAACACCAGATCGCTCGCCATCACATCCTCGAAGACCAGGGGCACCCCCTGGCGGTCGACATACATCGACGTGGTGCCGCTGATCACGGGCGACAAAGCGGCGGCACGCTTCTCTTCGGGCGTGGCACGCACCGCAATGCTGCGCCAGGTGGGCGAACTCCACAGGTCCGAGGCAAACGGATAGGGCATCCACCAGGCCAGGTTGTAGATCAGTTTGTAATTCCCCTGGCGCACCACCCGCATCGGGTAATACATCGTCACTTCGTGGAACGTATGGGCGGCATAGATCTTCTCGCAGACCTTGCCGGCAGGCTTGCGCAGTTCCGCGGCGAACGAGCGGCCCGCCATATCCTTTGCCGCACCCGCGCCGGTGAAATCGAGGATCGTCGGGGTCAGGTCGACCCAGCTGACGAACGATTCGCACACCGTGCCGGCATTCTGCGATCCGGGCAGTTTCACGATGCACGGCAGGCGCATCCCCGGTTCGTAGAGCGTCGTTTTGGCTCCCGGGAAAGCGGCCCCGTTGTCCGAAATGTAGATGATCAGCGTGTTGTCGTACTGGTTGTTCTTTTTCAGCAACTCCACCAGGCGCGCAACCCCCTGGTCCACACGCGAGATCGACTGGTAGTACTGCGCCAACTCGGCCCGGCATTCGGGCGTGTCGGGCAGGAACGAAGGCACGATCACATCCTCGGGACGGTAGGTCACTTCCGTAACGCCCTCGTAGCCCCCGGCCCGGTTGCCGAAAGCGTTCGGGCGATAGGGCACGCCGTCGAGGAACACCTCGTTGCGGTGGGGGTCGTCGGTGCAGTAGTAGAGGAAAAACGGTTTCTCAGACCCGCCCGCGATCACACCGGCGCAATCGTCGGCCATCCGCACGCTGCTGCGGGCGTCGGCCGGGATTTCGCGGTCGAAACGGTAGACGCTCTCGGGCTCGACGTGGTATTTGCCGATGCGCGTGGTGCTGTAGCCGGCCTGCGACAGGTAGATCGGCAGCGACTTCTCGGTGGCGTAAGTGCTGAAATGGTGGTAGGAGTGGCTGTGGCCGTAATGGGCGATCGAGTGGCCGAATTTACCGGTGAGGATCACCGCCCGGCTGGCGCTCGACGAGGCCGACGTGCAAAACGCATTCTCAAAACGGATCCCGTCGCGCGCCAGGGCGTCCATCGCCGGGGTCTTGACCACCGGATTGCCGTAACACCCCATCGCCTCGCGCCCGTGGTCGTCGGCCACGATCAGCAGCACATTCGGTTTCTTCGCCTCCGCAGCCCGCGCACCGCAAACCGCACCCACGGCGCACAACCCCGTAAGAAGCATCCTTGTCTTGTTTTCCATCGCTTAAAACTTATTAAAATCCGAAACTGTCGATCGTCTCCACATCCATAACATCCTTCGTCGGAGGAAGGGCCGGTTCCTGGAGATCCAATCCTTCGACAAAGATCGCATCGGGCCCTACGGGGCATATCGATTCGCAACCGCCGCAACCGATGCAATACGGCGCGTCGGTTTCGGGGATCGTGAGTCCGTTCTTGTAAGGCACCATCTTCACCGCACCCGTCGGACAATGCTCGGCACAGGCGCCGCAATGCTGGTCTTTGGTGTAAACTATGCATTTTTCGCGCACGAAATGCACCTCGCCCACGCGGGTAAGCTTCTTTTCGTCGAGCGTCAGGGGAGTGAGCGCGTGGTTGGGGCAGATGCTGAAACACACCTCGCACTCGTAATTACAGAAACTCTCCACCCGGAAACGCATGTAAGGCTGCATCACCCCCGAAAAACCGTTTTCGAGAAACGCAGGCTGAAGCACCTGGGTAGGGCATTTCGACACGCAAAGCTGGCAGGCGGTACACGTCCGCTCGAACCGCTGGCGCGAAACCGCACCCGGGGGCAGGGCGTGGGTCGTGCGCTGCGGCAGGGACTCCCCTCCTTCGGTATAGTCGCCCTGGGCCAGCACCCTACCCGCCGTGGCGGCACCGGCGACAAGCAGCGTGTTTTTCAGGAAACGCCTGCGCGACAGGTCTTCGGGTTCGCCGGCGTCGGCAGTCGCAACACGCACCTCCTTCACCTTGACCTCCTTGCGCTCGTACTTCCAACCCGCGGCGGCAAACGACACGGCGTCCTGCTTGCAGTGGCCCAGGCAATCGAAACACGCCACACAGCGGCTCGTGTCTACGGTTTTGTTGCGGCTGTCGATGCAGCGCACCTTGCACTCCATTTCGCATCGGCGGCACGAGTTGCATCCCGCCTTGTCAACGGTGATCCGGAAAAACGAAAAACGCGAAAAAAGCCCGAGAAAGGCACCCACGGGGCATATCGTGTTGCACCACAGCCGCTCACGCGCGAAAACCATCACCGCGATCACAGCGAAAATCACCGCGGCGAACACGGTCAGCGCCGTCGACGAGGTTTGCTCGCCCAGGCGGTAGATCCAGAAATGACCGGCGTTGTTCAACCATCCGGCCGCCACGTCGTTGGCCCACACCACCGCCGGACGGAACAACCCGAACGAGATACGGCCGAAGATCGCATAAGGATCGAGCAGCATCAGCGGCACCGAACCCACCACAAACGGGAAGGCAACCGCGATCAGCACCCCGTAGCGGATGATATTCAGCGGTTTTTGATATCTGGCATTGAACGTCTTGCGTTTCAGCACCAGGCGCCGCCACCACTTTTTCAGGCGCAGGATAACATCCTGCAGGATCCCCAGCGGGCATAACACCGAGCAGTAAATCCGCCCGAAAAGCAAGGTCAGCAGCAGGATCGCCCCGACGATCGCCAGGCCCCACAGGCCCGCTTTGAACGCAGGGATGAATTGCAGGTGCAGCACACCGCTCACCCCCGGGGGCAGCCACCTCCAAAGATCGAGAAAATAGAACAACACCAATCCTCCGTAGACGACCGCAAGCGTCCTACGCAGATACCTGAGCAACATTTATATCTTGATCCTCCTTACGTTGAGTTTGTCGATATCCATCGTCCCCAATCCCAGGCTCTGGGCCTTGGAAATATGGGTCACGGCGTTGATATCCATAGTCTTGGCCTGCGCAAACATCTTCACGGCGGCCGTATCGACAGCCACGGGGTCGGTCGAGGCGAGCAACGCCTTCAGCACGATCGAATCGTCGAGCGTCTTGCCCTGGGGCCCGTTCTGGAGCATGGCGCGGTAGCCGTCGATGATGTGCAGTGCGGGCTTTTTTTCCCAGGTGGCCACATCGGCGATGCATTGCTGCAGGTCGGTGCTGTGGAACACTTTGCGGTCCCACACGATCCCCATGTAGTTCTTCATCGAGAGCGACATCCTCGCCCCGCCGTGGTGCTTCATGATCGGCACGTTGAACCACACGTCGCACTCCAGCAACGCCTTGTGTATCTTGGCCTTTTTCAGTTTCACGCCCTTGGGCAGATCCACTTCCGTATAATAGCTTTCGTCGTTACCGGGCACCATCACCCCGCCGGCCGCTTCGACCGCAGCCTTGATCCCGCTGTTGGCATAGCTTTTCACCCAGTCGTGGCAGGTGTGGTCGAAGACCTTCACCTCGCTCGCACCGGCCGCAAGGCACCGCTTCACCAGCGCGGCCACCAGGTCGGGGTTGGTATCGGCCGCCATTTCGGGCACCCTGTCCCATCCGATGTTGGGCTTTATCACCACCTTGCTGCCATTTTTGACCCAGCGCGCTATGCCGCCGTATTCGGCCAGCATCCGGTCGAGCATCGCCACGGGCTCGCCGCCCATGATAGCCACCAGGTCCACCGGTTTTGTATTGTTCGACTGCGCCAGAACCCGTCCGGCCGAGCGCAGATCGACGATAGCCGTGGCACCCGCCAGGGTCATCGCCTTTAGAAAATCCCGTCTGTTCATAATATTCAGATATTATTTTTCGTCAACCGCACAACATCCCAAATTATTTTCAAAATTAATAATTTTGTACGGAATTACGCTTTTTGAATATTATTTTCCTACATTTGTACGTTACAAAACAAGGAAAACTACCTAAAAACTTAAAATATGTCCGCTTCAATTCTTCTCTTCCTGCCTTTGGGTCAGATTGGTTGGCCCCAGATAGCGATCATCGTAGCGCTCGCCATATTGCTCTTTGGCGGCAAGAAAATACCCGAACTCATGCGCGGCGTTGGCCGTGGCGTCAAGGAGTTCAAGGATGCCATGAACAAAGATTACACCGCAGACGACGCGAACGCATCCGAAAATAAGAAAATCCAGGAGTAATTTCCGCCGCCCCGCATGGCAACACCAAACGAAAAGTCATCCGGTGAGATGACTTTTTTTGAGCACATCGACGCCCTGCGCCCCCACCTGGTGCGCGGGGCAGTTGTGCTTTTTACCGTGATGGTGGGGGCGTTCCTGGCCAAAGGGCTTATTATCGACACCATCCTGATGGGGCCCCAAAAGCCCGATGTCCCGCTTAACCGGCTGATGGCCTGGCTGGCCGAGGCGACCGGCGCCCAGGGGCTCCAGATCAACAACAAGAGTTTCACGATGGTGAACACATCGATGGCGGGGCAGTTCAACCTGCACATGAAGATCTCGTTCATCACCGCCTTTGCCGTTGCCATTCCCTACCTGCTGTGGGAGATATGGCAATTCGTCAAGCCCGCGCTCACCCCCGGGGAGCGCCGCGGAAGCCAAATGTTCGTTTTCTACGTTTCGATGTGCTTTTTCGGGGGCCTGCTGTTCGGCTATTTCCTGATCGCCCCGCTGACGGTCAACTTCCTCGGAGGGTACACGGCCAGTGCGGATATCACCAACATGATCGACGTCAATTCCTACCTGTCGACCATCGCCAACGTGTCGCTGGCCTGCGCCGCGATATTCCAACTGCCCATCCTGGTCTATTTCCTGGCACGCATGGGGGTCCTCAAGTCCGATTTCATGCGCCGCTACCGCCGCCACGCGATCCTTGTCCTGTGCGTTATCTCGGCGATCATCACCCCGCCCGACGTGGCGAGCCTGGTGCTGGTGGCCCTGCCGTTCTACCTGCTGTATGAGTACAGTATCCGCATCGCCGCGCGCGTCGAACGCAAGAAAGCCGAGCGGGAAGCCGCCGAAGAGGCTGCGTTCAACAACCTGCCCACGACGGGCGACTCCTAAAACGTTAGTTTAACTCCCGCCATCACATTCACCCCGTGCCCCGCATAATGGTTGTAGGGGTAGAGCTTGGCATTGGCCAGGTTGTGCCCCTGGAGGAACACGCCCCACGTGGAATTGATGCGGTAGTCCATATCGAGGTTGACGCACACCGCGGGGTCGGCCTTGGCATAGTAGATATCCTGCGTGGGGAGTATTTTGTTGTAGAAATAGCGGCGTCCCGTGAAACCGACGCTCGCCCGCACGTTGAAGCGCTTGCGGTAATTGTAGGCCGCCTCGAGCGAAGCATCGAAATTGGGACGGTCGCCCACGTGGTCGTAGTTCTTGAGCGAATAGCCATAATAAGCCGCCCGCAAACCGACATTGAAACTGCCCGAAATACGTCCCTTGATCTCGCCGCCCACGGTAAACATAGTCGCTTTGTCGTCCAGCATATCGAACTCGGCACTGCTTCCCGCCGCGGGATCGTACACACTGATGTTGAATCCCAGGTGCTTGTAGCGCACCACACCCGCGTAGGCCTTGTAGGAGAATGCCGACGAAATGCTGCCCGAGATACCTCCCAGGAGATCCTGTTCCAGCGTGTTGGGCATCACCAGACCGGGCATTACGTAAGGATTACCGAGCGAATTGTTGCGGTAGCCGCAGTTCATCACCGCACCCGTAATTTCGATATAGGGCACGAAATACCCTTTCGTCAGGTTGAAACTCATCATAAAACGCGGTATCACATACCACTCGGCGCCGTATTCGTGCTGGTCGTCCCAGACGATATCCGCCCCGGCCGTGAGCATGAATTTCTCCGTGTGCAGGCTGTATGTCGGCGCAACGGTCACCTGGTCGTTGCCGTAGCGTTCGGCGCCGTAGACGCCTTTCAGGTCGCCTCCTCCTAAATACGTATTGTAGGCCCCGCGCAAGGTGAAGGCATTGTTTCCGAAGGCTTTCCCGATCTCGACAAAGGCCCCGACGCCCGTTTCACTGTTGTTCTCGCGGTCGGCGTAGTAGTAGGCGTCGGCCCCGATGCGGAAATTGAAGTACGACAGGTCGTTGAACCCGTGGCCGATCACAAAGCGACCGTAAGGCGACGAGTAGCTCGCCGTGGTGGACTTTCCGCCGTCGATGTAGGTCGCACCCATCGGAACGTACTGGCCGTAACGCGAAAAGAGGTTGTAGTCATACCCCACCTCGCCTTCGACTTTCATCTTCCCGAGCCTGCGCGTGCCGTAAACGCCCAGGCTGTTCCAGGTCGACGTGGCCGCAACCTTCTCGCGGGCGTCGTTTTCGAGTTTGCCCCATTCGCCGTAGTGGTTCGCACGCACGCCCCAGTCACCCTGGCGTCCAGCGCCCGTGACGTAAACGTCGGCCAGCGAGCGCAGCGGAAGCCCCATGCCTAATTTCAGGTAGACCGGCTTTTCGAAGCGCAAATCCGCCGCATAGACCTTCACGGGATTCAGCGCCGTAACCCCCAGGGTGCCGAGCCACGGCAGAGCGTTGATCGAATAGCCGATCTCGGGACGCAGCGTCACCGTGTCGGTCATCCGGGGCGCCAGAGGCAGCATCGCCGCCTCGCCCACGTCGGGCAGGTAGGTTTTGTTGACCTCGACGCTGCGGTTCACGTCACCCGCAGGCGGGGTCTGCGCCACGGCCGCAGCGGAGGACAACACCGCACAACACAACAATATATATTTCATATCAATCTCTATTTTAATTCCTTAATCTTCTGCTTGGCCTGGTCCACAATATCATCGCCTTTCGAACTATAGCCGTCCACGATGCTCTGGTAGGTCGCGCGCGCCTGGAATGCGTCGCCTTTCGCCGCGTAGATATCGCCCAGCAGCAGGAACGCCCGTGCGAGCCAGTATTGCTGGGGGGAGTTCTGCGCGGCGAAGTCGATGATCCGGCGCTCGGCACGGTCGGGCTGCCCGGCGGCAATGGCCTCGATCTCGCGGTAGGTGGCCTCGGCTCCTTCGGGGGTCTGGCATTCGACGGCCAGCTGGCTCCACAGCGGTGCGGCCTGGTCGGCCTTGCCTGTGCGTTCCAACGCCGTGGCTTTGGCATAACGCGCCTTGCGGGTCAACGTGGCGTTGAGCGCCGGGATGGACAGCAATTCGTCGGCCACGGCTACGATCTTTGCGGCATCGCCCCCCTCGACGGTCGCCTGCAGGCGGCGTTCGCGCGCCAGGTTCACGTCGGTCTGGCCCGTGGAAACGGTACCGAGCCTGCGGTAGGTTTCGGCCGCCTGCTCCCACTGTTTCCCGGTATAATACACATCGCCCAGACGCTCCAGGCCGCGGACCGTAAATTCGTTGAGGGACATCGAGGCAAGTTCCTCGAGCGCCTTCGCCCCACCCTCGCGGTTGCCGGCGCGCAGCCTCGAATCGGCCAGGTAGTAGAGCGCATTAGCCCGGTAGATCCCCTGCGGATAGGAGGCCAGGTAGTTTTCCAAAGCCGCGGGACCGGAACCCAGGCCGCTGGCGGTCATATATTTCCGCTCGGCCGAAGCGAAGGCAAGCGAATCCCTGCGCACCACGCTCAGGTCGACCTCCACCCCCGCCGTGCGCGCAAAGTCGAAGTAACCGTCCACGTCGTTCATATCCACATAGACAGACTGCACGGCCGTCATCAGCTCCTTGCCTTTGCTTGCCGGGGCGGCAGCGACAGCTTCCTTGTAGTATTTCAGGGATTGCGCGTTGTCGCCCAGGTTCTGGTAGATCAGTCCCAGCTCCGACAGGACGTCGACATAATGTTCCGACGTGGGATATTGGGCCGTAAAGCACTTGAACACCCCGGCGGCATCGGCGTATTTTTCCATTCCCACGTAGGTTCGGCCTAATTCGTACATCGCTTCGGCTACGTAGCCGCCCTCGCCCTTGGAGATGATCTCCTGCAGGGTTTCGACCTTGCGCTGCCCGCGGTCCACCAGCCCCAACATCACGGCGCGCTGGTATTGGGCGTAGTATTTCTCGGGGGTCGACAGTTTGATCGCCTGGTCGTACTCCTCGATCGCCTTCCAGTAACTGCGACCAGCGAAGTATATGTCACCCATGCGGTTGTAGGTATCGGCACGGTAGCCGTCCCCGGCCTTGTGGCGGTTGAGGAACCTGACGAACCGCTCCTGCGCCGCACTCCACGACTTGAGGTTGAAGGCGCAATAAGCGATGTTGTAGTCGGCCATCGCGTTCTCGGGTTCGGAAGCCGGCGACAACCTTGCGTACTCCTTGAACAGCGACTCCGCAGCGCGGTAATTCCGTTTGCGGAACTGGATGTGCCCCTTCCAGTAGGAGGCCAAGGCGGTGTATTTGGCGTTGTAGCGGTTGGCGGCCGACTGCTCCAGCAGTTTTTCGGCCGTGTCGTAATCGCCTGCATTGTAGTATTCCAGGGCACGGAAATAGGCGATCTTCTGCATCGCCGTTTTGATATTATTGTCGGGGTTGGGATAGAGCTTGATCGCTTCGTAGGCAGCCTCGTAGTTCTTCGAGTTGTAGTAAGCCGCGATCAGGCATTCGCGCGCCTGCGACACCTTCGGCGACGAAGGATAGAGCGCGATGTACTTGGTCAGCAGATTGATCGCCTCGTTGAACACCCCGCCCCCCAGCTCATACTGCAGTTTCCCGCAGTTGAACAGGGCATCCTCGGCGATGGCCGGATCGTAAGTGGAGGCGGCGGCGAGCGAGAAACTTTTCATCGCCGAGGGCTTGTCGCCCAACTTGAGGTAACATCCGGCCAGGTGGTAACTTGCGTTCTGTCCCAGCTGGTCGTCCACCCCGGCAGCCCCGACGAGCGCATCGGCCGCAGGACGGTAATTCTGCTGCGTATAGAGCGAATATCCGAGGTTGTAGAAATCCTGGCGCCCCATTTCGCCCCCGAGCGCGCGGTATTTGTCCATGTAGCCCACCACCCGGCTGTAGTCCCGCAGGTGGAACCAGCTTTCGGCCATCAGGTGCGCGATTTCGCGGTCGCGCGGCGAGGTCGCCGTGGCCATCAGGGCGTCGCCGTGCGAGGTGACGTATTCGTAATTGCCTTGCAGGAACTCGATGTGCAGCAGGTAGAACGGGACGACCTTGCCATAAACGGCGTCGCCGGCCAGGGCGGTAAATCCGCGTTTGGCAACGGTGTAATTGCCCCGCTCGTAGTCGATGTAGGACGTAAAATAGAGTGCGTTCGAGGCGTACTCGCCCGTGGTGGAAACCTGACGCAACGCGGCATAGGCCCGGTCGGGATCGCCCAGTTCGAAGAGCGCGTGGCCCGACTTGAAGTAATATTCGTCGGCGCGCGAGGTGCTCAGCTCGTAGGGGTTTACCGCCAGAAAAGCGTCGCGGGCCGCAGCCCAATCCCCCGCCAAGTAGTGCACGCACCCCGTTTCGAAGCGGATATCGTTGCTGTACACCGAATTGGGGTAATCCATCAGAAACGCATCCAGGAGTTCCAGTCCGTCCGGTTCGCCCAGCCGGGCCTCGCACATGGCCCCCAGGTAACGCATATCCTCCTGGCTGAGGGCGCCGCGCATCGGCTGTTCGCGTTGGGCTTTACCCAATTCCATCCGGGCCGCCCCGTACTTGCCCGCCTCGTAGAGCGACAACGCGCGGCGGTAGTGCACTTCGGCGCCACGCATAGGTTCCTGGGCCGTCGTGTCGACCGTAAACGCCACAATACAAAGCTGTAAGGAAATAGTAAAAAGGTATATTTTCAGAGATCTTCCACCCATGGCTCGCGTTTTTTAACTCCGGCAAAGTTAAAAAATATCCCCGGGAATAGGGAATGGTTTTTGTTTATTTTACCAACAATCTA
>JAVBRR010000036.1:0-3226 GCA_031547705.1 Rikenellaceae bacterium | reverse complement strand
TTAAATTCTACAATTATAACGACAAATATATAAAGAAAATATTTATTCCTGTCCCTGAATATCATCCATGATCCGGCGGGCGAGGGCTTCGGCCGACGCGGCATCGCGGCTTTCGCTGTAGATGCGGATGATGGGCTCGGTGTTGGACTTGCGCAGGTGCACCCAACCCGAAGCGAAATCGATCTTCACCCCGTCGATGTCCGTAACCCGCTCACCGGTATATTTTTCCCTTATACTCAGCAAGATGGCATCGACGTCGATCCCGGGCGTGAGGGCGATCTTGTTCTTCGAAATATGGTAATCGGGGTAGGTGGCGCGCAGTTGCGAGGCCTTCATTCCGGTGGCGGCCAGGTGGGTGAGGAAAAGCGCCACGCCCACCAACGCATCGCGGCCGTAGTGCAGGGCCGGGTAGATCACTCCGCCGTTGCCCTCGCCGCCGATAACGGCCCCGGTACGCTTCATCTCGGCCACGACATTCACCTCGCCGACGGCTGCCGCACTGTAAGTACCTCCATATTTTGACGTTACATCGTTCAATGCCCGCGAGGAACTGAGGTTCGAAACCGTGTTGCCCGGCGTGTGCGACAGCACGTAATCGGCAACGGCCACCAGCGTGTATTCCTCACCGAATAACGTTCCATCCTCGCAAACGAGCGCCAGGCGGTCCACGTCGGGATCGACGGCAATGCCCAGGTCGGCCTTCTCTGTACGTACCTTATCACACAGGGCTGCAAGGTTTTCTGGCAACGGCTCGGGGTTGTGCGCGAAATCGCCGTCGGGCGTGCAATACAGTTCGACCACCTCGACCCCCATCGCGCGCAGGAGTTGCGGAATGACCACGCCGCCGACCGAATTTACCGCATCGACAACCACCTTGAACCCGCGCCGGCGCACCGCTTCCGCATCGACCAACCCGAGTGCCAGCACAGCATCGATATGTTCCCGGTCGAACGATTTGCGCTCGACGACCTTCCCGATGGAGTCCACCTGCGGGAAAGCGAAATTTTCGTCTTCCGCCAGCGCCAGCACCCGTTCGCCCTGGGCGGCGGTAAGGAATTCGCCGTGCGAATCGAGCAGTTTCAGGGCATTCCATTGGCGCGGATTGTGGCTGGCGGTCAATATGATCCCTCCTTCGGCGCCGCACATCACGACCGCCATTTCGACCCCGGGCGTAGTGCACAGCCCCGCTTCGACCACATCCACCCCGCAACCCAACAGCGTCCCCGTGACCAGCGCGTCGACCATTTCGCCCGAAATCCGCGCATCGCGTCCGACGACCACCTTGAGGCGTTTTCCGGCAGCGTTTTCCATCAGCAGGCGCGCATAGGCGGCCGTAAATTTCACGATGTCGATGGGGGTCAGGTTCTCGCCCTGGACGCCGCCTATCGTGCCCCGGATCCCCGAAATGGATTTTATCAATGGCATGCTATAACATTTTATATATATAAATTTTAGCCAAATTCCTGGCTAATTTGCCACAAATTAACTAATTTTATCGCATAAATTAATACGTTTGATTATGAATAAGCGAATTATCCCCGCGTCAGAGTTGATAATCAACGCCGACGGCTCGATTTTCCACCTGCACATACATCCCGAACAACTGGCCGACACCGTGATCCTGGTGGGCGACCCGGGCCGGGTGGACGTGGTGGCGTCCTATTTCGAAAAGCCTGAAATGCGCGTCGCGAACCGCGAATTCGTGACCGTGACGGGCTCCTACAAAGGCAAGCGGATGACCGTACTCTCGACCGGCATCGGCACCGACAACATCGACATCGTGGTCACCGAGCTCGACGCGCTGGCCAACGTCGATTTCGCCACCCGCACCGAAAAAGAGAAGAAAACCTCGCTCACGCTCCTGCGCCTGGGGACTTCGGGGGCGCTGCAGCCCGATATCGAACTGGGAACCCTGTTGTTCTCGCGCACTTCGGTCGGGTTCGACGGCCTGCTGAATTTCTACAAAGGCCGCAACGAGATCTGCGACCTGGCCATCGAACAGGCCTTTATGAAACACGTCGGGTGGGACGACCTGCTGGCCAAACCCTACTTCATCGACGCCGACGAATCGCTGCGGCGCCTGTTCGCCGACTCCACGCGCGAAGGCATAACGATCTCGGCCCCGGGTTTCTACGCTCCGCAAGGCCGCTACGTAAGGCTGGCGCCGGCGGACGAGCACCTCAACGAAAAGATCGAGTCGTTCGACTACCACGGCCGCAAGATCACCAACTTCGAAATGGAGGGATCGGCCCTCGCCGGCCTGGGACGCCTGATGGGGCACAAAGCGGCCACGATCTGCACGATCATCGCCCAGCGTGTGGCCCACAACGCCAACACGGACTACGGAAAGTTTGTTGATAAAATGATCGTAATGTCGCTCGATAAATTGGCCGGTTTCTGATAAAAAACATCTATCTTTGGAGAATTAACCGGAGGTGTACGCGTTGCGCCTTCCGTGTTTGTATAAATGTGAGATAATAACATAAAAATAATCGTACGCTATGAAAGTCGTCGTATCAAGTTCCGCTCTCCTGGCGCTGCTCCAGACCACAGGCAAAGTTATCAGCAGCAAAAACACCCTGCCGATCCTCGACTATTTCCTGCTCGACCTCAAGGGCGAGGAGTTGAAAGTCACCGCTTCCGACCTCGAAACCACGCTCGTGGGCAGCCTCAAGGTCGAAAAAACCGAAAAGGAAGGCATCATCGCCGCTCCGGCCAAACTGATGCTCGACTCGCTCAAAGAGTTCTCGGAACAACCCCTGACGATCGAAGCCAACGAATCGACCTGGGAGATCAAGATCAGCTGGAAAACGGGGTCGCTCGCCCTGCCGGGCACTTCGGGACTGAGCTATCCGGCCATGCCCGAGCTGGCCGAAGAGCGCGGCGAGATCGCATTCGACGCCGACACCCTGCTGAGCGGTATCAACAAAACGATCTTCGCCACGGCCGACGACGAACTGCGTCCCGTGATGAACGGCGTTTTCATCACCGTGGGACCCGAAGGCACCATTTTCGTAGCCACCGATGCCCACAAGCTAGTGAAACACACCACCGAAGAGGGCGCCAGCAAAACCGCCGCCTCGTTCATCCTGCCCAAGAAACCGGCCAACCTGCTGAAATCCGTGCTGCACAAGGAGGAGGAGCAGATCAAGATCGCATTCGATGCCAAGAACGCGATGTTCACCCTCAAAAACCACGTGCTCAACTGCCGCCTGATCGAGGGCAA
>JAVBRR010000106.1:0-25620 GCA_031547705.1 Rikenellaceae bacterium | reverse complement strand
GATCACCAACGACGGCTGGTGGGGCGACACCGCCGGACACCGCCACCACTTCGCCTACGCGCGCCTGCGGGCCATCGAGATGCGCCGCAGCATAGCCCGCAGCGCCAACACGGGGATCTCGGGATTCATCAACGCCCGCGGCGACGTGCTCCAGACGCTCGACTGGGACCAGCGCGGGGTGATCACCGACACGCTCGCGACCAACGACCGACTGACGTTCTACGTCCGCTACGGCGACGCCGTGGCCCGCATCGCCTGCTACGTGTTCGGGCTTTCGCTGCTCTACCTGGTAGCCTACCGCATCCGCCGCCGCAACCACCTCCAATGACCTACGCCCAGACCATAGACTTCCTCTTTTCGTCGCTGCCCCAGTTCGAAAAAACGGGGGCGGAGGCCTACAAGCCCGGCCTGGGGAACATCACCGCCTTCGACGCCCTGCTGGGGCACCCCCACCGCCAGTTCCTGACGGTGCACGTGGCGGGGACCAACGGCAAGGGCTCGGTGTCGCACATCCTCGCCTCGGTGCTGCACAGCGCAGGCTACCGCGTGGGGCTCTTCACGTCGCCCCACCTGGTCGATTTCCGCGAGCGCATCCGCGTGGACGGCGAGATGATCCCCGAAAGCGGGGTCGTGGAGTTCGTTGCCGAATACCGCGACGAGATGGTGCGCCTGGGGCTGTCGTTCTTCGAGATGAGCACGGGGCTGGCGTTCGCGCATTTTGCCGTCAGCGGGGTCGAAGTGGCCGTGGTGGAAACCGGCCTGGGCGGCAGGCTCGACTCGACGAACATCGTCACGCCCGCCGTGAGCGTGGTGACCAACATAGGCCTCGACCACATGCAACTGCTGGGCGACACGATCCCGGCGATCGCCGCCGAAAAGGCGGGGATCATCAAACGGGGCGTGCCGGTGGTCGTCGGCGAGAGCGACCCCGCGAGCGATCCGGTATTCGCGGCCCGGGCGCGGGAGACGGGTAGCCGCATCGTCTTCGCCGACCGGGTGTGGGAATGCTGCGGGGTGCACGCGCTGGAAAATTCGCAGATCTTCTCGATCCGCCGGGCGGGCGACGGAGCGTCGTTCGCCCTGGAGCTCGATTTGCTGGGCGCCTGCCAGTGCCGCAACATCGTCACGGCGCTGGCGGCGGTCGACGAGCTGAACCGCGCCTCGCAACTCAACATATCGCTGCGCGCCCTGCGCGAAGGATGCGCCGCGGCGGCCTCGCAAACGGGGCTGCGGGGGCGCTGGCAGGTGCTGGGGCACGACCCGCTGGTGGTTTGCGACACGGGCCACAACGAACACGGCATCCGGCAGTCGATGGCGCAGCTCCGTTCGCTGCCCTGCGCGCGGCTGCATGTGGTGATCGGTTTCGCACGCGACAAGGACCTCGGGCGGATACTACCCCTGCTGCCGAGCGAGGCGCACTACGTCTTCACGGGATTCGAGGGGCAACGCGCCCTGCCGCCCGGGGAGTTGCAGGCCCTGGCCGCCGGCTACGGTCTCCGGGGCGAAGTGGCGCCCGACCCCGCCTCGGCCCTCGCGGCGGCGCTGCGCAGTGCCGGAGCGAACGACGCGGTGTTTGTGGGTGGCAGTAATTTTGTGGTTGCAGGGGTGTTGTAAAAAACGCGATTCAGACGAAGTAAAATACAAATTATTACATTATGCTCGACGGATTTTTCAGAACAGGAAGCTACATGATGAAGGGAGATATTTTGCATTGGGTCAACCGGTTGCTTGTCGACATGAACATCGATGCGGGGCGGGCCGACGGCCTCGACCGGGCGATGGTCTTCGCGGTGATCCTCGTGCTGGCGGGATTGCTCTACCTGCTGTGCCGTTACGCGATCGTGGGGGCGATCCAGCGGATCGTGCGCCGCACGAAGGTCACCTGGGACGACGTGCTGCTGGACCAACGGGTGCTGCGCCGGTTTTTCAACATCTTTCCCGTGGTGCTCGTCTACACCCTGCTGCCGCTGGCTTTCGACGGCGAACACTGGCTGCAAAGCCTGCTGCTGAAGGTGTGCAGCATCACCATCGTGTTGATGATCGTGCTGTTTATCAACTCCCTGCTGGGATCGATCTTCGCCCTGATCGAGCGCAGGGAAGAACTGCGGGCGCGGCCCATGAAGGGGCTCTACCAGCTGCTGCAGGTCATCGTCTTCTTCGTGGGGGCGATCGTCGTGCTGAGCGTGATGACCGACCAGTCGCTCATCACCCTCTTCGCCGGCCTGGGTGCCTCGGCCGCCGTGCTGATGCTCATCTTCAAGGACTCGATCCTCGGGTTCGTGTCGGGCGTCCAGCTCTCGGCCAACAACATGCTGCGCCCCGGCGACTGGATCAGCGTCCCGAAATACGGCGCCGACGGAACGGTGATCGACGTGACGCTCAACACGGTCAAGGTGCGCAATTTCGACAACACGATCACCACCATCCCCCCATACGCCCTCACCTCGGAGTCGTTCCAGAACTGGCGCGGCATGGAGGAGTCCCCCGGACGGCGGGTCAAGCGGTCGATCAACATCGACATGAACAGCGTGAAGTTCTGCACCCCTGAGATGATCGAGCGCTACAAGCGTATCGCCCTGATCCGCGAATACGTCGAGAGCAAGGAACAGGAATTGCGGCAATTCCACATCGACACCGGCTCGGTCGACGACCCCACCTCGGTGAACCGCGTCCGCCAGACCAACATCGGGGTCTTCCGCCGCTACCTCGACTTCTACCTCGAGAGCCTGCCCGGGGTCAACCACTCGATGACCTGCATGGTGCGCCAGTTGCAGCCCACCGAGAGCGGGATCCCCATCGAGCTCTACTTTTTCTCCAAGGACAAGAACTGGGTCAACTACGAGCGCCTCCAGGCCGACGTGTTCGACCACATCCTGGGCATCATCCCCGTCTTCGACCTCTACGTTTTTCAGAATCCCACCGGGCGCGATTTCCGCAACCTGGCCGATTAACAGCAGCCCGGGCGACACAAAAAGGAGGACTTTCGGGTCCTCCTTTCTGTTTTGCGGGACAAGGAGGACTTTTATACTACAAATGCGGATCGGTTTAATACGCCCGAGGCGGGCACTCTTTTTATTTTTGTGGGAACCCAAATTTAAAACAAAAACCAAAAATGAAAAGAATTTTAACCGATGTACTGATCTTCTCTCTTCCGGGGTTGTTGTGCCTGCTGGGAGCGTGTGAAAAAGAGGGGGGAACAATCTACGTCGAGGACAAGGATTATGTTTCCACCCTGAGCCTCGCCCTGGACACGGACCTGCCTTCGAAAATTTATTTGTCCGACGCGTTCGATTTTTCGGTGAATGTCGCCTCGCGCTACGCCGGGATAGCTTCGCTCAAGGCCCAACTGGTCGTTTCGGACCAGGTGCTGGCCGAGGTCGAACTGCCCGCGGCGGACCAGGGGATTGCCGCCTCGTTCTCCGGAACACTGGCCGTACCTTTTGTGCCCAACCTTCCGGTAGGGGCGGGCGAACTGAAATTCATTGCCAAAAATGTCAACGGGGGCATCCGCGAATTTCCCTATGATATAACCGTGGAGCGGCCCGATTTCAGGAGCCTCACCCTGGTCCACGCGCGCGGTAACTACACCGTCCCGCGTACGGGCCAATACCAGTACCACCTCGAGGGCAACATCCCCGACGACGGGAATGCCTACCTGCAATCCCCGCCCTTCGGGCCTCAAAATAAGGTGCTTACCTTCAAACTCTCCGAAGCCAAAGGCGGCGTGCAGGTCGACACCGGCGACACAGGCATCCCCATCGGGCGGAATTCGGCCGGGAAGAGCGTCTTCTCGTTCAACACCGAAACCTTCGCCTACCACCTGCCCCAACACGCCTACCTCTACAACGTGTGGGGTAACGAAACCCAGGGCATGCCCCCGGCCGAAAGCCCCTTCAAAGAGATCGTCCTTTCGCGTAACAAGAAGGCGGTGGACAGCCGCGGACGCACCGGTAACCGCATCACCTACCCCTGGGGCGGCAACGCGCGCTTCACGCTCAATCCGGGCTCCGAAGTGCTGGACGGTTTTTCGGGTGCCGTGCGCTCGGTGATAACCGCTGCGAATGTCCAGGTCAACCTGGGTTCGAAAAAGGTGATCAACGGCAAACCCTGCTTCTTCGGGTTCAGTTTCGCGACCACCGAGGGGCAGCAATCGGGCTGGATCTACGAAGAGCGTATCAACGACCCCTACCACATGGAACTTTGCGGCGCCGATTTCGCCATCGACCTGACCCCTGCGGCCATCTACGGCGACGCCCCGGTGCAGTACCACGTGATGGCCGCCGATCCGGCGCCGTGGGTCAGTCTCAAGGTGCGCAGGAATATTTCCCGGGCCGAGCATGTGGCCGTATCGGATTACCTCGACCGCGGCGACGGCACGGTTTACCTGCTCTACGCCCTGCCCTATTTCGGCGGCTACGCCAACGAGTCGGTCCTCGGCGACGGGCAACCCGTCTTCATCCCCGAAGCAGGGATCCCGCGCATGATACTCAAAGTGTTCCTGCCCACCGATCCCACCCAGGCCGACCTGGACGCCTACGCCGATCCCGCCAAGCAGCAGCTCGAATGGGTATTCGGCCGCATCGGCACGGCGCGGGGATGGATCCCGGCGATCAACCTGCAGGAAATAGTGCAATAACTTTAAATGATGAATACGATGAAAAAAACATACATCATCGCGGCCCTGCTGTGTCTCGCGGGCTGCAAAGAGGGGGATCCCGAAATCATCCACGTTCCGTCGAAATGGAACCTCGAAGCCACCCTGGAGTTCACTTCGGAAATCCACAAGGAAGTGGGCAACGGCACTTCCGAAGCGACGTTCACCTTCGTTTCGAGCCAGGAAAACTTTACGGTGACCACCGACCGGCCGTGGTGTTCGGCCGAGGTCGAAGAAAACAACAGGCTCGTCGTCTCGGTCGAGCCGAATTCCTACAACAACGAGCGCAGGGCCGTGATCACCATCGTGGCGGGCATTTACGACAACGTGACGGCCCCCAAAACCGTGACGGTCAAACAGGCGGCCGGCGCCACGGTCATCCCCGCAGTCGGCGAAATTTACGGCACCGGGATCGTCTACTGGTCGAGCACCGCCATCGACACGGCGGGATTCCGCACCGTGAGCCTCAAGCGCCTCTACGGCATCGACGCGCAGTGGAGCACCGAGCAGGCGGAAGTCGGGCTAACAGATACGAAATACGGCGCCAACAACGTGGCCAAACTGACCGACCTGAGTTCCTACCCCGCCTTTAATTTCTGCGACACGCTGCCCGAAAGCATGGGCCAGGGCTGGTACCTGCCCGCACGCGACGAATTTACCGGTATCATGACCCTCTACAACGGGGGAATCACAGCCGTCAAGGCCCTCCCCACGTCGGAAGAGCAGGCCAACAGGGCCACGTTCGAGGCGTTGCTCACCCGGCACGGCGGCGACCCGTTCAACACCGACATCACCGGCAACGGACAGAGTTACTGGACCAGCACCGAATCCAACTGGGAAGACGCCCACTACGTCCGTGTCTGGAGTTACGCCGCCTCGACAGCCTCCAAAACCGGATCGGCCCGCGGCGCGCGGTGCATCCAGTATTTCGACATGCGCTAATACCGAAACACCCAACCGAAAATTTAAAATTACGACCCCATGAAAAAATACATACCGAGAATCCTGGCATTATCCGCCGCAGCGCTGCTGGCCGCCTGCGGCAACAACGGGGGAGAGGAGCCTGTCATCCCCCCGACCCTCTCGCTCGAGCCCGCGACGATCACGGTAAGCGTCGAGGGAACCACCGGCACGACCGCCATCACCTCCGACGGCGGCCCGCTCTCGGCCGAGGTGGCCGAAGCGGACAAAACATGGCTGAAAGCCGAAATGAGCGGCCGCACGATCGTCGTGACCGCCCTGGCCGACAACCCGAGCATGGAAAACGTGCGCACGGGCAAGGTGACCGTCTACGCCGGCGAAGCCCCCAACCAATCCTCGGCCGAGCTGACCGTGGAGCAGGGTCCGACTTCGATCACCGACACCTATTTCAACCCCCGCAACCTGTTGCTGGATAACGTGGTGGACGACCAGGCCGACGTTACGGTAGGCGTCGCGGGAAGCGCATTCAGCTTCACGATCCCCACCGCCGACCAACAGTGGCTCGAGGCGACCCAGTCCGGCAGCGTGGTCACATTCAAGGTCAAAGCGTTGAACGATGGGTATACGGCACGCACCTCGAACGTCACCTTCACGTTCTCCGACCCGTCCATCTCGCCCAATACGGCCGTCTTTCCCGTGACGCAGGGCGGAATGCCCATTCCCACGCTCGACATCCCCGCCGCGCAGCTCGGCCTGTCGATCGACAACCCCGCCGGCTCGAGCGCCAATATCGCCGTGACGACCAACCAGGCCGCCCTCGACTTCAACTACAACGGCAACGACTCCTGGCTCGAAGCCTCCTTCGACGCCGCCGAGGGTCGGATCACCGTGACGGCCAAAACGAAGAACCCCAACGCCGAAGAGCGCACCGGGACGATCGACGTGTCGGTCGGAAGCGGCTCGTACCTCGTATCCATCCCGCTGGCCGTGGCCCAGGCGGTCAATCCGGCAGGCGGCTACCCCCGCGTCGGCGACGCCTACGACAAGGACGGCGTGAAGGGCGTGATCTTCTGGGTCGATCCGGAGGATGCCTCGAAGGCCAAGATCGTTTCCGCAACCCGGACCGATCCGCCCAACGTGTGGTGTACGAACACAAATGTGACCCTCACCGGAGGCACATCGGGAATCCTGAACAGTTTCGCGGTGCCCGGCACGAGTGAAACCAGCGGACAGGCCAACATGACCGCCATCGAAAACTTCGCGGCCACCATCACCGCCCCCGCAGGTGCGGTCAGTGAGTTCAAGGCCTACCACTTCTGCAAAACGATGTCCGCGACCGAGAACTGGTACCTGCCCTCGAACGAGGAGCTGAGGAGCCTGATAACGGCCTACTACGGGGCCAGCTCGTTCGACGCCATTCCCGACAAATCGCCCGAAACCATGCGGACCGACGCCACCCCCGCCGACCTGGCCGCCCTGGCTGCGCGCGACGCTTTCGATGCCAAGCTCATCGCACTGGGAGGACACAAAATCACAGTCGATGAGGGCGGCGACGGCGACACCTACCTCTCGAGCACCCAGAACTCCGCCAACGCCGTCCAGGTAGGCTACGTGTGCGCGGGCAAACGCCGCCTGTCCAACGCTGCCAAATACGCATCCAGGCCCACGCGGTATGCCCGGTGTGCGCTGGATGTGACCCTCGAAGTGATCGAAAACGATTAAGGAGGCGTGCGAATCAAAAAAGGAGGACTTTCGAGTCCTCCTTTTTGATTTTAGAATTTATACGTCAGCCCGACGGTCGCCATGGCGATCACGTCGATCGGAACGTCGGAGTCCTTGATCTTGTTGTAGTTGTCGCTGTACATCGAAGCCGACAGGTCGAGGTTCAGATCCCAGCGGCGGCACAAACGGAAGCGGTTGTAGAGGCCCAGCGTAGCCGAAGGGCTGAGGGTGCTCGCATCGCCGCGGTAGGAATAGCCCGCTCCGACACCCAGGTAGGGAATGCATTCGTAGAACCGGCGGGGGTAGTAGCAAACGGCCGAGGAGAGGTTGAACATGATGTCCAACTGGAGGCTCGAGGTGCCGAATTTCTGCCGGTAGAACTGGTCGTGGCCCAGTTTGCCGTTCGCATAGGCGTTGCAGGGATCGGTTGTGAGCGAACGCGACTCGTACCCCTGGTACATCGCACGCAGGGCCCACACATGGTTGAGATGGCGTCCCACCGAGGCGCTGACCGCCGGGGAGAGCAGGTCGCCGCCCACCGAGGCGTTGCGGTACTCTTCGCCCCAGAACAACTGGGCGCCGCCGCCCAGCGTGGCAAACCACTTGTAGCTTCTGGGCCATTGGGCATTTGCGTTCAATGCTATCAAGAGCATCAATGCTACGATCGCAATCTTTTTCATATTACAAAGGTTGAGGAGGTTACAGCACCTTCAAATCCTTCAGCACATCGTTGGTCGCCCGCACGGCCGCCGCGCTTTTTTCGAACAACGCCTTCTCCTGGTCGGTGAGTTTCACTTCGAGGATCTTCTCCACGCCGCCGCGGCCGATCACCGCCGGAACGCCGATGCAGATGTCTTTCTGGCCGTACTCGCCATCGAGCGACACGCACGAAGGGATCACCTTCTTCTGGTCGCGCAGGATCGCTTCCACCACGTAGGCTGCCGCCGCACCCGGGGCATACCATGCCGAGGTTCCCAGCAGCCCCGTCAGCGTGGCGCCGCCCACCATCGTGTCCGAAGCCACTTTGGAGAGCGTTTCGTCCGAAGCGAACTCGCTCACGGGAATTCCCTTGTAGGTGGCTTTGCTCACCAGGGGGATCATCGTCGTGTCGCCGTGGCCTCCGATGACCATCGCTTCCACTTCGTTGATATTCACACCCAGCGCCTTGCTCAGGTAGCACTTGAAGCGTGTGCTGTCCAGGCCGCCGCCCATCCCGAAGACGCGGTTGGCGGGCAGGCCGCTCGTTTTCAGCGCCAGGTAGGTCATCGTATCCATCGGGTTGCTCACGATCAGCAGGATGGCGTTCGGGGAGTATTTCACCACGTTTTCGATCACGCTCTTCACGATGCCGGCATTCACGCCGATCAGCTCCTCGCGCGACATCCCCGGCTTGCGGGGGACTCCCGAGGTGATCACCACCACATCCGAGCCCGCCGTGGCGCTGTAGTCGCCCGTCACACCCGTGAGTTTGGTGTCGAATCCCAACAGGGTCGAAGTCTGGAAAATATCCAGCATTTTACCTTCGGCGAACCCTTCCCTGATATCGAGCAAAACCAGTTCGCTGGCGATCTCGCGGGTCGCAATCACATCCGCACAGGTAGCACCTACGTTACCTGCGCCTACAACCGTTACTTTTCCCATTGTTATTATCCTATAACTTTTTTATACCCTTCGTTGTCCAGGAGCGCCTCCACCTCGGCGGGGTTGCTCATCCTGACGCGGATCATCCAGCCTGCGCCGTAAGCATCCTTGTTCACCTCCGACGCGTCGTCCGCAAGCGCTTCGTTGAATTCGAGAACTTCGCCGCCCACGGGCAGGAAAAGGTCCGAAACACTTTTGACGGCCTCGACCGTACCGAAAATTTCGCCCGCAGCGAGCGTTTCGCCCACCGTGGGCACGTCGACGAATACGATGTCGCCCAACTGGCTCTGTGCGTAGTCCGTGATCCCTACAACAGCCTCGCCGCCTTCCACCCGCAACCACTCGTGGTCTTTGGAGTACTTCAAATCAACAGGTATGCTCATATTTTTGCATTTAAATTTAAGCGTCAAAGGTATGATAAATTCCGGTCACCAGCAAAACTTCCACGCTTAATTTCGCGGGGCGTTGCGTTCCATCACCCGCTCCACCTTCCGGACGATCACGGTGGGCTCGATCCCCGCCAGGCAGCGGTAGTCGCCGTACATGCAGTGTTTGTCGCCGTAGACCGAGCAGGGGCGGCAATCCAGGTCGAGCTGGACGATGTCGTCGAGGTCCTGTCCGAATCCGTAGAAGCCGGCGTAGGGGTGCGTGGCGCCCCAGACCGACACCACGGGGGTTCCGACCAGCGAGGCGATGTGCATCGTGGCCGAGTCCATCGAGATCACGCAGTCCAGGTTCGAGATCAGGTCCATCTCCTGCGAGAGGGTGATCCGTCCGATGACCGCCACCACCTTGCCGGGGTAGAGTTGCTCCATGCACGTCGCGAAATCGCGCTCGTGTTCCCCGCCCCCGAAGATAAAGACCTTCTCGTACGCCCCGGCGAGCAGTTCGACCAGCTCGCCCGAAAGGTTTGTGGGATAGATCTTGCCGCGGTGGCGCGCAAAGGGAGCGAAACCGATCCAGGCGCCCGTCTTCGGGCCCGTAATCTCGGTGATCGCGCCGGGGATCGCGGCCGGGGCATGCACCGCGGGCATCGGGTAGTCGAAATCGAAGCCCAGGCGGCGCACCGTGTCGTAATACCGCTCGACGGTCGATTCCAGCGGCTGGCGGAACTTGCGGAACTTGCGCGTCAGGGCGCGTTTGTCGAAGCGTCCCTTGTCGATCACCGACACCCGCTTCCCGGCCAGGCGCAGCAGGCGGCGCAACACCTTGGTGCGCAGCACGTCGTGCAGGTCGGCCACACAGTCTATGTCGCCCCGCAGGCACTCCCGGAAGAGGCGCCAGATGCCTTTCAGCCCCTTGTGACGCCCCCCGAAATCGGGCAATATGAAGTCCAGCCCGGGGATGTCGCGGAAAAACGATTGGAACAGCGGGCGCGTGAGCACCGTGATCTTCACCCCGGGGTAGGCCTCGCGCAAGGCCTTGGCCACGGGTACGCACATAGCCACGTCCCCCATAGCCGAGAGGCGTACGAGCAGGATGTGGCCACACGGTTTATTTCGCGCCATACAATACGGGGTTCAACGAGGGGTCGTTGTACATTTTCATCTGTTTGTAGGTCTTCATCCGTTTGCGCCCGGCGGCGATATCGTCCAGCAGGCGGTCGATGGCCTGCGAAAGGTCGGTGCGTTGCAGAAGCAGCACGTCGAGCTTCGCCTGACACGCCGCGCGGTGTTCGGGCGAGGCGTCGGGACGCGAGGCTTCCTGCTGCATGTGGTAGATCTTCAGGGCCAGGATCGAGAGCCGGTCGATGGCCCAGGCGGGGGTTTCGGTATTGATACCCGCATCCGGGGCGAGCGCCACGTCGCGGTATTTGTCAAAAAAATAGCTGTCGACGTACTCCACCATGTCGGTGCGCTCCTGGTTCGAAGCGTCGATGCGGCGTTTGATCTTCAGCGCCTCGACCGGGTCGATCGACGGGTTGCGGATGATGTCCTCCAGGTGCCACTGAACGGTGTCGATCCAGCATTTGAGGTACAGCAAATGCTCCACACTCTGCGACGGAAAGGGGTTGACCACCGATTGGTCCACGTCGTTGTGAACGTGATAATCGTCTATTACCCTGGCAAATATCGCATTGGCATTCTCGGTGAACATACGCATTTCTAAGTTGGTTATTCACACAAAGCTATAATTTTTTGACGGGATTACAAAAGTATTGTATCTTTGTAATGGAATATTCAAAAATATGAGAACCCGTAAAACCTTTATTACAGCAATAATAGCGCCACTTTTGATGGCCTGGTGCTGTCTGCCGGCGGCCTCCGCCCAGGAGAAGCTCACCCGCGAGCAATACATCCAGAAGTACAAGGCCGTAGCCATCGAACACCAGGATGTGTACGGCATTCCGGCCAGCATCAAGCTCGCCCAGGCGATCCTCGAATCCGAAAACGGCAACAGCCGCCTGGCCTGCGAGGCCAACAACCACTTCGGGATCAAGTGCAAAAGCGACTGGCGCGGCGAAACGATCACACACGACGACGACGCCCGCGGCGAGTGTTTCCGCAAGTACGCCTGCGCCGAAGATTCCTTCAAGGACCACAGCGAATTCCTCGATAAATCACCGCGTTACCAGAACCTCTTCCAGCTCGACCCGGCGGATTACAAGGGATGGGCCTACACGCTCAAGGAGGATGGCTACGCCACGGCGACGACCTACCCGGAGCGGCTGATCAAGATCATCGAGGAGAACGAACTCTTCCTGCTCGACCGTGGCGGCGACGTGACCACCATCGCCCGGCACGAGGAGCCTGTCGCCTCGCAGCCCGTGCTGCTCCCCTCGGCCGAGAAGATCGACCCCGACAACTACATGGCCTCCTCGACCGTGCTGAAGGGATACCCCGTGCTGCGCAACAATGGCAGCGAATTTGTCGTAGCACGTCCGGGGGACACCTACGCGAGCCTGAGCGCCCTGTTCGGCCAGTCGGTATTCAAAATGCTGCGCAACAACGACTGCGCCAAAAACGCCGTACTCGAAGCCGGCGACGCCGTGTACCTCAAACCCAAAGCACGCAAAGCCGCCAACGGCAAGATCATACACATAGCCGCCGAAGGCGAAACACTCCACTCCATCGCCCAACGCTACGGAATCAAACTCCGCAGCCTGGCATCGATGAACCGCCGCCCGGCAGACAGCCCCCTGATCCCCGGACAGCAAATAAGATTGATGTAAAACTTAAAACTATGGATGACGAAGGCGGTCTTAGGGCCCAGATCACAAGCAACCTGATCCACAAGGCGAACATTCAGCAGCAGGTTTTCGACAACACGTTTGCCGTGTTCGAGGAGTTGAAAGAGATACTCCACGAGATGAGCGGCGAGTTGGACGACGAATTGGACGAAAAACTCGACAAACGCATCCGCATCGAGTACCGCGACCGCGGGAAGTTCGAGGCGCAGATCCAGGTTGCGGGCGATGTGGTGATATTCAGCATGCACACCAACGTCTTCTCGTTCGACCGCGACCACGCCATCTGGCAAAACCCCTACGTGGGCGACGACCGGCTGAACTCCTACTGCGGGCTGATCAACATCTACAACTTCCTGGCCGACTCGTTCAAATTCAACCGCAACGCCGACGAGGGCTACCTGATCGGGCGCCTGTTCGTGAACCGCAACATGGACTTTTTCGTCGAGGGCAAGCAGCAGACCAGCGTCACCCACGCCGCGTTCGGAAGCGAACGGATCGACAAAGCCGCCATTGTCCGCGTGGTCGAGGCGGCGGTGGCCTATGCGCTCGATTTCGACCTGCTAGCACCCCCCTACGACACCATGAAAGTAGTGAGCGTCGACCAAATGAACACCAAGATCGAAAACTCCAAAATGACCACCGGCAAACGCCTGGGCTACGAGTTCAAGACCGACGATATTTAACGGCAACTATATAACTTTCTTACTTCTATTTCTTATGTGTTCTTTCTTATAAGAAAGAACCAAAGAATTTTTGGAGAAACTTCGTTTCTCATGGTTACTTTGTTCTACCCAAAAAGGTTGTGGGAGAGGGGTCAAACCCCTCTCCCACAACCTTTATAGGGAACAGCAAGATACTATCAGAAAACGCAGTTTTCCCAAAAATTTTCTGGTTCTCTTTTACAAAAGAGAACAAAAGATATAAGGAAATAAAAGTTATATAATTACCATTAAATATCACAGGCCCAGCAGGCCTTGGGTGGTGCGCCAGCGGATTTGCATCAGCATCCAGCCTTTCGGAGGGCGCAGCGTGAGGACGTACCATGCGAGCAGGACGACCGTCCCGCCCCATTTGATCCCTTCCGAGAGCAGCGCTCCGAGGTAGGCGCCGGGCGAGATGGCCCGGGTGCGGATGCGCTCGCTCGCACCGGCCAGCGGCATCAGGCGCCGGAGGTATTCTTTTGTCACGCGCGATTCGGGAATGATATGGTAGACAATGGCTTCGGGCAGGTAGTGTATCTCCTCGCCGCCCCGGCGCAGACGGTCGAACAGATCTTTCTCCTCGCCGCCCAGCATCTGGTTTCCCTTGCGCCCCAGGTCGGGGTTGAACATCCCGTAACGCTCGAAAACCGTGCGCCGCATGGCCATGTTCCCCCCGATGGGATAGCGCTTTCCTTTGAATACCTGCGGTTTGGAGCCCAGGTCGAGTTTTGAGCCCACGGGACGGTCCAGGAAAGGTGAGAACCAGCGCGGGAGCTTCCCCTCGTAGACGGGCAGCATCCGTCCCCCCGCGGCCGCGGCCTGCGGGTGGCTCTCGAAAAAGTGCAGGTAATTTTCGAGGAATCCGGTGTTGATCTCCTCGTCGTCGTCGATAAAGGCGATGTAGCGCCCCCGGGCCGCTTCGATGCCGCAGTTGCGGGCGTGGGAGAGCCCCTGGCGGGTTTCGGCCACGCGGCGGAACTGCAACTGCGGATGCCCGGCGGCGAATTCCGCGCACACCTGCGGGGTGTGGTCGGGGCTGTTGTTGTCGACCACCACGATCTCGAACTCCCCGGGCGCCAGGCTCTGCTGCGCCACGCTGCACAGCGTGCGCCGCAGCGACTCCGCGCGGTTGTAAGTGGCGATGAGCAACGATATCTGTGTCATAACACAAAGGTATGTAAAAAGAGCCGCCCTTGCAAGGCGGCTCTTTTTATGAATCGTAAAAATCTTAGAAGAAGTACTTGACCCCGATCATCATCGACCAGCGCGAAGCGATGTTGATGTAATCTTTGTAGGTTTCGGTCAACTTGTCGCCTGCCTTGTTCTTGGTTGCGAATTTGAACGAGGGGGTGTAGTTGTTGGCTGCTGTCGGAGCTGCGACCATTTCCAGGAACTGGTACTGCTGGTTACCCAGAACGGTGGTCTGTTGTACGCCCCAGTCCTTGTTGAGCAGGTTGCCGAAGTTGCGGATATCGGCCGTCAGGCGGATGGTGTGACGCTTGCCGCTGCGGCAGTTGACGTAGAAGTCCTGGGTGAAGTTCAGGTCGATGCGGTTGACGATGGGAGCTTTCGCGCCGTTACGTTCGGCGTACTCGCCGCGGTGTTTCGACAGGTAGGGATCCTGTTCGATAAACGCATTGAGGTCGTCCCATGCCTGCTGCTTCTCTTCTGCCGTAGCTCCGGCAGCATACGCAAGGTTGATCTCGTCCTTGGCCCTGGGGATGTAGACCAGGTCGTTGGCATTTTGTCCGTCGCCGTTGATGTCGCCGTAGTAGCAATACGAGTAACGGAAAGGCATGTAGCGGTCGTAGACGATGCCGATGCTGGTAGCGAAATGCTTGGCGTACTCCTTGCGGTAGGATGCCGTGACCAGCCAGCGGTTATCGAAGCTACCCAACGAATAACCGATCTCGTCGGCGTTCGGGTTGAGGGCCGGACGGTATTTCCATGCCGACGTGGCCACCGACGACGATCCGTCGGTTACGCCCTTGGCGGCGCCGAAAGTATACGAAGCGTTCACGAACAAACCCTTGAGTGCTCCGTAGTTGAAACTCTTCTGGAGCTTGAAGGTCGTGTAGGCCGAATAACCCTTGCTGGTATTGGAGAGTTTTACCACTGTGTAGGCCAGGGGGTTGTTGATGGTTTTGAACATCGGGCGCTGGCTGGGGCCGTTGCCGTCCCTGACATAGACCAGCTGTCCGTTATCCCTTTTGACCTGCTCGAGGGCGATGTTATTGTGGTAAATATCGTTGATGTTTTTGCTGTAGAGGAATTCACCCGAAAGGATCCAGCCGTCCCACACATCCCAGTCGGCAGCCAGCGAGGTTTTCAGCAGGGTGGGGTATTTCAGGTCGGGGTCGGTGATGGCGATATCGGCCTTGGGGAGGGTGGCGCCCGTGGGCTTGCCGTCATCGATCTTGCCGGTGAAACCGGGGGTATAACCCGCATTGGTGAAGTCGGACTCTACCTTACTTACAAACAACAAACCGTTGTTGCCTGCCTGGTTGCTGATCCAAACATAAGGAGGCGTTCCCGAGAACAGGCCCGCGCCACCGCGGATCTGGAGCCTGCGGTTGTCGAACACGTCCCAGTTGAACCCTACGCGGGGCGACCACTGGATGCGGGCACTGGGATATTTTGATACGTCGACCTTTTCACCGTTGGCAAACGCAATCGCTTCGAGCGGTTCGTTCCTCGGCAGGTCGGTCAGGAAGATGGGCATATCCATGCGGATACCGGCCGTCAGGTGCAGGTTGGGCATGACGGCCCATTTGTCCTGGAGGTAGAAGCCCAGCATCGCAACCTCGACTTTGGCAAAGGGGAATCCGTCGCCGACGGCATAAGCCTGGCGGAATCTCAGCGGCTTACCCGTTGCAGCGGGATCAATGCCGGGGTAGTTCGCTACGGGATAATCGGCAATTTTGAAATTGTAGAAGTTACCGCCCCCAGCTATGTGGTCTTTCATCGCCAGGGCGTTGTATTTGAAGTCGTCGACACTGGCAAAGAACCAGGCACCGGGATAATTCTGGGAGTAACCGTTCAGGAAAGTACGGTAGTCGCTCTGCGTACCGAGGGTCACCTGGTGGTTGCCGAGGTTCATCGTGAAGTTGTCCTGGATCTGGTAGATATCCGTGTTGACTTGGTTGTTATAGGAGTTGGCCTCCATACCGAAGGTGGTCACGTTGGCCGTTACGCTCGTTGAGCCGGGATCTCCGTCGAGGATGTCGACCTGCGGGAACTGGCCGCCTTCGCATTCGCGGAAGTCGCGGATACGCGAGTAACCCACCTTCAGGGTGTTGTACATGCGGTCGTTGATGGTCGTGTTGAGGTCGGCCATCACGATGTTGAAGGTCTTGTTGTCGCGGTAGTACGCCGAGGCGAAGGGAATGGTCTTGTCACCGGCCGAGCGGGTGGTGTTCGCTACATAGACACCCGAAGAGCTGGGAGGAACGGTGTTGAACGAATTGAGGTAAAAATATTTGACGTTCAACGAGTTTTTGCTGTTGATGTTCCAGTCCAGGCGGGCCGTAAGGCGGTCGCCTTTCACCGGCACGTTGCTCAGTTCGAACGATCCGGGGTTGTAGCTGAATTCGTCACTGAGGAATTGTTTCAGGTCGGCCAGCTTGTCGTAGTCCACATTCGAAATATTGCCGGCAGCTTCTTCGCCTGCCTTTTTCGCACGGTAGTTGATGGGGGTATCCTGGCGTTCGAGTTCGCCGTTCACAAAGAAGAACAGCTTGTTCTTGATGATCGGGCCCGAGACCGTAACACCGTACTGCTTGTTGTTGTATTCGGGCCTTTCGACCTTTTCGTCTTTCTGCCTGATACCTTCGAGCTGGGGGCTCTTCATGTAGCCATAGAGCGAAGCGCTCCATTCGTTCGAACCCGATTTGGTCACCGAGTTCACACCGCCGCCCGTGAAGCCGCCGCTGCGTACGTCGTCGGGCGAGAGCATCACCTGGATCTGCTCGATCGACTCGATGCTGATGGGCTCGATGCCCGAAGCGCCCAAACTCCCGGTCAGGCCGAACGAGTTGTTGAACGAGGCACCGTCGACGGTCACGTTGTTGAAACGGTACGAAACGCCGCCGTAGTAGTTGCCGTTGTTGGTCGTGTTGCTCATCGGGGCCAGCTTGGTGTAGTCGGTCAGCGAGCGGTTGGTCGAAGGCAACTTGGCCATCATGTCCGAGGTGATCACTTCCTGGGCTCCGGTGCGGTTGCTCGAGAACACGGGGTTGTTGCTGCCCGTAACCACGATCTCGCCCAGCTGCTGCGCCGATTCCTTGAGCGTGTAGTTGAAGATGGCTTCTTCGCCCAGGGTCAGGGAAATGTTGTTGGTCTTTTCGGTGGTGTAGCCCACGAAAGAAATTTCCAGTTCGTAAGGTCCGCCGACGCGCATACCGCCGATGTTGAAGCGGCCGTTGGTCAGGGCGGAAGTGTAGTAAGCCGTTCCTGTGGGCGTGTGAACGGCCTTGACGGTGGCTCCCGCCAGGGGCGCGCCTTTTTCGTCGAGGATACGTCCGCCGATGCTCGATGTTGTTACCTGTGCGCTGACCGCCACAGAAGCAACCAGGGAGATGAACAAAAAGACGAATTTCTTCATAAAGATTGGTTTATTGGTTAATGGATTTTTCTTTTCACGGTACAAAAATATTCCTTTTTTATGGTATAAAAAAGCTTTTATGCCCGGCGAAGGTTAAGTTTTTGTTACATTTTTATCAACAAAATGGTCACGATCAGAATAATTAACGCCTACGCGCGCGCTTTATTATTGCCGCGGAAGAAAACGACCATCGCGGCGACGATAACGATCATCCCCACCACGGTGCTCCACGTGGGGTGCTCGCCCTCGACGATGCACCAGCTCAGCACCGCCCCGAACACGGGCGTGAGCAGGCGGCAGATGTTGAGCTCCGAAACTTTCGAGTACGGCAGTCGCAGCGCCGTGAACCAGAAACTGAATGCGAATATCGAGATGAAGACCAGGCAGCCCAGCCAGAAGAAGAATTCGCGCGGCATCTCCCACAGGGGCGTGAACCCTTCGGCGGCGACGCCCGCGATGTAGATCGCCAGCCCCCCGAAGAACATCTGGACCCCGTTCATGAACACGGGATTGATCCGGGCGGGGTACTCCGCCACGCGGATGGCCGAGTAGCCCTGCAGGATGATGTTGGCGACCAGCAGCAGGATCCCGAAGATGCTGCGCGCGTCGAGCATGCCGTTTCCTTCGCCTCCCACCCCGATGATGAGCAGCAGGCCGGCGAAGCTGACCGCCAGGCTGACCGACTTGCGCGTCGTCAGGCGGTCGTTGTGCGCCAGGAAGTGGGCCAGCAGCACGTTCACCAGCGGGGTCATCCCCATCACGATCGACGAAATGGCCGCCGACACCATATCCACCCCGTAATAAAAGGCGGAATAGCCCAGCAGCATGTTTATAACGATCAGATTCAGGAACAGCCGGCGGTTCTCGCGTATCTCGCGCCACATCCCGCGGTGGGACGTAACCAGCAACAGGACAATTCCCGCCGCGGCGAACCGCACGCCGGCAAAGTTCATCGGGGTGATCCCGAATGCCAGCCCCTCTTTGATAAACGGGTTGACCATCCCCCACAGAAGGGCGGATATCACCGCATAGACCAATCCCCTGCTCAACTTCATCGCGCTGCAAAGATAGGGATTTTTGGATGTTTCGTGATAAATTTATTACCTTTGTAAGAACAAATCACCTGATTTCTTATACTATGTATAATATACTGACCCAGTGCCCGTTGTTTCGCGGAATGACCGAGCGGGAGATCCGCGAGGCGTTGCCGGCGGGCGATTTGCTGAGTGTAGAACGTTACGCGCCCGGCGAAATGATCATCGAAAAGGATACGGCTTACTCGGGCCTGCTGATCCTGCTCTCGGGCAAAGCCAAGGGCGAGGTGACCTACCACTCGGGCAAGGTGTTGCGCATGGAGACCATCGAAGCTCCGCAGCTGATCGCCCCGGCCTTCCTTTTCGGGGGCTACAACCGCATCCCGGTGGACGTGATCGCCGAAACGGCGGTCGAGATCCTCACCCTGCACCGCGGCCGTTTGTTCGAGCTGATGCAGGAGAACACGATCATCCTGTCGAACTTCATCGACATCATCTCGAACCGCGCCAACGTGTGGTCCAAGAAGATCTACCTGCTGTCGTTCGAGTCCCTGCGCGAAAAGGTGGCCTCCTACCTGCTCGACAACTCCACGCCGGCCGTGCCCGCGGTACCTGTGCCCGAAGTGGCCGAGATCGCCCAGTTCTTCGCCGCCACGCGCAGCGCCCTGCAGACGGTGCTCGACGGGCTGGAGAAAAAGGGGATCATCCGCCTCGAACGCGGCGCCATCACGATCCTCAACCGCCGCGCTCTGGAAGAGATCATCGCCAAATGATATTTTACAACATCACCATCTCGCTGGCGGGGCTCGCGATGAGGCTCGCCGCCCGTTTCGTGCCCAAGGCGCGGCTCTGGCGCGACGGACGCGTGGGATTGATCCGCAGGGTTGCCGGGGCGGTGGGGGCACAGGACCGCGTGGTGTGGGTGCATGCCGCCTCGCTCGGCGAGTTCGAGCAGGGACGCCCCGTGATCGAGGCGATCCGCGCCGCCCACCCCGAGTACAAGATCCTGCTCACCTTCTTCTCGCCTTCGGGCTACGAGATCCGCAAGAACTACCCCGGCGCCGATTGGGTTTTCTACATGCCTGAGGACACCCCGCGCCTGGCGCGCGAGTTTGTGCGCGCCGCCCATCCCGAGATCGCCATCTTCATCAAATATGAATTCTGGCTCAACCACCTGCGCGAACTTCGCCATGCGGGTGCGCGGACTTTCAATATTTCGGCCATCTTCCGCCGCGATTCAGTCTTTTTCAAGTGGTACGGCGGTAGTTTCCGCACGGCGTTGCGGGGCTTCGAGCGCCTGTTCGTCCAGGACGAAGCTTCGCGCGAACTGCTTGCCGAACTGGGGGTTACCAGCGTGACGGTGGCGGGTGACACCCGCTTCGACCGCGTGGCCTCGATCGCTTCGGCGGCCAAAAAGATCGAAGTCGTCGAGCGCTTTGCCGGCGGCGCCCCGGTGTTTGTCGCCGGAAGCACCTGGCAGCCCGACGAGGAACTGCTGGCCAAGACCATCGCCTCGCACCCCGAAATCCGCTGGATCGTGGTTCCCCACGAGATCGACGCCGATCACATCGACCGCCTCGCCGCGACGATGCCCCTGCCCACCGTCCGCTACACGATGTGCACACCCACAACCGACCTGACCACCCCCGGCGTGCTGATCATCGACGTGATAGGCCTGCTCTCCTCGCTCTACGGCTACGCCACCTACGCCTACATCGGCGGCGGTTTCGGCGCCGGGATCCACAACACCCTCGAGGCTGCCGTTTTCGGGCTACCCGTGGCGTTTGGCCCCAATTACCGCAAATTCCGCGAGGCGCGCGAGATGATCGCCCTCGGGGCCGCCCGCAGCATATCCTCAGCCCCCGAACTCGAGGCCTGGCTCGCGGAACTGGCCGCCGACCCGGCCCTCTACGCCGTAACCAGCCGCGCCGCCGCCGATTACGTCGCCTCGAACCGCGGCGCCACCGACACCATCGTCACCCGGATATTCCATTAGACAGCTATTAAGGGCAGCCGACACAGAATTCCGGCTGATCGTCAAAAAAGGGAGTACTGCCCGGCGGAGTGGTTGAACGAGAGGCGGTGGTGGGGCGTGAGGCCGTGGCGGGCGATGGCCTGCCGGTGGGCACGCGTGGGATAGCCTTTGTTCTGTTCCCAGCCGTACTCGGGAAATTCGGCCGCCAGGCGTTCCATGCGCTCGTCGCGGTGGGTCTTGGCGAGCACCGACGCCGCGGCGATCGGGGCGTAGATGGCGTCGCCGCCCACGACGCAGCGGTGCGGAATGTCTATCAGATTATTTTTGAAACGGTTGCCGTCGATGAGCAGCAACCCCACTTCGACACCCAACTGCGAAGCAGCCAGGGCCATTCCCTCGAACGAGGCATTGAGTATGTTGATGCGGTCGATGCGCTCGGGCGACACCTCGGCCACGGCCCAGGCCACGGCTTCGCGCTCGATCACCCCGCGCAGCAGCGCGCGGTTGCGCGCGCTCATCTGCTTCGAGTCGTTGAGCAAGGGATGCGAAAACCCCGGCGGCAGCACGACTGCGGCGGCGAAAACCGGACCCGCGAGGCAGCCCCGTCCCGCCTCGTCGCATCCCGCTTCGGGGACATCGGTCTGGTAGTAAGGCTCCAACACCTCCGGCACCGCGTTACATCATATCCTGCGGCGAGGCGTTGTCGCGGAGGAACTCCTCGATCCGGGCGGCGACCGCGGGCTGGCCGTTGTTTGCCGCCAGGCGGTACAGTTCGCCCAGGTATTGCATATTCTCTTTCAGCGCCGAAGCCACGGCCATCCGCTTCTCACCGGTGAACTGGTTGAAGTAGACGACGTATTCCTCGAGGATGCGCTGCCAGTCTTCGAGCACGGCGTTGGCCTTGTCGGGCTGTCCGGCGGCGTAGTAGCCCTCGATCACGGGGACGGTGAGCACGTAGTTGTGGCGGATCTGGTTGAAGGGTATCTCCTCGACGCAGCGTGCCAATACTTCCCTTGCGCGCACCGTGTCGCCCTCGACGGCCAGTTTTTTGGCCAGGCGGCCGAAAGCGGTGCGGGTCTGGTTGGACGAGAAGTTGTACTGCACGAAGTAGTCGGCGTCGACCCGCGGATCCTTCACGTTGCCGTAGCGGAACTCATTGACCAACTTCTGGTAGAGGTCGTCGGTGTCGATGCGTCCCACGTCGATCGAACTGAGGTGGGGCGTGCGGATCGGCACCAGGCGGTAGGCGAAACCGTCGTATTGCAGGTATTCGCGCAGTCCGAACGGTGCGAGCGTGAAGTGGTGCGTGAAGCACAGCGGGCGTTTCCAGTCGAAATTGGAGAGCAGGTCCAGCAACATCAGCTCGCCCTTGTCGAGGGTCGATTTGTTGATCGTGAAGTAGATCGTGTCGGGCACCAGGTGGAGGTCCTTCTCCTTGACGATGCCGCTGGCCACGGCGTTGGCTTTGTTCACCGGCAGGGCGAAACGCTTGGCGGGGATGAAATCCACGTTGGTGCGGGAGCCCGAAGATACCATCGTGCGCGGGTCGTCGCTGCGCACGAAATCCATCACCTGGCGGATGTCCACGGCCTGTCCCTCGAAGTGGTCCTGGATGTAGATGTAATCGTTGCGGTTGATGTATTTCGAGCGCGGCAGCGTGAAGGGCACCGCCTCCGATTCGTTGACCTTGATGCGCATTTCGTCGACGTACCAGTCGGCGCCCAGGTAGCTCATGTTCATCACCCGCACGTCGGTACGGTACCCCTCGACCTCCTGGTTGTACCAGATCGGGAAGGTGTCGTTGTCGGCGTAGTTCATGATGATCGCGTTGGGCAGGCACGAGGAGAGGTAGTTGAACCCTATGTCGCGCGCCACGTAGCGGTGCGAGCGGTCGTGGTCGTCCCAGTTCTGGGCAGCCAGCAACAGGGGCACCGCACTGCAGACGGCCGTCGCGAACAGGGCTGCCACGACGCTCGGCTTCTTGAGCAGCCGGCCCAGTGCGTCGGCCAGCGCCATCACCCCGAACCCGATCCAGATACAGAAAGCGTAGAACGAACCGGCGTAGACGTAGTCGCGTTCGCGGGGTTCGCCGGGCGTGGTGTTGAAATAGACCACCAGGGCGATACCCATCATGATGAACAACCACATGACCACCGTGAAATTCTTCTTGTCGCGGTTCAACTGGTAGATCAACCCCACCAGCCCGAGGATGAAGGGCAGGACATAGTAGGTGTTGCGTCCCTTGTTGGTGGCCATTTCCGAGGGCAGGTTGTCCTGGGGTCCGAGGAACATCGCGTCGATGAACTTGATCCCCGAGAGCCAGTTGCCGTCGGTGATCTGGCCGGTGGACTGGTTGTCGCTCTGGCGTCCCACGAAATTCCACAGGAAGTAGCGCCAGTACATGAAGTTGAGCTGGTAGTTGAGGAAGAATTTCACGTTGTCGCCGAACGTCGGCACGGTGATCATCTCGCCGTTGAACGGAATTTTACGCCCCTGGAAGTTCGCCACCCAGCTGCGGTACTCCTCCCCCTGGGGATCTTTCGATCCGGAGTGCATGCGCGAAAAGAAGAATTCGAACTCGGAGGGGTATTCGAGCGAGTTGGCCGTGGTCATCTCGTGGTACTTGCCGTCGTCGCCGACGTAGTATTTGGTCTTCTCCTTGAGCGCGATGGCCGGCGAGGAGTAGGCCGGGCCCTTGATCAGCGAGTGGTCGCCGTACTGGTCGCGGTTGAGCAGGTAGAGCAGCGCGTAGGCGTGGTTGGGGTTGTTGCTGTTCATCGGGGGATTGACCGACGCGCGGATCACCACCGAGGCGTAGGAACTGTAACCGAGCATGATCACCGTCACACAGAGCAGGATGGTGTTGGCCAGCACTTTGCCCCGTTTGTGGGTGAACCACACCGCCCAGCCCAGCAGCGCGAACAGGGCCAATACAAAAAACGTTAGGCCGCTGTTGATCGGCAGCCCCATGGCGTTGACGAACATCCGGTCGAACCACGCCGCGATCGCGACGCTATAAGGAATTATAAATCCGTTGATAACCAACAGAATCGCTCCCGACGCGAGGGTGGCTTTCACCACGCCCCACTTCGTGACCTCGGGGTATTTGCGGAAGTAGTATACGAAAACCAACGCCGGGATGGTCAGCAGGTTGAGGATGTGGATCCCGATCGAGAGCCCCATAAAATAGGCGATCAGCACCAGCCAGCGGTTGCTGCCCGGTTGGTCGGCGACGTTCTCCCATTTGAGGATCGCCCAGAAAACCAGTGCCGTGAACATCGACGAAAGGGCGTAAACCTCGCCCTCGACGGCCGAGAACCAGAACGTGTCGGTGAACGTGTAGGCCAGCGCGCCGATGATCCCCGCGCCGAGCACCGACCAGGTGTGCGCCCGCGACATGGTACCGCCCTGGGGAGCGTAGATCTTACGCGCCAGGTGGGTGATGCTCCAGAACAGGAACAGGATCGTGAAGGCGCTCGCCATGGCCGACATCATGTTGGCCATCGCCGCCGCCGACCCGGGCGAGGGGGCCACCATCATGAACAGGCGCGAGATCATCATGAACAGCGGCGCGCCGGGAGGGTGCCCCACTTCGAGTTTGTACGAAGTGGCTATGAATTCGCTGCAGTCCCACAGGCTGGCGGTGGGTTCGATGGTCATTCCGTAGACGACGGCCGCCACGGCGAAGACCGCCCAGCCCACGATCAGGTTCAGTTTCTTGAAGTATGGCATCTCAGATAATTTAGTCATTTTCACAAACGGTACGCTGCGAAAGTACAAAAAATAAAAGAAAAATAGTAAATTTGACCTCGAAAATCACCGGTTACAATGAAGTCGAAGCTCGTCCTGCACAACACCCTCTCGCGCACCAGGGAAGAATTTGTCCCTTACGATCCCCCGTTTGTGGGGTTATATGTCTGCGGACCCACGGTTTACGGCGAGCCCCACCTGGGCCACGCCCGCTCGGCCATCACATTCGATGTGCTGTTCCGCTACTTGAAATACTCGGGCTACCGCGTGCGCTACGTGCGCAACATCACCGACGTGGGGCACCTGCAGAACGACGCCGACGAAGGCGAGGACAAGATCGCCGTCAAGGCGCGCCTCGAGCAGCTCGAACCGATGGAGATAGCGCACTACTACACCGAGAGTTACCACCGCGCCATGGACGCCCTGGGGGTGCTCTCGCCCTCGATCGAGCCGCGCGCCTCGGGGCACATCATCGAGCAGATCGAGCTGATCAAACGCATTTTCGAGCACGGGTTCGCCTACGAAAACAACGGGTCGGTCTACTTCGACGTCGAAGCCTACGACCGCCGGCATAACTACGGCCGCCTCTCGGGGCGCACCCTCGACGAAACCGTGGCCGGCACACGCACCCTCGACGGCCAGGACGAAAAGCGCGCACCCTACGACTTCGCGCTGTGGAAAAAAGCCGCGCCCGAGCACATCATGCACTGGCCCTCGCCCTGGAGCGAAGGGTTCCCGGGCTGGCACCTCGAATGTTCGGCCATGAGCACCAAGTACCTGGGCGAGCGTTTCGATATCCACGGCGGGGGCATGGACCTCATGTTCCCCCACCACGAGTGCGAGATCGCCCAGAGCGTCGCCGCCTCGGGACACGACGCGGCGCGCTACTGGATGCACAACAACATGATCACCATGGAGGGCCGCAAGATGGGCAAATCGCTCGGCAACGCCATATCGCTCAGCGAGTTCTTCGCCGGGAGCCACCCATTGTTGCAGCAGTCCTACTCGCCGATGACCATCCGTTTCTTTATCCTGCAGGCGCACTACCGCAGTACGCTCGACTTCTCGAACGAGGCGCTGCAGGCCGCCGAAAAGGGGCTCGACCGGCTGATGAAGGCCGTGGCGACGATCGGCAAGATCAAGCCCGCCGCCGCCTCGACGGTCGACGTGACGGCCCTCGAACGCGACTTCCGCGAGGCGATGGACGACGACATCAATTCGCCCGTGGCTATGGCCGTGCTGTTCGAATGGGTCAAGGTTATCAACCAGTTGCATGACGGTGCGGGAACGATCTCGGCCGCCGACCTCGCCACGCTGAAGCAAACGATGGAGCAGATCGTGGGCGACGTGCTGGGGCTGCGCGACGAAGGCGCCGCGTCCAACGACAGCCTCATCGCGCCCCTGGTCGAAATGGCGCTCGAAGCGCGCA
>JAVBRR010000095.1:0-17922 GCA_031547705.1 Rikenellaceae bacterium | reverse complement strand
ATAGAACAATCCCGCCTGGGTGTCCGACGGAGCGGTTTTGGTGTTCTTGCCCTGGGCGGAGGCCACGACGGGCAATGCGAGGATCAACAGGGAAATCAGGAAGTTTTTCATAGTTTCCGGAATGGTTTATAAGGCAAATGTACGATTTTTTTACATTTTCAGGTAAAAGTCGCCTGTCAGGGCGATGTATTCCGGCGTGTAGCGGTGGCGTGCGGTTTCGACGACGAGGGTTTCGCGTAGCGGATCGCCGGTAAAACCGTGCGTAAACTCCATCAGCGCCCGCGCGGCCTCTTTTTCGGGCGTGGGATGCACGGCAGTTGTGCGCGTGAGTCCCAGGCTGCGGTCACGCGCCGTTTCGACGAATTTTTCCGCCAGGTCCCGGGGCAGGATCACGCAGAACGTCCCTCCGGGTGCCAGCAATCCCGCCACCCCGTCCAACAGGTCGTCGTGCGAAAGCGAAGCGTTGTGCCGCGCCGCGTTGCGAGCGCTGTCGGGCGAGGGGAGCGAACCGATAAAGTACGGGGGGTTGGAAACGATCAGATCGTACCGAGCCGAGGTGGTCGCGCAAAATTTCTGGAACGAAGCGTTTACGACGTTAAGCCGGTCGCCCCAGGGCGAGGCGGCGAAGTTTTCGGCCGCCTGGCTTGCGCTTGCGCCGTCGATCTCGACCGCATCGACCGCCGCGCCGGGCGACCGCTGGGCCACCATCAGCGCCACCAGCCCCGTTCCCGTGCCCACGTCGAGCGCCCGGCCCGCCGTAACGCCGCACCACGCCCCCAGCAGCACCCCGTCGGTGCCGACTTTCATGGCCGAATGCTCCTGCCGGACGGTGAACTGCTTGAACGTGAAAGAGGACAAAACGGGAGTGATTTATGATTTACACACCAGCACCACGGCCGTGGCTTCGGCGCCGTCGCCGCTTCCGACGAAGCCGAGGCGTTCGGTGGTGGTAGCCTTGACCGAAACGGCGGAAACGTCGATGCCGAGCGCCGCGGCGATCCGGGCGCGCATGGCGGCGATGTGGGGACGCAGCTTGGGCGCCTGCATGGCCACGGTCGAGTCGATGTTGCATATCCGGTAGCCTTCCGCGCGCAGCAATTCGCCGCAACGGGTCAGCAACACGACGCTGTCGGCACCCCGGAAACGCTCGTCGGTGTCGGGGAAATGCAACCCGATGTCGCCCAGCGCCGCCGCCCCCAGGAGCGCGTCGCAGATGGCGTGCAGGAGCACGTCGCCGTCGGAATGGGCGATGAACCCCGCCTCGTAGAGGATGTCCACCCCGCCCAGGCGCAGGGGCAGCCCCTCGCCGAGCGCGTGTACATCGTAGCCGTAACCTATCCGGAAATTGTCCATATGCTGTGTACGAATTTTGTGTAAAAGTAACGGTTTTTGGCTATCTTTACACAAAAATCGCCGTGAAAACTTATCATCTGCTTGCCGGACTCTTTCTCTTTTGCGTGGCTTGCACTGCGTACGACGCCCAACTTGCCGGCCGCCTGGAATCCTATGCCCGCGAGGGCGATTTTTTCCGCGTGCGGGAGTTGCTGCAGGACGCCGGGAGGAAGATTCCCCGCGTCGATTACCTTTATTACACGGCGATCTGCGAGAGTAAATTCGACCGGTGCGAATCGTCGAACCGGAACATCGGTGTGTTACTGGACCACCACAGCAACGTATTGAGCGACTCGCTGGTCGTGGAGTTGCTCTCGGCCCGGGCGGACAACCACGTCCGGTTGTACCAATACCGCCTTGCCGCCGAATCTTACGACCTCATCGCGGAACGCTATGCCGGGGGGCTGGACAGCGCCGACGTGGCCGATTACCGCAATTCCGCCCGCCTGTTCGGTGCCCTGGCCGACGTTCCCGGGCAGCGCATGACCCTCGACGCCGACGTGACGATCCCCGCCTTCCGCGATGGGTTCGGGATGCACAAAGTGCCGGTGTGCGCGGGCGGCATCCCGATGGATTTTGTCTGGGACACGGGGGCCAACCTGTCGACCGTCACGGAGAGTTGCGCCGAAAAACTGAACTTCAGGATACTGGACACCTCGATCGAGGTGGGCAGTTCGACGTCGGCCAAGGCGAACGCCCGGCTGGCGGTGGCCGACTCGATCCGCGTGGGCGGCATCCTGTTTGAACATGTCGTGTTCCTGGTCTTTCCCGACGAGCTGCTGAGTTTTCCGCAGGTCGGCCTGGTGATCGACGGGATAATCGGGTTTCCCGTGATGCACCAGATGGGCGAGATCGATATGTACCGGACAGGCGAGATCGTCGTGCCCGCTGTGCCGCAGGACCGCGGCCTGAACAACCTCTACCTCGATATGCTGCACCCCATCGTGGCCGTTTACGCCCAGGGCGACACGCTGTTGCTGAACATCGACACGGGGGCCGACCGGACCGAACTGATGGGCCGCTACTACGACCGGCACAAGGAGTGGGTCGAGGGCCGCGCCGCGAAGGTCACGCAGCACCGAGGCGGAATGGGCGGCGTGGAGGAAACCGAGGCATACAATTTGCCCGACTTCGACTTCACCCTGGGCAGCAAGCAGGTCCGCCTGCCGACCGTGACGGTGATCCCGGGCGACTTCAGCTTCGTCGAAGGCCGCGACGGCAACCTGGGGCAGGACGTGATCACGCAGTTCGATAAGATGATCGTCAATTTCAAATACATGTACGTCGATTTCGATTGAAAACAACATAAAAAAACCAACTTAATATGGCCGTACTGTCCGCTTTGCAACCCGCCGGGGTGTGGAAACTCTTCGAAGAGATCACCCGCGTGCCGCGCCCCTCGAAAAAAGAGGGAAAGATCCTGCAATACCTCAAAGATTTCGCCCTGGGGCACAACCTCGAATGCCGCCAGGACGCCACGGGCAACATCCTGATCCGCAAACCCGCCACGGCGTCGATGGCATCGAAACCGGCGGTGGTGCTGCAGAGCCACGTCGACATGGTGTGCGAGAAGAACGCCGCCACCGTGTTCGATTTCGACAACGACGCCATCCGCGTGCGCATCGACGGGGAGTGGGTGAAGGCCGGGGGGACGACCCTGGGCGCCGACGACGGCATCGGCATGGCCGCTGCGCTGGCGCTGCTCGAGTCCAAGGAGATAGAACACCCGCCCCTCGAAGCGCTCTTCACGGTCGACGAGGAGACGGGCCTTACCGGCGCCTTCGGCCTAGGCAAGGATATGCTCACGGGAAAATACCTCATCAACCTCGATTCCGAGGACGAGGGCGAGATCTTCATCGGTTGCGCCGGAGGGGTCGACACGTTGGCCTATTTCGGATACGCCACTGAACCCGTACCCGCGGGCAGTGTGGCTATGCGTATCGATATTTCGGGGCTGACCGGCGGCCACTCGGGCGACAACATCGACGACGGACTGGCCAACGCCAACAAGCTGGCTGCGCGTGCCATGTGGTTCGGCGCCCGCGATTTCGGGGTGCGCCTCGCGCGCCTCGAGGGAGGCAACCTGCGCAACGCCATTCCGCGCGAAGCCTACGCCGAATTCATCCTTCCGGCCGACCGGGCCGACGCCTTCCGGGCCGCGTTCGAAAAATTCACCGCCGACGTGCGCGCCGAATACCAACACACCGAGCCCAACGCCGCGATCACACTCGCCGATGCCGCTATGCCTGCCGCCGTGTTGGACGCGGTGGCGCAACGCGGGCTGCTGTATGCCTTGCAGGGAGTTCCCAACGGGGTGCTGGCCATGAGCCAGGCGATGCCCGGTCTGGTCGAAACGTCCACGAACCTCGCCTCGGTAAAATTCACCGCCCCGGGCGAGATCACCGTCACCTCGTCGCAGCGCTCCTCGATCGAAAGCTCGAAATGGAGCGCCGCCGCCGCCGTCAACTCCGTGATGACCCTCGGGGGTGCGCGCGTCGCCCACTCCGAAGGCTATCCCGGCTGGGCGCCCAACCCGCAGTCGCACCTGCTCGAAGTCACACGCAAAAGCTATAAAGACCTCTTTGGCGTCGAACCCAAGGTGCGCGCCATCCACGCGGGGCTCGAATGCGGGCTGTTCCTCGAAAAATACCCGCAGTTGGAGATGGTGTCGTTCGGCCCCACGTTGCGCGGGGTCCACTCGCCCGACGAACGCCTGGAGATCGCCACGGTCGACAAATTCTGGAAACTGCTGGTGGCGACGCTGCAGAATATTTAAAAAGAAGGGGGCTTTTAAAAGCCCCCTTCTTTTTAGTAGTCCTCCACGTCGGACCAGCTTCCCGACAGGGTGACGTTCGAGGCGTCGAGCAGCGGCAGGTAGACCGGCACGGAGATCGACACGCTCTTGATAGCCGTCACCAGGCCTCCCACCAGGATCCCGACCACCCCTGCGTTGGCCAGGATGCTGTCGATGTTGGCGATCTGGCTGAGTTGCACGATCAGGGTGATCTTGTGGGCGTTGTCCTGCACCGGATCGTAGGATTGCAGGTAGAGGTCGACGAACGAGTAGTCGGCGCGGTAGCGGATGTTGGTGGCCACGGTGTTGGTGAGCGGGTCGTCGATGTCGACGAAGAATCCCGGCAGCAGCAACCCCTCGGCGATCTGGTCGATGACCAGTCCTTTCACCAGGCCTTGCTTGATGACGTCGATCCGCCGGATGTCGTACACACCCGAGAATCCGCGGATGATCACATTCTTCTGTTCGTAGGGACTTCCGGCCGGGAAATCGTAACGGAACTTCGTCCCATTAGGATACGTGCTGCGCACGGCCAGGTCGAAGTCGATGGCCCGGGGAAAGGCGTCGATGGTCACGATGGCCGTCTGGGCATCGGCCGTCGACCAGGGGTTGACCAATATGCCCAGGGCCTGGATCATGTTGGTGTGGTTGGTGTTGCCTGTGAGTAGGTTGCCCACGTCGTCGGTCAGGCGGGCGAGCAGCTGGTTGTAGAGGAACAGCGTCACGGGGTGGGCCAGGTCGTCGACCAGGTTGCCTACCAGGTTGGTTACCGAGCCCAGGCCGAGCGTGTTGAGCAGGGCCACGATCCCCGACAGGACCTGTATCTTCGCGGTCAGGCCGCCCGGCAGGGCCAGGTCTACCTCGGTGGCGATGATGGTTTCGAAATCGATCCCTGCAATGATGTGCTTCACCAGGCTGTCGAGCGCCCGCTGGGCGTCGACGGTGTTGCGGTGGAGATTCTCCATACCCAGGATCCGCTGGAGCAGGATGGTGGTGTCGGGATGGGCGTCGGAAAAGGTGACGTTGGCCCAGTAGTATTCGCTTTGGTCGGTGAAGTCGGTGGGCGGCAGTGTGATCCGCGCGTCGTCGTAGGCACCGGTGTAGTCGGTGATGACGGGACGGGTGGTCAGGGGGTTGCCGTAGGCGAATTGCGCGGGGTCGGTGTTGCCGACGAATACGGCGCGGTAATTCCCCTTGGGCAGGGTGTCGCGCACGGCCTGTAGGGGCCACGACGCGGGGGTGGTGGCCTGTGTGAGCAACACGCGCTCCTTGACGAACATATCCGAGTCGTCGTTGTAGAGCAGGTAGCGCAGGTGGCGGATGCGGCTGTCGGGGCCCGAAATGGCCGCCCGGGTCAGGGGATCGAACGATTTGGTGCTCAGCGTGGCGACAAAGTAACCTTCGGGCACCGGGGCGCCGTAGGCGGGGTTGTCGACTTCGCGGACGAGGTCGTCACCGCCGGGAATCTGCGTTTCGTATTGTTTCGAGCAGCCGGCCAGTGCCAGCGCCGCCAGGGCGATATAGATCGTATGTTTCATGTTTTTCCGTTTTTATTGCAATCCGTCCCAGGCGTTGTCGTCCAGGTCGATGTCATTGGCGAGTGTGAAGCCCACGTCGATGTTGTCGTACGAACCGGTGATGCGCACGACCGCGTTGGGGGCGAAAGTGATGCGGTTCGACGCCGAAACGCCGGCCAGGTCGGGAATTTGGATGGTGTAGCGTTGCGAGGTGCTGCCCAGCCCGATGTCGAGGTAGAGCAACGTGTTGCGCGTATCGAGGGTCGGCAGCAGGAAAGCTTCGAGTACGACCGTGCCGCCTGCCGGGACCGCTGTCGCCAGGGTGCGGGGTCCGCCGTCGCCGGGAGTCTGCCACACGGTGGGCAGGGCCTCGGTGTCGCCGGAAGCGAAAATGACGGGGCGCGTCGCCGCGACGAGTTGCTCGGCCGCCAGGCTCACCGAAGTGACGAAGGCGGGGATGTCGGAAACGGTCACCGACACACCGCTTGCGAGCCGTGTGAGCGTGCCCTGCACCGAATGCACCTCCTCGGGGAGGAAGCTCTTGCCTATGGAGGCGGGTATGCCGTCGAACCCTTCGCACACGCAGGCGAAAAATTCGGGTACGGAGGCGGGGCTCACTGTCCGGAGGTGGAAATTGGCCAGTGTGGTCGGTGCCGAGGCGGAGCCGATCGAAAAGCGTCCGGCGACGTTTTCGGGTGACGAAGCGTTGAAGGTGTAGTCGCCGCTGTTGTATCCGACGACAACGATGCGGTGGGTCACCCCGACGGTCATATTGAGGTTGGTGATCAGCATCCGGGCTGGAAAGGTATTAATATTCAGTTCTTTGGCTGTTGCATACGAAGGAACGTAGCTCGAGGCGGTTTCGGGTGCCGCTTCCGAAGTTTTGCGGAACGGCAGGATCAGGATCCGGTCGACCGACGAGGTGGCGTCGCCCATCGCCCGGGTCCCCGGGTTAAGTCCCACCTGCACGGAGACCTGCGTCGAGGCTGCCTCGTGGACGGGGTTCTCTTTGGAACAGGCTGCGAGGGCTCCTGCGGCCAGCAGCCACGCCAGGGAGCGGAATAAGTGGTTTGCCATATGCGTCGTGTCGTTAGAAAGTCCGTGGGACATGCCCCGCAGGGACGCCCCACGGACCGGGATGAAACAAGAAAAGGGATTATTGGATGGTGAGGTCGTTGACGGTCGTCCAGTTGGTGTCCAGGGTGAGGTTGAGTTCCTGGTCGGTCAACAGGTCGATGGCCACGTCGTCGTCGTCGTCGGTGTCGTCGCCGTCGGGACCGTTGGTCACTTCGGTCAGGTATTTCTTACCCAGCGAGTAGAAGTTGTTGGGAGCGATCACGAACGTAGCGCTTCCGCCGCTCTGTACGGTCCAGCTTTTGAGTGACGTGCCGCCCGCATCGTAGAGTCCGAGCGATATGGACACGGTAGTCAGGCCGGTGGGCAGCAGGTACATCCCGCCGAGCTGCGAGTCTTCGAGTTGCGCCACGGCGGGGTTGATCGCCTGGTTGTCGGCCAGGTTGCCTTCGTAGACGCCGTCCGCGGTCACGGACTGTCCCGTCAGGTCGATGTTCATGATGTCATAGGTGGTTCCCATAGCCGTGGGGCTCGAGTAGGCGAGGCTCATGGCCGAGGCGGGCCCGGTGATGATCAGGCGCAGCGTGGCTACGGTAACGCCCCCGACTTCGGCGGGCACGTTCTTGAAGTAGCCCAGTATACCGGCAACGGGACGCGTCAGGGTGGCGTCCACGCGGGTACCGGCGCCGGCAATCGTTTTGTCGACGTTGGCCGTGAAGAGTTCGCCCACCTGGTCGAGCGTGCTGACGCTGGCGATCATGTCGCTGATCGGGTCGTCGGCCGCGGGCGTGGGGATGGTGTAATCGCTGGTCGACAGACTGCCGACGATCAGGAAGCGGTATTCGCCGTCGTCGAGCGGAGAGGCGATGGTGTAGGTCATGGCCCGGGTGTCTGCGGTCCAACCGGTGTCGTAACTGGTTACGAAGGTGGTGTCGGTGCCATCAATGAGATAGGCATAGATGATCACCTGGTCGATCGTGGGGACGGTGTCCTGGCTGAAGAGGGGCACTTTCGAGTTGATCGAAAGGGTGTTCGAGGCTTTGAGGTTGAAGACTACGCCGCCTTTTTGTCCGTCGTTTCCGGCGGGTTCGTTCTTGGAGCACGCAAACATAACGAAGCTTGCCAGTGCGAGTGTAATAATTTTTTTCATAAGCGATAAATGGTTAAATTAGGTTTATAATGAGGTGAATGTTAGTTTTCTACGATAATCAGGTCGTTGACCGGTTCCCAGGCGCTGTTTATCAGGATCCACACCTCCTGGGCCGTGGCGTCGACCTGCACGAGGTTGATCTGGTTGCGGACGAAAGTTTGCGGGATCCCCGAGAGGGTCAGCACCGGTGTGGGGTCGGCGTCTTGGTAGAAACGCAGGGTGAGCGACGAGGTGGTCGAAGCGACGGTCGGGGCGATGAAGGTCGCAAGGCGCGCCGCGGCGGGATCGAACGATTTGTCGACCGTCGTCGAACCCGCGTAGCTGAAGTTGCGGTCGACCGTGGCGTATACCGACGTGACGCTCTGTTCGATGCGTGTGACCGCCGGATCGAGGTTCTCGATCAGCACCACCAACTTGCCTTTGGTGCGTTCGAGGTTGACGACGGGGTTGGCCGGGGGCGACGAGTAGTCGAGCAGGTTGCTCTGGAGATAGACGTCCGTACCTTCGGCTCCGGCGGGATGGAGGTCCACGGCGTCCGAAGGTGCGGAGGGCACCCCCGAGGGCGTATTGCCCCACACCGTGAGCCTGTAGCTGCCCGGCTGGAGCACGCCCAACGGGATCAGGTCGGTGGCGTTGTTGTCCGAAACGACGACCTCGCTGCCTCGCACCACATTTCCGCCCGTGTCTTCGAGCCAGTAGGTGAATTGCGGCACGAAAGTTCGGAACGGCAGGTTGGGATCGAGCAGCGACGGGGGGTCGATGCTCACGTTGTCGTAATTCTTGTCCTCGACCGCAACCGTGGCGCTGTTGCGGGAGTTGCATCCGGGGTAGTCGTCGTCGGCGCACGAGGCGGCGACAAACAGCAGGGCGGGAAGTATAAAAATTTTAGTTTTCAAACTTTTAGGAATTATTAAATTTGACACTGGAGCGCATCCGTGTCAAATAGTGTTCCAAAAAGTTTGAGGAAGTGATAATTTTTAACAGCCTCTGATCCAAGAGGCTGTACGAAAGGCTGTTAATTATTTATTTGCGGATTATCTCAGCCACCCGGCGGCAAAACGGGCCAGGGGGGCGTAGTTCATTTCGGCCATCGCGTGGCTGCCGTCGTAGCGGTAGAATGCGATCGCGCCCGCGGTGTACTCTTTTCCCGGGACGGGCATCGGCACGGGCGTGCCGCGGTAGTCCATCGAATCGTTCATTACCAACCCCCTGGCGCCCAGCATTTCGTAAACGGGGTTCGCCGCCACGCACGCAAGGTATTGGCCGTAGGGGTCCACCCAGGTGTCGCCGCCCGACGCTTGCAGCGAGCCCACCCCCACGAACAGGGGCCTCGGGGCGCATAGCGCCACCAGCGACTCGGCGTCGACGGGCATGTCGAGCACCTTGCGGGGCATGTAACCGTCGGTGCTCGAGGGATGGACGCTCCCGTAAAGCATGAAATTACCGGCCAGCCAGTGGTATTCCCGCTCGAAGATACTGGTTTCGAGGTCCTGGCCCCAGTGGCGGCGCGATTGCACCATCCCGAGCGACCCCGAGGCGGTGGGTGCGCCCAGGGCGATGCGCGTGTCGTAGGCCATCGCCACCAGGGCGGCCTTGCCGTAGCGCGAGTGCCCCGTGACCCCTATTTTCGAGGCGTCGACGTCGTCGCTTTTTTCAAAACGGTCGATCAGACGGCTGATCCCCCAGCTCCACGCCCCGATCGTGCCCCAGTCGGAGGGGTTGCGCCAGGCGCCCCGGTTGACCAGCCCGATCAGGTAGCTGGTCAGCCCCGCGCCGTTGTCGGGCTGGAGGGCCTGGCAATCGAACCGCAGCAGGCCGATCCCGCGGGCCGCCAGCTCCCGCCACAGGACCGGATCGATGTCGTTGCCCCCGATGTGGATGATCACCGGAACTTTCGCGCCCGCCTCGACCACCGGCAGGCGCAGCGTCGCCCGGATCACGGGAACGTCGCGCACGTCGGGGTAGGACGAGGTGCCGACCGTGCCCGTGAGGGTGCGTTGGGTGTAGCCGTAGCCTTCCGACACGCCGGTAACGGCCGGTTCTTCCTGCCAGGCGACCTTCAGTTTGTGTGCCTCGGCAGGGATCGTCCCCCAGATCCGCTGCACTTCGGCCAGGATCCCGGCCCGGCGCGAGGGCCAGTTGCGCGGGGTCACTCCCGTGAGGTCGTGCAGCGCGAGGGGTTTGTAGAATTGCACCCCGGTGAAATAGTCGCCGCCGGGTTCCCATGCCTCGATGTAGTTGTTGCTCAATCCGAAAGGGCTGCGGCGCGGGGCGATGCCGTGAATGTAGTCCGTCGCCACCGACGAAGTTCCCGCCCCCCAGCGCCAGCGTCCGTCGCCCCGGTCCTCGTAGCGCACGTCGCTGCCCGAGGCGACGAGTTTGGGTAAGATGATTTCGTGGTAGTAGGCCATCAGGTCGCCGGTCATTTCGGGAAACGTGATCCCCAACTGCCACACCATCTGCTCGAAGTCCATCTGGGAGGTGACCCCGGCCGGAGCCTTGGCCGGAAAGGGGTTGGGGGCCTGGGCGCGGAGCCCTGCCGCCGAAACGGTGGCGGCGAAGCACAGTAAAATGACGACGATTTTCTTCATGACCGGTCTGTTTGGCATTTGCGGGAGAGTTACAAATGTACATTTCCGCAGGGACAAGACCAACTTCCGCGATAAATTTTACCATCTTTTCGTACATAAATTCTATCGGGTCCCGCAAATAAACCCTATATTTGACAATCAATTAAATTGACTTAAATCGACCCGACTTATGAACAAATCCTACAACCTGAACTACATCATCGGCATCACCCTGGTGGCCACCCTCGGGGGGCTTCTTTTCGGATACGACACGGCGGTCATCTCGGGCGCCGAAAAATCGATCCAGGCCTACCTGATCCACCCCCTGGGCCTGAGCGCCTTCGTCCACGGGATAACCGTTTCGAGCGCGCTCGTCGGCTGCATCATCGGAGGGGCCATCTCGGGCTTCCTCTCCTCGCGGCTGGGGCGCAAACGGTCGTTGATCCTCGCCTCGGTGTTGTTTTTCCTCTCGGCCCTGGGGTCGGCCTGGCCCGAAGCGTTCTTTTTCCGGGCGGGCGAACCCACCATGGGACTGCTGGTAGCGTTCAACCTCTACCGCATCCTGGGAGGTATCGGCGTGGGGCTGGCCTCGGCCGTGTGCCCGATGTACATCGGCGAGATCGCTCCGGCAAGTATCCGCGGGCGGATGGTGTCGTTCAACCAGTTCGCCATCATCTTCGGGATGCTGGTGGTCTACTTCGTCAACTGGGGGATCGCCCGCGGACAAAGCCTCGAGTGGATCAACGCCGTAGGCTGGCGCTGGATGTTCGCCTCGGAGTCCATCCCGGCGTTCCTGTTCGGCGTGCTGCTGCTGGCCGTGCCCGAAACCCCGCGCTACCTGGCGCTGCGTTCGCGCGACGACAAGGCGCTCGCAGTGCTCACGCGCATCAACGGGCGCGAAACGGCGGTGGCGATCCTGGCCGAGATCCGCGAAACGGTTGCCTCGTCGGTGTCGGCCAAGGTATTTTCATATGGTAAGAAAGTGATAATCATAGGCATACTTCTCTCGGTCTTCCAGCAGTTTGTGGGCATCAACGTCGCCCTGTACTACGCCCCGCGCATCTTCGAAAGCATGGGCGCGGTGAAGGACTCGGCCATGCTGCAGACCATCGTGATGGGGCTGGTGAACGTGGTCTTCACCGTGGTGGCCATCATGACGGTGGACAAGTGGGGACGCCGTCCGCTGCTGATCACCGGCTCGATCGGGATGGCGGTGGGGATGTTCGCCATTTCGGCGCTGTCGTTCTTCAACGTGATAGGCATCAGCACGCTGGTGTTCATCATCGTCTACACGGCCTCGTTCATGATGTCGTGGGGCCCGATCTGCTGGGTGCTGATCGCCGAGATCTTCCCCAACAGGATCCGCGGCCAGGCCGTGGCGATCGCCGTGGCGGCGCAGTGGGCGGCCAACTTCCTCATCTCGTCGACCTACCCGCCGATGATGGAGTTCAGCGGCGCGATGACCTACGGGTTCTACGGCGCGATGGCGGTGCTCTCGGCGCTGTTCGTGTGGCGCATGGTGCCCGAAACCAAGGGTAAGTCGCTGGAAGAGATGGAACACCTCTGGAAACGATGAAAACCCTCGGCATAGACATAGGTTCCTCGTCGGTGAAGGTGTCGCTGATGGATGTGGCGGGCGGCGAGTGCGTCGCCTCGGCCAGCCTGCCGGCGAGCGAAATGCCCATCAAGGCACTGCGCACGGGGTGGGCTGAGCAGGACCCCGCGATGTGGTGGGGCTACGTCTGCGAGGGTATAAAACAGATCGCCGCCAGCCACCCGATGAGCGACGTGAAGGCCGTGGGGATCACCTACCAGATGCACGGGCTGGTGTGCCTGGGGCGCGACGGCGGGGTGTTGCGCGACTCGATCATCTGGTGCGACAGCCGCGCCGTGGAGATCGGGGCAGCGGCCCTGGAGGGCATCGGGCGCGAAAAGTGCCTGGAGCGCACGCTCAACTCGCCCGGCAACTTCACCGCCTCGAAACTGGCCTGGGTGGCGGCGAACGAACCCGAGGTCTTTGCAAAAACGTATAAATTCATGCTTCCGGGCGACTACATCGCCTACCGGCTCTCGGGCGATATGCTCACCTCGCGCAGCGGCCTCTCGGAGCAGATACTCTGGGATTTCCGCGACGACGGCCGGGCCGATTTCGTAGCCGAATACCTGGGTATCCCGACCGATAAGATTCCCGAAGCGGCGCCCTCGATCGGCATCCAGACGCACACCGATAAAGCTACCGAAACGCTCTTGGGTATTCCCGAAGGCACGCCGATATCGTACCGTGCGGGCGACCAGCCCAACAACGCTTTCTCCCTCAACGTGATGGAGCCGGGCGAAGTGGCGGCCACGGGCGGCACTTCGGGCGTGGTCTACGGCGTGACGGACATCCCGCGCGCCGATCCGCTTTCGCGGGTCAACACCTTCCTGCACGTCAACCACACCGCCGCAGCCCCGCGCTACGGGGTGCTGCTGTGCATCAACGGCACCGGCATCCTCAACGCCTGGACCCGCCGGATGGTGGGCTCGCACCTGGGCTACGACGCGGTCAACGCCCTGGCCGCTGGGATCCCGGCAGGCAGCGAGGGGCTGGTGATGCTGCCCTTCGGCAACGGCGCCGAGCGGATGCTCGAAAACCGCTTCACGGGGGCTTCGCTCGCGGGTGTGGACCTCAACCGCCACTCGGCAGCCCACATCATGCGGGCGGCGCAGGAGGGCATCGCCCACGCGTTCCGCTACGGGGTGGAGGTGATGAAACAGACCGGCCTGCACCCCGCGGTGATCCGCGCCGGCAACGCCAACCTCTTCCTGAGCCCCGTGTTCCGCACGACGCTCGCCACGCTGTGCGACGCCCGCATCGAGCTCTACAACACCGACGGGGCCCTGGGGGCAGCCCGCGGAGCCGCCCTGGGAGCCGGACTCTACGCCTCGCGCGAGGAGGCGTTCGCCTCGCTGCGCCGGCTCGAAACCGTGGAACCCGACCCGGAAATCAAAACGGCACTCGAGGAGAGTTACGAAAAATGGAAATCAGAACTGGCTGAAAAATTGAAATAAAAACAATCAAAAAATAAAACCATGGCACAAAAAGAGTATTTCCCGGGCATCGGGAAGGTCAAATTCGAAGGCACCGAAAGCAAAAATCCCCTGGCGTTCCGTTACTACGACGCCGGACGCGTGGTCGCAGGCCGCGCAATGAAAGAGTGGTTCAAATTCTCGATGGCCTACTGGCACACGCTGTGCGCCGACGGCAGCGACCCCTTCGGTTCGGGAACCAAAGTCTACCCCTGGAACGAAGGCGCCACGGTCCTCGAAAAGGCCAAAGCCAAGCTCGACGCCGGGTTCGAGTTCATGGGTAAGGCGGGCATCGAGTACTATTGTTTCCACGACACCGACCTGATCAGCGAGGGCTCGTCGATCGCCGAGTACGAGGCCAACATGCGCGAGATCGTCGCCTACGCCAAGCAACGCCAGCGGGAAACGGGCATCAAGTTGCTCTGGGGCACGGCCAACGTCTTCGGGCATCCGCGCTACATGAACGGCGCGGCCACCAACCCCGACTTCGACGTGGTGGCGCGTGCGGCGGTGCAGATCAAGAACGCCCTCGATGCCACGATCGAACTGGGCGGCGAGCACTACGTCTTCTGGGGCGGCCGCGAAGGATATATGTCGCTGCTGAACACCGACATGAAGCGCGAAAAAGAGCACCTGGCCACCATGCTGAGCAAAGCGCGCGACTACGCCCGGGCCAAAGGTTTCAAGGGCTGCTTCCTGATCGAGCCCAAGCCCATGGAGCCCACCAAGCACCAGTACGACGTCGATGCCGAAACGGTGATCGGCTTCCTGCGCGCCCACGGCCTGGACAAGGATTTCAAGCTCAACGTCGAGGTCAACCACGCCACCCTGGCCGGACACACCTTTGAGCACGAGCTCCAGTGCGCCGCCGACGCGGGGCTGCTGGGGTCGATCGACGCCAACCGCGGCGACTACCAGAACGGCTGGGACACCGACCAGTTTCCCGTGGACGTGACCGAACTCACCCAGGCGATGCTGGTGATCGTGCGTGCCGGAGGCCTTGCCGGAGGGACGAATTTCGACGCCAAGACCCGCCGCAACTCCACCGACCTGGAGGATATCTTCATCGCCCACATCGCCGGGATGGACGCCTTTGCACGCGCGTTGCTGGCTGCGGCCGACATCCTCGAAAAGTCGCCCTATGCGAAGATGCTCTCCGGCCGCTACGCCTCGTTCGACGGCGGCAAGGGGGCCGAATTCGAGCAGGGGAAACTCGGCCTCGAAGAGCTGGCCGCCTATGCCAAAGAAAAAGGCGAGCCCCGCACCACGAGCGGCAAACAGGAACTGTACGAAGCGATTGTGAACATGTATATCTGAAAGCCTGCAATAAATTAAGGTATAATCCTTGTGTGGAGAGTTTTTTGCTATCTTTGCCGGATAACTCCCTGTAAAGTTACTTGCCTATGGCCTCGAACAAGGATCTCTCTCCGCTCCAACATACTACCGCGGGCTTCGCGGACGATGTTATCGCCATGTTCTCGGCCCACAAGGTCGGCATCCGGTCGTACGACGTCGCCTCGGGCGGGATCGCTTTCGCCAACGATTTCTCCACGCTCCTCGGGCTCGACGCCAATTACTGCGCGCTCGGGGGATTGCGCGATACGATATTGCCCGATGACCGCCCGGGTTTCGACGAGGCCTTCGCTTCGGTCGCCTCGGGTGGGGCGGGGCAGGCGACGGTGAAATACCGTTGTGTCGGCAGCGACTGCCGCCCCGTGTGGCTCGAAGAGCATTTCTTCCGCTCCACCGGTGACCAGGGGAAGGTCGTTTCCTACACTTCGAACGCCGACTGCCTGCAGGGGCAGGAGAAGAAGATCAAAAAACTCGAGGACCGCTACCGCAAACTGGTCAACGCGCTTCCCGATTTCATATTCGTGTTCGACGAAAATTTTGTCTTCGCCGACATCATCATGCCCGACCACATGTCGCTGCTGCACACGCGCGAGGAGTTGATCGGTTCCAACGGACGCATGATCTTCACCGAGGAGGTGAGTGAGCTGTACGTGGGCAACATCCGCGAGTGCCTGCGCACAGGGCAGATGAAGGAGATCGAATACTATCTGTTGATCAACGACATACGTTATTATTTCCAGGCCCGCATCGTGCCTTTCGAGGACAACAAGGTCTTCGCCCTGATCCACGACATCGGCGACCGCGTGCGGCGCATGGAGGAGCTGTTGGCCGCCCGCCGCAAAGCCGAGGAGGCCGACCGCGTGAAGAGCGCCTTCCTGGCCAACATGAGCCACGAGATCCGCACACCGCTCAACGCGATCGTGGGGTTCACCGAGGTGGCCGTTTCGGAGGAGGATCCCGCGCTGCGGACCGAGTATATGGAAGTGGTGCGCAACAACAACAACCTGTTGTTGCAGTTGATCAACGACATCCTCGACCTTTCGCGCATCGAGTCGGGACGAAGCGAGATGAATTTCGGCGATACCGACATCGTCGCCCTGCTGCATGAGGTGGAGCAGACCCACCGCTTCAAGATGACGCCCGAGGTGGAGTTGCGGCTCGATATGCCGGAAAAGGAGCTTTGGGTCTTTACCGACCGCAACCGCGTGATGCAGGTGATGTTCAACCTGTTGTCGAACGCTATCAAGAATACCCAGCGGGGAAATATCACCATCCGGCTCCGCGAGGAGGACAACGACCTGAAGATCTCGGTGACCGACACGGGGCGCGGCATTCCGGCCCACAAGCTGGCGACGATTTTCGACCGTTTCGAGAAGATCAGCGACCACGTGCAGGGCACGGGGCTGGGGCTGGCCATCTGCCAGAGCCTGGTGGAACGCCTCGGGGGTGAGATCGGCGTCGTTTCCGAGGAGGGTGTGGGGACCGATTTCTGGTTTACGATCCCCTACAGGCATGTGATCCATAACGAGGCCGTTGCGGGCGATGCACCCGAAGCGGATCCCGCGGGGCCGCACCGCAAAAAGATCCTGGTGGCCGAAGATTCCGAAGAGAATTTCGACTTTATCCGGGGTGTCCTCGAAAAATCGTACGACCTGATGTGGGTGGTCAACGGCGACGAGGCGGTGAGTTCGTTTATCCTCGAGAAGCCCGACATGATCCTGATGAACATCCAGATGCCGGTGATGAACGGCATCGAAGCCACCAAAAAGATCCGCGCCATGTCGTCGACCATCCCCATCGTGGCCATCACCGCCAACGCGTTCTACATGGAGCAGCAGTGGGCGCTCGAGAGCGGATGCAACGACATCATATCCAAACCCTACTCTGCGATCAAACTCGAAGAGGTCGTCCTCGCGTTCATATAGACTACATCATGCCCTAAAACCACTCTGTCATGAAGAAACATTTATTTTTTCTGCTTGTAGTATTTTTTGTGGCTGCTTCCTGCCAAGGGGAACCGGTCACTCCGGAGGCGCCCGTTGAGCCCACCCAGGAAGAGATCGACGACCAGGACGAAGAGCCCGGAACAGACACTCCCTCCGGCGAATCGGATCCCGATCCCGTGGAGGCCAAGCTCGCTTTTCCCGGTGCCGAGGGCGCCGGGAGGTTGGCTACGGGAGGGCGCGGAGGCGACGTCTACGTCGTCACCTCGCTGGCCGACGACGGCAGCGGCAACACCCCCGGGACGTTGCGCTATGGCATCAAGAACGCCAGCGGTCCGCGCACGATCGTTTTCAACGTGAGCGGAACGATCAAACTCACCGCCGGCAAGCCCCTGGCCATCAACGTAGGCAGCCTCACCATCGCCGGACAGACCGCCCCCGAGGGTGGGATCACGATCAAGGGGCGCACCTCGATCAAAAACGTCGATGACATGATCATCCGACACATCCGTTTCCGCTCGCACCAGGACACGGGCGACGGCGATGCGCTGACGGTCGTGGGAAAGAACATCATCATCGACCACTGTTCGGTTTCGTGGGCTTCGGACGAGGTGCTCAGCACGGGACAGGAACCGGTCGATAAAATGACCGTACAGCACACGCTGATCTACGAGGGACTGGAGGTGTCGTACCACTACGAAAACGACCCCCCTGAACTCCAGAACCACTCGATGGGCTCGCTGTTCGGATCGACGATCAACAACGCCACCTTCACGATCCACCACTGCCTCTACGCCCACAACCGCACGCGCAACCCCAAATTCGCGCCCAACCCCAACGTCACGATCACCTTCGACTTCGTCAACAACGTCCTCTACAACTGGAAGAGTTACGCCGGTTACACGACCAGCTACGACGACTGTTACCCCCAGGTCAATTACGTGAACAACTACCTGATAGCCGGCAAGAACGTCAACAACAACAAGAACGATCCCTACCGCGCCCTCGACGTCCAGACCGATAACATGAAGTTGTACCTGGCGGGCAACTACGTCGATCC
>JAVBRR010000008.1:0-10395 GCA_031547705.1 Rikenellaceae bacterium | reverse complement strand
CGGGGTGAACAGCAGCACGGTGGTGATCTCGGGAAAGAGGCGCTGGTTGATCATCATTACGCCGCGCTCGTACTCGTAGTCCACCGTGTTGCGCATGCCGCGCAGGATGAAGCGGATGTCGCGCCGGCGGCAGAAGTCGCCCGTCAGGCCGTCGTAGGTGGCTACCTCGACGGTGTCCTCGCCCCGGAAGATGTCCTCGATCAGGCGCACGCGGTTTTCGGTGGTGAGGAACCCGTCCTTGCCGGCGTTGATCCCCACGCCCACCACGATGCGGTCGAAGAGTTTCAGGCCCTCGTGGACGATCGTCTGGTGGCCTATCGTAAAGGGGTCGAACGACCCGGGGAATAATGCGACCCTTTCCATGGGCGTGCGTGTGTTGTGCCTGACAAAAAAGAGGATGTTTTTCGTTAAACATCCTCTTTTCGTCCGGCGGGGTTTATTTCACTTCCTTGCCGTTGACCGTCACGTTCTTGTAGGTCAGGTTTTCGACTTTGCCGTCGATGCGGTTGCCGCTGGCCACGCCCGTCCAGGCGCAGTTGCTCAGGTGGACGTCGAGTACGTTGACGCGGTCTTCGTAGCCGTCGATAAAGACGCCGTATTTGCTCTGGTTGCTGGTCACGTTATCCAGCCACACGTTGCGTACGATGGGGTAGTGGGTGCGGTCGCACTGTTCGCGCGGGGAGTCGTAGTTGAGGTTGATGCGCAGGACGGCTTCCTTGCAGACGCCCACCTTGATGTTGCGCACGAACACGTTTTCGATCACACCGCCGCGGCAGTTGCTCGTCTTGATGCGGATCACGCGGTCGAGTTGGGGCGAGTCCATTTCGCAGTTCTCGACGAACAGGTTCTTGTAGCCGCCGCTGATTTCGCTTCCTACGGCCACACCGGCGTGCCCGTCGACCATCTTACAGTTGCGCACGATGATGTTCTCGCTGGGGACATTCCAGCGGCGTCCGTCCTCGTTGCGTCCCGACTTGATGGCGATGCAGTCGTCGCCGGTGTCGAAGAGGCAGTTCTCGATCAGCACGTTCTTGCACGACTCGGGGTCGCAGCCGTCGCCGTTGGGGGCTCCGCTGGTGTGGATCGTCACGCCGCGCACGGTGATGTTGTTGCTCAACAGCGGGTGGATCACCCAGAACGGCGTGCGTACCAGCGTGATGCCTTCGATGAGGATGTTTTCGCATTTGTAGAGGTTCACGAACTGGGGACGCAACACGTCGGTCGGGAGCATCCGGCGCTCTTCGACGGGGACGCCGGTGTTGATCCACTCGAAGAGTTTGACGCGCGAGCTCTCCTTGGCGATGGCGTGCAGCCCCCACCAGGTTTCCTGCGATCCGGCTGCGTCGAGCAGTCCTTTGCCGGTCACGGCGATGTTTTTCTGGCCGTAGGCGTAGATCAGGGGCTGGTGGTTGTAGCAGTCGATCCCTTCCCAGCGGGTCAGGACGTTGGGGTATTCTTTGAGGTCGGTGGTGAAGAGCAGCGTGGCGCGCTCGTCGACGTAGAGGTTGACGTTGCTTTTGAGTGTGATGGGGCCGGTGTGCCATACGCCTGCCGGAACGACCACCCGGCCGCCGCCGTCCGCGCTGCACTTGTCGATGGCGGCGTTGATGGCCCCGTGGTTCAGCTTACCGGGGTTGTCGGCTACCGCGCCGAAGTCCTTGATGTTATAGTCTTTGTTCTTGAATTTGGGGGCGACGATCATTTTTTCGACCTCGGGGTAGAGCTTTTTCCAGGCCGTTGCGGCGTCCTGGGCTGCGGCGTTACCGGTCACGAAAAGGGCCGCGAGTACGCGTAAGTTGATGTTCATTAGTTTAGGTATTTTGGTTGGTTTTATTTGCAAAGATATAAATTTCCCCCGGATTTTGCCAAATTCCGCCGCCCGGAGTTGGGTACGATTCTTGAATAAGGGCTAAAATATTTTCGGAAGCGCGTACTGTATTCAGAAAAAAATTTCTATACTTGCAATTCAATATCAGAATGATTTGACACAGAGATGAAGACGGAAAAAAGTTTTCGTGAACACACCTCCTCCGACGACCAACTGCGCAAAGCGGTCAAACTCTCTCCCATCCGCAAGAGCGGCAAGGAGCGCCACGCATTCTACAACGAAGTGGAGCTCGACGACGATGACGATGCGCTCCCCCGGAAAAAAGAGTCGGCTTTCGACTACTTCGACGACGAGGAATAAAAGGACTTTTCTTTAATTTTATCGATTTAGGGCTTGCCGGAATTTTCCGGCCCGGTTCCATTTTCGTATCCGGTTCATTATGCCTGCGCGAATTGGAAGATTCGGCGGCAATCGGTGTGTTCCTCGACCAAATCGAGGGCGAATATCCTTTTTATCTGATATTTGTATGAAATTTGAAAGGAGGGAAGAAAATCCCGGGAATATGAAGCATTTCTTCTCCCTTTTTTTACTTCTTTGTTTGGCTCTGCCGGGCTGTATAAAGGACAACGATGCGTGCTCTCCGGGCGATCTGGAGATTAAACTCGGCTCGAATGTGATCCATATGCAGACCCGGACTCCGGACGAGACCTTGCCCGACGGCGCTACGGTGATCGTGACCAAAACCTCCGGCGATTACGAAAACCTCTACAAAAACGGCACTATGTCGTTTGAGTCGGGTGGCGGCCAACCCGTGGGATTCGACGGCAACCCGGTCTATTACCCTCTCGGGACCCCTGCGGTTTATATGTGCGCGTTCAATCCGGCTTTTACCTGGGTGTTCAGCGGAAGCCTGGCCAAACACACCTACAACGGCAGCCAGGACGTCCTTTGCGCGGCGGAAGTATCGGTCACTGCCACCCAGTTGTACCAGGACAATTATCCGACCATGGCGTTCAAACACGTGTTGACACAACTGACGGTCAGTGTACAGGCAACTGCTTCGGCCGCTACGGTCTGGGGTGAGATCATCTCCATCCAGTTGACCAAGACGTTGAACGATTCGGTCAAAGCCGGATTACAGATCGACGGGCTGACCGGGCTGTGTGCGCCGGATGCCGCCTCTCTTAACGCTGTACTCGATTTTTACACGATCACCGACGGCACGACCTATACCAACACCCCAATAGGATGGAACGGGCAGCACATTCCCTTACCGGCCACCTACACACCTGTGGCCTATGTGATGTGCACGCCGGTGACGGCCACCGCCACCGACAACGAATATACCCTTATGGTCAAAACGACCAACGTACCCGATGGGGTGTCGATCCCGATAAATCTGAAGCAGTTGGCAAATCCGGCGGCCGACTATACGGGCACCACCCAGGGGTATTCGTTCGACATCAAACTCAATTTCGTCAACGAGGAACTCCGGGCGGGGGGTACCCTGCAACCTTGGGAAAACCAGGGTGGGGCAGAGATCGATGTCTGATTCGTTAGATTTTACCACTACGTAATAAGCGCCGGCTATCATTCGATTGCCGGCGCTTATTACATTGTGGTTTCGCGGTTATTCCTTAACCCACCATTTGGTGTATTCCCAGCCGCCCGAAGCGACCCATTTCGCGAAGTCGGGGTAAGCCACGTCGATCCTCACGCCTTCCCTGGGCCAGGTGAATTCGCCGGGGAATTTGATTGCGAAAGGCATGTTGTTGGCCGCGCAGTAGTAGTAGCCGCTCGATACGATGGAGCGGTCGTTGAGCGAACCCAGGTAGCTCCTGTCGATCAGGTCCGAGGGGGGGTAGTAACCGCACAGGTGCACTTCGGTGTCGCGTTGCGTGATGCCCTTGTTGCGTTTCACGATAAAGGGATTGTAGGGAGGAACGCCCAGCTCCCAATCCCTCAACGGCCATACGAACGTGGTGGTAATGTTGTATTTGTAGGGGTTGGAGGGATTCACCACACCGCCGTTGATGTTGTCGAAGAGCATGATGGTAGCCCGGCTCTGGTTCTTTTCGAGGCACGTTTCGGGATCGATGTTGAAGGTGGCCGGTTTGCCGCCGGGGTAGGTCGTCGACCATTCGAGGCTGGCGATCTTGTTGGTGCCCACGCCGTACTGGTAGCCGAATCCATTGAGGAACTGCGCTCCCGAGTGGATGGGGCTGAACATATCTTCTACTTTGGTGATCAGGTTGCCTTTGTTGCGCCACACTTTGCAGTGGTATTTCAGCACCACGTCGTTCATGTCGTAGTCTCCGTAGCTGGGCCACAGGTCTTCGAATGCCAGCGTGCCGGCGTATTCGAGGGTGTTGCTTTCGGGATCCCATTCGCCTTCGGGCAGGGGGTGGTTTAATTCGCCGTCGATGCCGGGGCTCCAGACGCCGACCATCACGTCGTTGAAGTCGCTGTCGCACGAGGGGTCGTCGAAGGGAATGTCCTCGAAGCCCACGACGACCATGTTGCTCAGGGCGCTGAAGAGCGCTACGCCCTGCTGGTAGCTGCTGCCGCCCGCCTCGCGGGGGTCGGAGAGCCGGTGGTCGGTGTAGAACACGCCGCCGCCCCGGTACACCGTGCCCGAGTAGGGGTGGTAGCCGTTGGAGCACATAAAGACGCCGATCGTGCTGCCTGCGGGGAATTCGTCTTCGTATTCGGTGCCGTTCCAGTATTTGAGCTGCACCTGGTCGCCGATCGCCAGGCCGCCGCCCATCCCGTCGTACTTGGCGTTGGGGAACACGAACGTGCGGTGTACCTCGGCCGGACTCGTGGGAGCGTCGCCTACGTAGGAGTAGTAGCCGATCACGTCGTTGAACGAGGTGATGCCGTGCAGGAAGACCATCGATACGGGAGCTTTCCCGGCGAGGCTGATGTGGATGTCGTGCGATTTGCCGCCGGTGAAGTATTCCGGATACAGCAGGGGTGTGTTCTGGCCCTCCTTGAACATGGAGCTCAGGTCGTCGATCAGTCGTTGGGGAACCGGGAACCGGGTGGGTTGCAACCAGTTGGGGTAACCGGTTTCCTTGTCCCATTGGGGATTGGACGCCAGGGTGTAGAAGGTGCCGAACGCATCGTCCTGTACCTGGTAGACCGCCTGGGTGACGCCTGCCTTGCTGGCGGGGGCCGCCTTGGCCTGGATCGGATTCAGCGAGATCGTGGTGCCCGATACGGTGGCTTTCACCAGGGCGGGAGCGCCGGGGTAGTTACAGAATATGTAAAAATCCCGGTCGTACGAAGGGCTCTGCATCGTGCCTTCGAAATAGCCTTTGTCGTCGGTGAAGGCGCGGAAAATGGGTTTGATGTCGTTGTTCTTGACCCGCTGGACAAAGCCGGCCAGGGTGGTGACTTCCGAGAACGGATCTTCGGCGTAGACTTCGAACTGAACCGTGTCGGTGAGGTTGTAATCTACCACCAGGTTGTAATCCCTCGTGGTGGCGAAGTCGAAAAAGTCGTCCGGGGATTGTACCGGCGGCGTGGTGCCTTCGAATTTCATACACGAAGAAAGGAGGGCTGCCGCACAGAGTACGGCGGTAAGAACAGGGAGGTTTTTTTTCATGAGGGTCATTTGGTTAGGGGTGAATTGAGAGTAATAGCGCGCAAATGTAAATCGTTTTTTCCGAATAAGATACGCGCGGTCGCATATATATAAAAGAAAGAGTTGAATGTGTAATATTTTTAATTTATCGTGCCGGCTTGAATGTTTTGCGGAACATTTTCTCCGAAGAATTTTTTGACTATTTTTGCGTCATGGAAAAGTTCATTATGGCCGACGGGTGTGCCGTCCGGGTGAGCGAGGCGGGCAGCGGCGAGCGTACCGTCGTGCTGCTGCACGGTTACCTCGAAACGCTCGAGGTATGGGAGGAGTTCACGCCGCTGCTGGCGCCCTCGGTGCGCGTCGTGGCGATCGATCTGCCGGGGCACGGCATCTCCGAAACCAAGGGCGAGGTACACACGATGGCTTTCGTGGCCGATGTGGTGGCCGGGGCGTTGCAGGCCTTGGGGGTCGAAAAATGCTGCTTGGTGGGACACTCGATGGGGGGCTACGTGGCGCTCGAATTCCTGCGCCGCCACGAGGCGATGCTCGCGGGGCTGGTGCTGATGAATTCGACGCCCAACCCCGACTCCGAAGCCAAGCGCGAAGCCCGTGCCCGCGAGGTGGAGGCCGTGCTGGCCGGCAAGAAGGGGCTCTTTGCCGAGGAGGCTGTCCGGGGCCGCTTTGCGCCGCAGAACCGCCGTCGTTTCGCCGGCCGGATCGAGGAACTCACGGCCCTGGCCGAACTGTGCGACGACGAGGGCATCGCGGCGCTGCTGCGCGGAATGGCCTCGCGGGAGGATACCAACGCCGTGATGACGCGCAGCGCCGTGCCGCAGCTCTTCATCCTGGGTGCCGACGACGATTACATCAACCCCGGCGTCGTGGATAAGCTGCGCGAGGGACACCCCGCCGCCCGTTTCGTGGTGCTCGAAAACGTGGGCCACATGGCGATGGTCGAGGCCCCCGAGGCTGCGGCCGCCGCCCTGCTCGAATTTGCTAAATAGTAAACCTATGACTGATATTCAGAAACTATACGACGATGCGGTGGCGCTGCTGTGCGAGATGATCCGCACCCCCTCGCCCAGCGGCGAAGAGCAGGGAACGGCCGCGATCCTCGCCGACTTCCTGGCCCACCGGGGCGTCCGGCCCCACCGCCTGGGCAACAACGTGTGGGCCTTCAACGACCGCTACGACCCCGCCAAACCGACTATTTTGCTCAACTCGCACCACGACACGGTGCGCCCCAACGACGCCTACACGCGCGATCCGTTCACCCCCGAGGTCGCCGACGGACGCCTCTACGGCCTGGGAAGCAACGACGCCGGGGCGAGCGGGGTGTCGCTGCTGGCGTTGTTTCTCTATTATCGTGAGCGTACCGACCTGAAATACAACCTCTGCGTGGCCATCACGGCCGAGGAGGAGAACAGCGGGCACGGGGGCCTCGAGTCGGTCCTGCCGCACCTGGGCGCACTGGATTTCGCCATTGTGGGCGAGCCGACGCTGATGCAGCCCGCCATCGCCGAACGGGGCCTGATGGTGGTCGACTGCGTTGTCCACGGCGTCGCCGGACACGCCGCCCGCGAGGAGGGCGACAATGCCATCTACAAGGCGATGAAAGAGATAGAGTGGTTCCGCACCTACCGCTTCCCGAAATTGTCGGAGCTGTTCGGGGCGGTGAAGATGAGCGTGACGGTCATCAATGCAGGCACGCAGCACAACGTCGTGCCGGCCGAGTGCCGCTTTACGGTCGACGTGCGCGTTACCGACCGCTACACCAACGAGGAGGTGCTCGACGAGATCCGCCGCAGCGTCGCCTGCGAGGTCATCCCCCGTTCCACGCGCCTTAGGCCGTCCTATATCGACCCGTCGCACCCCGTCGTCCAGGCCGCCGTGGCCCTGGGGGGCGTGCCCTACGGTTCGCCCACCACGTCCGACCAGGCGCTGCTCGACGTTCCGTCGCTGAAACTGGGCGTGGGCGACAGCGCCCGCAGCCACAGCGCCGACGAGTTCGTCTATCTCGACGAAATACGCTCGGGAATAGCGCTTTACATCGATATTCTCTCGCGGGTGATTCTCTGATCAATTCCCCAGCGCCAACACCACGACGCTCCCCCTCACGATCTCGGTGCCGGGTTCGACCGATTGCGACAACACCTTGCCGCGCCCCGAGAAGGCCGCCTTCAGCCCCTTGCTTTCGAGCAGGTAGACCGCCTCTTTGAGTCCCAGTCCCACTACGGACGGGACGCCCCGGGCCGCGGGGTCCAAGGCCGTGACGACGATCTTCGCCGAGTCGGGCGACCCCGCGACGCCCCACCGGTTGCCGCGCGGTGGCATCTCGACCGGGATCGAGAGGCGCGAGGCTACGGTTTTTATCTCCCGCAGGTCGCCCCCCTTGAGGGGCGGGTTGCCGGTCGCTTTCTCGCGGCCTTTGTTCACCGGGTCCTGCCACGCGACGTTCGATGCGTAGACCCGGTCGGCGATGGCGCGGAACACGGGCCCCGAGAGCGAGGCGCCGTAATAGGTCCCGTAGGAGCCGGGGCCGTGGTAGGTTTCTATGGCTACGATGCAGCTGTATTTGGGGTTCTCGGCCGGAAAATAGCCCACGAGCGTCGCCAGGTAGTGGCGTCCCCCGAAACGGTCGGTGTAGCCGCCGCGGCCCTGCGCCACCTGGGCGGTGCCGGTCTTGGCCGCCACTTTGTAGTAGGGATTCTTGAGCAGGCCCGCCGTCCCCTCGTCCACCACGCCCGTGAGGCACTCCTGCACCTGGGCGAGGGTCTCTTTCGAGCATATCTGGGGCACGAGCACCTCGGGACGGATCGTCTGGATGGTCTGTCCGTATTCGCGCACCTCCTTCACCAGCAGGGGACGCATCATGGTCCCGTTGTTGGCCACGGCGTTGTAGAGCGACAGGGTGTGCAGGGGGGTGATCCTCAGCGCGTAGCCGTACGACATCATCGTGAGCGTCATCCCGTCCCATCCGCCGCGGCTCTTGTCCGAGGGGTGTTTCACCACGGGGGTCTGCCCGCCGGGGATCTGTACGCCCAGGTTCTTGTCGAGGCCCATGGCGCACACCTTGTCGACGAACCGGTCGGGGTGCGCTCCGTACAATTCGTTGACTGCCAGCGCAAAGCCCACGTTCGACGAGTGTTCGAAAATTCCTTTGAGGTCCTGCTTGCCGCAGGGGTGCGAGTCGACCACGCGCGCGCGCCCGATGGTCATGGTGCCGGTTCCTGTGTCGAATTTTTTCCCGAGCGGCATGCCGCCGTCGAGCAGGGCGATCAGCGAGGCGAGTTTGAACGTCGAACCCGGTTCGAGGTTCATCCCGATGGCGTAGTTGAAATCCTCGACCACGACGCCTTCGGCCTTGCGCGTCAGGTTGGCCATGGCGCGGATCTCGCCCGTGGCCCCCTCCATCAGCACCACCGTGCCCCACTTGGCGTTGCCGCGCTCGAGCTGTTCGCGCAGGGCGCTTTCGGCCACATCCTGGATGTCGACGTCGAGCGAGGTGACCACATCGACGCCGTTCACCGGCTCGACGTTGCCCTCGTCCGGAACGGGGACCTTGAAACTGCCTGATATGCGCTGCATGAGCGTGTTGCCGTCCTGGCCGCGCAGTTGGTGGTCGAAGGCGCCTTCCACGCCCCAGCTCACGCCCTGCTCGTTGAAGCCCCCGATCGTGCGCCGCGCGAGCGACCCGTGGGGGTGTAGCCGCAGGTTGACCTGGGGGGTGATCAGCCCGCCGCGGTTCTGCCCCAGGCGGAAGATCGGGAATTTGGCGATCCTGCCCCGTTCGATGTAGTTCACCCGCCGCGGCGAGAGCAGCACGTAGCGGTTGGCATTTCGGTTGGCGCGTGCATTAACCAGTTTGGCTTTGTAGGCCGCAGCGCTCTTGTCGCGGAAAAAGGCGCTCAGGTTGGCCGCCAGCGAGTCGACGCCTGCGTTGAAGACCGAGTCGGTGAGCCCCGCCGCCGCGAAGTCCATACGGATCTCGAACGTGGGGATCGAGATGGCCAGTGTGCGTCCGTCCACGGCGAGGATGTCGCCCCGGTCGGCCTCGATCGCCACGCGCTCGTAGGTGATCTTGCGCGCCTTTTTGCGCAACTCGTCGCCCTCGGGCCCGTACTGGATATAGAGGATGCGCCCCGCGATGGCCGCCCCCGCCACGACGAAGATGACGTAGAGCCAGCGCACCCTGGTGAGGATGTCGCGTTTTATCTCGGAGCGTTTCTCGGCGGACATGATTCTATGGGTTGCGGCTTGCGGATTTTCATTCCTTGATCACCTTGGGCGGCGTGAGCGACTCCCGGAGCCCCAGGCCGCGCCCCTCGACCTCGAGGACGATGCGGCTGCGGCGCGTGGCGTCGACGCGCATCGCCTGTATCGTGAGCGACTTGGCCCGCAGCTCCTTCACCTCGCGCGCCAGGCGTTCGTGCCGGTGGTGGAGCTGCTGCATGCGGAAGACGTTCGAGATGTAAAGCAGGGCCAGGAACGCCAAAAAAAGCATGTAGGGATAGAGCCTGCGCACCTCGGCCTTCGAGAGGATGTTGCCCGACAGCACGCCACCGATGTACTCCTTTATTTTCGAATGCTCGCGTACCGGCGGGGTCTGCTCGACGCCGTCCTCCTCGCGGGGTTCCTCGTAGGGAGGTTCCTCGTCCGCCGCGACGGTCTCGGGTGCGGGTTCCCACGAGGGGCGTTGCGTGTCGTCGCTGTAACGCCGGGCCCGGTTCGCGTGCGGCTGTTCGCGGGGTTCGTCCCAGGGCGCGATCGGCCCGTCGGCCTCGTCCCACGAGGTGTCGCGGCGCCGGCGGACGCGCCTGGAGGCCTCGCGCACGAGTTCTTCCTCGCGCTCGCGGGCCTGCTGCTCCTCTTCCCAACGGGGATCTATGACCGTGTCGTTTTTCAATGTTTTATACTTTCTTCGCCGCCCTGAGCCGTGCACTCCGGGCCCGGGGGTTGCGGGCGATCTCCTCGTCGG
>JAVBRR010000129.1:0-18630 GCA_031547705.1 Rikenellaceae bacterium | reverse complement strand
GTGATGGGGACCCCGTGCTCGTCGGACCCGCATACCCACACGACGTCTTCGCCGCGCAGGCGCAGGTAACGCACGTAGATGTCGGCGGGACCGTAAACCCCCGCCAGGTGGCCGATGTGCACCGGCCCGTTGGCATAGGGCAGCGCCGAAGTGACTAAATACCGTTTGAACTTTTTCATATCGTGGTCGAATATATTTTACTCTTATTTTTTCAGCGCCTCGAAGCCCAGCCCGTAGACGCCCATGACGCTGCCCACGGTGATGAACGCCGCGGGGTCGCAATCCTTGATGATGCGGAAGATCGAGCTGGTTTCGTTCTTGCGGCACACGACCATCACGATCTTGGCCTTTTCGCCCGTGTACCACCCCTCGCCGTCGATGAGCGTCACACCCCGGCGCACCTCCTTCGACACGCGCGCGGCGATCAGGTCGAATTGTTTCGAAACGATGAATATCTGCGACGACTGGCGGTTGCCGGCCATGATGTAGTCGACCGTGTAACCGAACACCGCCACCAGCACGTAGCCGTAGATGATGGCCGTGATGTTCTTGAAAACGAAGATCGAACACCCGATGATGACCATGTCGCACACGATCATGATCTTGCCGTAGCTGATGTTGTAGTATTTGTTGACGATCATCGCCACAATGTCCGTGCCGCCCGTGCTGCCCCCCTGCGTGAAACAGATGCTGATCCCCAGCCCCCCCAGGGCGCCCCCCAGGATGGCCGACAGCAGCTTGTCGCCGCCCAGCCCCAGCAGGTCGGGCGGGATGAGCTTTTGCATCAGGCCCATCCCGAACGAAATGACCACGATGGCGTAGATCGTCTTGGCGCCGAAACGGATGCCTACCGTCAGGGCTGCTATCAACAGCAATATACCGTTGACCGCAAAGAACGAATACCCGATCGGGATCCCCCCGTTGGCGCCGCCCGTGGCGTAGTAGATCAGCAGCGCCACACCGCTCGCACCGCCGCCCACGCCGTCGGCGGGAATCACCACGGCCGTCCACGAAAAGGCATAGATCATCAACCCGACGGTGATGAAAATATACTCCTTGACGGTGCGCAGCACGGGATGGGACGAAAGCGTCATAGCGGTTCGAATATTGGTGCAAAGCTACGTTTTTTTTCGCAATTTCGCTATCTTTGTTGGCTATTGCAACCGTTTTTATGCGCCGACTCTACGCCGATATTGCAGCCCCCATCGCCCTGGGCCTTCTGACCTACACCCTCGACGAGGAGATCGGGGCGGGCACGGCGGTCGAAATCCCCGTCGGCGGCAGGATCTACCAGGGCATCGTGTGGCGCGTGCACGACCAAAAACCGGCATTCAAAACGAAACCCGTGCGCTCGGTGGTGTCGCCGCCTTTGCGCCTCACCGCGCGGCAGATGAAGCTCTGGGAGTGGATCGCCGACTACTACATGTGTTCGCTGGGTGAGGTGATGGCCGCGGCGCTGCCCTCGGCGCTCAAGCCCTCGGGGATGACCGCCGAGGAGTTCGCCGGCGACCGCTTCCGGCCCCGCAGCGAGGCGTTCGTGGCGCTGTGCGACCCCGCCGGGTTGAACGCGCAGTTCGAGGGCCTGGGGCGCGCCAAAAAGCAATACGCCGCCCTGGTGGAGATCGTGGAAAAGCTGGGGGACGACCTCTCCGGGGGCGTGCGGCGCAAGCGGCTCGACGCCTCGGACGCGGTGCTGGCGGCGCTGAAGGAGAAACGGATCGTCGCTTTCGAAAAGCGCGAGGTGGTGGACGCACCCGCCGACGAGCCCTTTGTCCTGCCGCAACTTACGCCGCTCCAGCAGCGCATTGCCAATGAGATACGGGACCATTTTGCAACGAAAGATACCGTGCTGCTCCACGGGGTGACCGGCAGCGGCAAGACCGAGATCTACACCACCCTGGCCGCCGAATGCCTGGCGCGTGGTGAGGACGTGCTCTACCTCGTGCCCGAGATCGCCCTCACGGCGCAACTCATCCGCCGCGTGGAGGCCGCCTTCGGTGCCCGCGTGGTCCCCTACCATTCGCGCTATTCCGCCCGCCGCCGGGCCGAGGCCTACCGCCGCGTGGGGCGCGGAGGCGGCAACCTGGTGCTGGGCGCGCGCTCGGCGATGTTCCTGCCCTTCGAGCGGCTGGGGCTGGTGGTCGTCGACGAGGAGCACGAGAACAGTTACAAACAGTCGGAGCCCGCCCCGCGCTACCACGCCCGCGACGGCGCCCTGGTGCTGGCGGGGCTGCACGGCGCCCGGACGATCCTCGGCAGCGCCACCCCCTCGCTCGAGAGCTGGGCCAACGCCCTGGCGGGAAAGTACGGCCTGGCGACCCTCGGCGAGCGTTACGGCGCCTCGACAGCGCCCCGCATCACCGTGTCCGACACCCTGCGCGCCGTCAAGCGGGGCGAGCGCCGCAACCATTTCAACAAGGAGCTGATGGACCGGATCCGCGACACGCTCGCCGGGGGCCGGCAGGTGATCCTGTTCCAGAACCGGCGGGGCTACGCGCCCTACGCCGAGTGTCCGCAGTGCGGCGCGGCGGCCGGGTGCCCCCGTTGCAACGTGGCGCTGACGCTCCACCGCGCCGAGGGCAAGCTGCGCTGCCACTATTGCGGTTACCGGCGCGACGCCGCGGCCGTTTGCACCGCGTGCGGCAAGGCGGTTCCCGAGGCGCGGGGCTTCGGCACCGAGAAAATCGAGGACGAACTGGCCGCCCTGCTGCCCGGGGTACGTATCGCCCGCCTGGACAGCGACATAGCCCGCAGCCGGGACGCCTACAACCGCGTCGTCGCCGATTTCGAGGCACGCCGCACCGACATCCTCATCGGCACCCAGATGGTGGCCAAGGGATTCGATTTCGAAGGGGTGTCGCTGGTGGGGATCCTCAACGCCGACAACCTGCTGAATTTCGCCGACTTCCGGGCCGGGGAGCGTGCCTACGCCCTGATGACCCAGGTGGCGGGGCGGGCGGGGCGGCGCGAGGTGCAGGGCGAGGTGGTGATCCAGACGGCCCAACCCGCCCATCCGGTGATCGCGGCCGCCGCCGCCGGGGACTGGGAGGGGATGTGCTCGCGCGAACTTGCCGAGCGCGAGGCGTTCGCCTACCCGCCCTACTGCCGCCTGACGGAGATCACCCTGCGCGGACGCGACCCCGAGGCGCTGCAGGGCGCGGCAGTGGAGCTGGGAAAGAACCTGCGCGCGATCTTCGGGAAGCGCCTGCTGGGCCCCGTACCGCCGCCCGTGGACCGGATCCGGAACGAGCACTTGCTCTGTTTCACGCTCAAGGTCGAGCGCGACAAGTCGTTCGCCAAGGCCCGCCGCCTGCTGGCCGCCGAGATCGACAAGGTGCGCGCGATGCCCGGATACAAAAGGATAGCTGTGGTGTGTAATGTCGATCCGCTATGATGAAATCCCCCTGGCACAACGTATTCGACCTGTTCTTTCCGCCCGCATGCCCCGTGTGCGGCGCCGCGATGGGCGAAGGGACCGCCCTGATGTGCACCCGTTGCCGGATGGAGATCCCCCTGACGGGCTACGAACGCCGGATCGACAACCCCGTGGCGCAGAAGCTCTACGGCCTGGTACCCGTGGTGAATGCCTGTGCGTTTATGTTCTACACCCACGACAGCGGCTATGTGCGCCTGGTGACCGATTTCAAATACCGTGGAAACTGGCGCTTTGCGCGCGACGCCGGCGAGTGGTTCGGGGCGGAGCTGCGCGACTCGGGGCTCTACGACGACGTCGACCTGCTGGTTCCCGTGCCGTTGCATCGGATGAAGTTCCTGCGCCGGGGCTACAACCAGTCGGAATACCTGGCCGAAGGGATGTCACACGCGACGGGCATCGCGGTCGACCGCCGCAGCGTGGTGCGCACGGTGAACACCGAAAGCCAGGCGTCGAAACACCGCGACGAGCGCTGGGACAACGTCGAGGATATTTTCCGCGTGCGCCGCCCCGAAGCCCTTGCCGGCAAACACCTTTTGCTGGTCGACGACGTCTTCACCACCGGGGCGACGCTCGTGTCGCTGGCCGGCGCCATTCTGCAGGCCGCACCCACCGCCCGCATCAGCGTGGCGGCCCTGGCGGTGTCCAAGGCGCAATTAAAAGTACCTTAATGGAACATCGGCACGGTTTATTTTGTTATATTTGTAACCAATGAAAAAGATTTTGCTGATTTTGCTGTCGGTATGGCTTTGCCTGCCGGGCCTTTACGCCCAGGCCCCCTTCTCCGAGCTCTACTCGCTGAAGACCCCGACGGGGACCATCAACGGCCGCATCCTCGTCCCGAAGGGCGGCGAGAGCGTGCCGGTGGTGTTGCTGGTCGCCGGATCGGGGCCCACGGACCGCGACGGCAACCAGCACGGCATGCAGAACAACTCACTCAAACTGCTGGCCGAGGCGCTGTACCGCGAGGGGATCGCCTCGGTGCGCTTCGACAAGCGGGGGGTGTCGTCGAGCCGCCTGGCGGGGGGCAAGGAGGCGGATATGCGTTTCGAAACCTACATCGACGACCTCCGCGGATGGATCGCCCAACTGGCTGCCGACAAAAAATTTAACGCCATATACATTGCCGGGCACAGCGAGGGTTCGCTCGTGGGGATCGTCGCCAGCCGCGCCAACCCGGCCGTCGCAGGACTGATCTCCATCGCCGGGGCGGGCCGTCCGGCCGATGCCCTGATCCGCGAACAGATGGCTGCGGCACCTGCCGAAGCCAGCGCGGTGGTCCACCCCATCCTCGACTCGCTGAAGGCGGGAAAGACGGTCGAGAACACTCCCCAGGCGCTCGATTTCCTGTTCCGCCCCAGCGTGCAGCCCTACATGATCTCGTGGATGAAATACGATCCCGCCGTGGAGATCGCCGCCCTGACGATCCCCGTGCTGATCGTCCAGGGGACCACCGACGTCCAGATCTCGATCGCCGACGCGCGGCTGCTCTTCACGGCCAACCCCACGGCCGAAATAGCCCTGATAAAAAATATGAACCACGTGCTGAAAGAGTGCCCTTCGATGGATATGGAAGAGCAGGCCGCGGTTTACAACAGCCCCTCCCAGCCCCTATCGCCGGAACTCGTCCCGGCCCTTGTCGCATTTATCAAATCCCATCCGAAGCCATGATACGGCACCTGTCCTGCCTTCTTTTTTTCGCCGCCGCGGTCACGGCAGCCTCCGCACAGACGCGGACGGTCACTGTTTCCGGGATGGTGAATACGACAGCCGTAACGTTCGAGAGAGGCATGATGCAATACTTCCCGATCCAGGGAGCCACCGTGACCCTGATGACAGCGCGCGACACGATGCGCACCTCGACCAACAACTACGGCTACTTCGTCTTCAAGAAAGTCCCCGAGGGCAAGGCCACCCTGGTGGTAACCCACGTGAGCTACAAGGTCAAAACCGTCGAGGCCGAGATCAAGACCGGCACGGAATTCAGCCGCAGGATATTGCTCGAAGAGGAGGCCACGGAGATCCAGGAGGTGCAGGTGAAAGGCAAAGTGCCGCCCGTGACGATGTCGGGCGACACGCTGATCTTCAACGCCGCGGCGGTCAAGACCTTCGAGGACGACGCCACGGTGGAGATCCTGCGCCAGATGCCGGGGGTGGAAGTGGGCGACGACGGGAGTGTGTCGGTACTGGGGGAATCGGTGGCGCGCACCTATGTGAACAGCAAACTGATCTTCGGCGATGATCCCAAGGCAGTGCTCAAAGAGCTGCTGGCTAAGGAGGTGGTGAAGATCAAAACCTTCTACGAGCCTACCGACAAAGACCGCCTCCAAGGCTTCAAGAGCGGCCAGAAACAACGCGCCATGGACATCGTCACCAAAAATCCGATCTTCAGCTCCGCGACCGGGCATTTCTTCGCCACCGGCGGGACCGACATCGCCCAGGATCCCGACGGCGACCGCAAAGTCCGCTACGGGGCGGGGGCCAACGCCAACTTCTTTTCCGAGAAACTGGAGGGAGCCGTCACGGCCATGACAAGCAATACCGGCGAATCGGGCAATAACCTCGCAAGTTCTTCCGCCATGTCACAGAAAGGTACCGACAGCCGCGTCAGTTCGGCGTCGATCAGGGGCGGTAAATTCTGGGGCGAGCGGCGCGACATGACGGGGATCAACGGCCGTTACGGGTACACGAACAACCGGACTATCACCGAATCCAACACCTGGAAAGACTATTTCGCCACCGACCTCGATCCGGCCCGCACCGACGCCTCGTCGTTGCGCAACGACATACACACAAGCACCCATGCGGGTTCGTTCTCCAGCGGCGTAATGACAGGCAAGGCCGGGATATTCAGGATCGGCGCCGAGGGATCGGTCAATGTCAGCGACACCGACAACGCGAGCACCCGCCTGCTTTCGGTCGAAGGCGTCGAGCGGGAGAACTCGGCGAGCACGACCGCGCGCGGCATCCGCAGCACCTTCATTTCGCCGCATACCAGCTGGATCTCCTCCAGGATCGGGACGGTTACATTCGCTCTCGCGGCGAACGCCAGTTTTTCGGACAGCGACGGCAGCGAAGTGATGGTCGACACCCTCTCGTCGGTCTACGGACAGCGCATACTCTCCACCTCGCTCGGCGGACCCTCACGGACCATGAATGCCAATGTCGAGATCTCCAAATTCTTCTCCCAAAGCAAGAAGGGAGAGCGGGAATCGTCCATCGGGCTCTCCTACGGCATCTCCGACAACTACTCCCGCAGCCGCCAGACGGCCCACAACATCTACGATCCCGAAATGCCCCTGGACTCGGTGAACACCTACAACTACACCAACAGCAACACCTCCCACAACCTGAAACTGTCCTATCTTGGCGCCATAGGGGAATACTATTTTATTCTGGCATCGCTCAACGGCCAGGCGAACCGTATCAACCGCGACGAAATGTTTCCCGAGCAGGAACACGACGGGCATATCTTCTACTCCCTCTCTCCGGCGTTCAACATAAACAAGGTAAAGAACGGCTCCAGGCGGTTCTACTTCGATTACAATGCTTCGATCAATACGCCTTCGCTCGAAATGCTGCGCGACCGGATCGACAACACCGACCTGCTCAATATCTCGCAAGGGAATCCCTCGCTCAAGCAGGGGACTACCCACACCTTTATGGTTGGGGGGCCCAACCTGCTGGATATGAAAAAAGGCAGGTCGCTGACCTTGTCGGCCAACGGGTACATAACCAACAACGTCATCGCCCGCAAAAGCACCTTCTACGCCGCCGAAACCCCCCTGCCCGAACTGGACGGCGAACCGATCGCGGCGGGCGGCACTTTTTCGACCTGGGTCAATGCCGGAACTTCCTATAAATACGAGGGAAGGGCATATTTTTTCTGGCGCTTCCCCTCGATAGGCTCCAGCCTGAATTCCAACATCACTTACACGCATTCGAGTTTGCCTACCTACACGCACGACGTGAGGAACATCCTGACCACGGACAACATCACCTGGGGTGCCTCCTTCAGCATGACATCGCGCAAATTAAGGTTTGGGGTCCGTCCCAGGGTGAGCTACGCCTATTCGTACAACACTCTGGGCAGCGACCGCAAACAACTGAGCGGTTTGGTCCAGGCCAACGCGGAGTGGTTTATCACCCAAAACCTGTCCCTGAAAACGAATTACCATTACTCGCTGGTGAGGTTCCCGGGCTACAAGGGCAGCAACCGCGACGAACATATGCTCAGCGTGCATGCGGGATACAAAATACTCAAGAAAAAAGGCGCACTGAGCCTGGTGGGTTACGACCTGCTGAACCGCGAGACCGGTTTCTCGTCCTCGGTGACCAACGACTACGTCGTCAATTCGTGGAGCAGCTCCTTCGGGCGTTACTGGGCGCTGAGGTTCACCTACAACTTCCACTCGCTGCAGTCCGGCAAGTCGCGCCGGCAAGACGGGGTGGAATACGACGGCAATATCATCATGATCGAATCCGGAGGGAGGAGCGGGCTGCGGTAAATTCCAACTCCTTGAACAGGTAGCGTTGGGTCCCGCCGCCGGAATGCTCCACCTCGATCTCGCCCGACGGCAACACCCGGCGGATCGTCCCGGCGAACTCCCCGTTGGCATCGCGGTAAGCGGCCTGAACGTCCAGCAGGTAGAGGCGGGCGTGGTAGTCGGCCATCAGGGTGGCTCCATTGTCGGCTTCGAGCGATGCGTAGCGGGCGAAGAACGCCGCGCGGAAACGCTCCAGAATTTCCACAAGATCGAACTTTTTGTTCGCCGCCAGCGCCATCGACACGGGGTTGGGCAGCGCGGCGGGAAACTCCCGCTGGTTGACGTTCAGTCCGATCCCGATGATGCTGCGGGAGAGGTTCTCTCCCAGGATATCGTTCTCGATCAAGATCCCGGCGACTTTGCGCCCGGCGACGTAGATGTCGTTGGGCCATTTGACCCGGGCGTCGATGCCGTAACCGGCCAGCGTATCGGCCAGGGCGAGCGAAACGGCTACCGAGAGCAGGAACTGTTCACCCGCGGGCAGGAACCGCGGGGTCACGACCAGCGAAAAGGTGAGGTTCTCGCCCGGGGCGCTCTCCCAGCTGTTCCCGCGCTGGCCGCGCCCGGCGCTCTGGGACTCCGCCACCACGATGTCGCCGTGGCCGTAATGCGCGTCACGGGCGGCGGTATTGGTCGAAGTGACGCTATCGAGGCGCGTTACGGTTCCCGGATATCTTTTCATACGGCAAAGTTACCAAAACCGCACGACTTTTGGTGTGTCCCGTAAAAATGATTAATTTAGCACTCCGATTATGCCGTTTATGAGAAGGATCGTTTTGACGTTGTGTGCTCTGGCGATGTTCGTCGCCGCGGGGGCCCAGGGCAGGAACCCGGTCGCGTGGAGCGCCCCGCAGGTTCGTGCGCTGGGGGGTGACCTGTTCGAGGTGGTTTTCGCCGCCCGCATCGCCCCGTCGTGGCACCTCTACGACCTGGGTCCTTACGATGCGATGGGCCCCAACGCCACCGTCTTCGCCTTCCCTTCCGCCGCAGGCGCCAGCCTCTCGGGAACGGTCTATCAGATCGATGCGCCCACGCGGTTCCACGACTCCATATTCGGAATGGAGATCGGCTGGTTTGCCGATTCGGCGCGTTTCGCCCAGCAATTCAAAGTTACGGTACCCAAAGCCACCCTGCACGCCGAGGTCACCTGGCAGGCGTGCGACGACAAGAGCTGCATCCCCCCGGCTACGCATGAGTTCAGCTTTACGATCGAAAATCCCGAGGCCGCCCCGGCCCCGGCGGATGCAAGCGGCAAACACCTCTGGGCATTGATCGCCGAAGCGATCCTCTGGGGCCTGGCGGCGCTGCTCACCCCGTGCGTCTTCCCGATGGTGCCGATGACCATCTCGTACTTCCTCAAACAACAGGGCTCGCCCCGCCGCGGACGGTGGATGGCCTCGCTCTACGGATTTTTCATCGTGGCGCTCTACACGCTGCCCATCGCCGTGATCATCCTGGTCACGCGCGTGGTGGGCGGCGAGACGGTCACAGCCGATATCTTCAACTGGATCGCCACACACTGGCTGCCCAACGTATTGTTTTTCATAGTATTCATGGTCTTCGCGGCATCGTTCTTCGGGGCTTTCGAGATCGTGCTGCCCTCGTGGATGGTGAACCGCAGCGACCGCAACGCCGACCGCGGAGGCACCGTCGGGGTGTTCTTCATGGCGCTGACGCTGGTGCTGGTGTCGTTTTCGTGTACGGGGCCCATTGTGGGTACGGTGCTGCTGAAATCGACGGCGGGCGAGTTCTGGGAGCCGATCGCCACGATGCTGGCCTTCTCGGTGGCCTTCGCGCTGCCCTTCGTGCTCTTCGCGCTCTTTCCCTCGTTGCTCGACCGCCTGCCCGGAAGCGGCGGGTGGATGAACTCGGTGAAGGTGGTGCTGGGCTTTCTGGAAGTGGCCCTGGGGTTGAAATTCCTCTCGGTGGCCGACCAGACCTACCATTGGGGTATCCTCGACCGCGAAGTCTACCTGGCGATCTGGATCGTGGTCTTCACGCTGCTGGGCCTCTACCTGCTGGGCAAGATCAGCTTCGCGCACGACAGCGAGGTGAAACACATCGGGGTTTTCCGCCTGCTGCTGGTGATCGTCACCTTCAGCTTTGTCGTCTACCTCGTGCCCGGCCTGTGGGGAGCCCCCCTGAAGGGAATCGCGGGCTACCTGCCGCCCCTCACCTCCCAGGATTTCGTCGCAGGCGGCGGCGCGCCTTCCCAACGGGATGCCGGGGGACGTAAATACGCCGACTTCCTGCACGCACCCAACGGCCTCGACGCCTTTTTCGAACTCGAAGAAGGGCTGGCCTATGCGCGCAAGGTCGACAAACCAGTACTGCTCGACTTCACGGGGCACGGGTGCGTCAATTGCCGCGAAATGGACGCCAAGGTGCTGGCCCGGGCCGAAGTGCTCGACCGGCTGAGGAACGACTACGTGGTGGTGGTGCTCTACTCGGATGATAAGAAAGAGGTCCCCGCAAGCGATTGGGTCACGACCGGCAGCGGCCGCGTGCTCAAGGGGTTGGGCAAGATCAATTCCTATATCGCCGGCACGCGCTTCGGGGTCAACGCCCAGCCCTGCTACCTGGTCCTCGACGGCCAGGGACGCGCGCTGATGCCCGCCCGGGGGTACGACCTCGATGCGGCGGCGTTTGCGGCGTTTCTGGACGAGGGGATCGAAAAATATAAATTATAAATCGTTTATGTCGAAAAAATTGTTCGAGGCTGGGATCGGAGATATTCCCACCATCCAGGGGATGGCCGCCGTGGTGTGGCCGGTGACGTTCGAGGCGATGCTCTCCCGCGAGCAGATCGCCTACATGATGGATATGATGTACAGCCGCGAAGCGCTCGAACATCAGATAGCCGAACTGGGACACCGCTACCTGATCGCCATGGAACGCGAGGAGTACCTGGGGTACCTCTCGTACGAAACCGGCTACAAGGACTCGCGCACCAAGATACACAAGATATACATCCTCCCCGCAGCCCAGGGACGCGGCCTGGGGCGGCTGTTCGTGGAGCGGGCCGAGAAAATCGCACGCACCGCCGGCAACGCGCTGCTGACCCTCAACGTCAACCGCGACAACCGCACGGCCATCGCATTCTACCAAAAAATGGGATTCGACATAGAAGAAAGTTACGACATCGACATCGGAAACGGGTTCCTGATGACCGACCACGTGATGACAAAAAAATTAGGATAAGGCTATGTATTCGGGAAAAGAGACGAGTTCTGTGATCCGGCAGGTGATGTTCGTAGCGCTGATCATCGCGTTGGCCTTTGTGATCGTGTCGCAGCTGACCTACTTTGTGAGTTCGGTGCTGGGTGCAGCCACGATCTACATGTTGTTGCGCACGCCGCACCGCAAGCTGCAGGCGCGGGGTTGGCGCAAAGGGTGGTCGACGGCGTTCCTGCTGGCGATGACCGTGTTGCTGGTCTTCATCCTGGGCGGGGCGTTGTTCGGGGTGGTCTACGCCAAGGTCAAGGATTTCCATCCCCAGGCGGTGATCGACGCGGTGAACAACATCCACAACCTGGTGCTCGAAAAGACGGGTTACAACATCTTCTCGAAGGAGATGGTCGACAAGGCCATCCGCTCGGCGGGCGACTACCTGCCCCAGGTGTTCTCGACCGCCGGCAGCGTGGTGACCAACGGGCTGATGATGATCTTCGTGCTCTACTTCATGCTCCAGGGCGGCAGCGCCATGGAGGAGCGCCTGCGCCATGCGCTGCCCCTGTCGGACAACAGCGTGTGCCTGATCGAGGCCGAAACCGAGAACATGGTCGTCAGCAACGCCGTGGGCATCCCGGTGATCATGCTCGGCCAGGGGCTCGTGGCGGGGTTGGGTTACTGGATCTTCGGGGCGGGCGACCCGGTGGTGTGGGGCCTGCTGACGGGGATCTTCGGGCTGGTGCCCGTGGTGGGCACGGCGGCGGTGTGGATCCCGCTGGCGGTCAACCTGCTCATCGGGGGCAATATATGGCAGGGAATCGCGTTACTGGTCTACGGGGCGGCGGTTATCTCGGTCGTCGACAACGTGATCCGCATGCTCTTCCTGAAGCGCTTCGCCGACATCCATCCCCTGATCGCCATCTTCGGGATCATCCTGGGGGTGAACCTGATCGGTTTCTGGGGCATTATTTTCGGGCCCCTGATCATTTCGGGATTCCTGCTGCTGATCAAGATCTATAAAAAAGAATTTCTTTCGCAATGACCTCGGAAAATACCAAACCCAAACGGGGCGCTCCCCGCAAAGACTGGCGCAGGCCCGCTTCGGCGGGAGAACCCATCGGCCGCCTGACCATCCTCGGACCCGCCTACCCCTACCGCGGGGGGTTGGCGTCGATCATGGAGATCATGGCGCGCACCTTCGCCGCCCGGGGCTCGAAGGTCGACATCAAGACCTTCACGGTGCAATACCCCTCGTTCCTCTTCCCGGGCAAGACGCAATATTCCGAGTCGCCCCCGCCCGAAGGGTTGGCGATCGAGCGGCTGGTCAACACGGCCAATCCGTTCAACTGGCTCAAGGTGGGACGGAAACTGCGCGATAAAAAACCCGACGTGATCCTGATGAAGTACTGGACGCCCTTCATGGCACCCTGCTTCGGGACCATCGCCCGCAAGGCACGCAAGAACGGCCACACCCGGGTGCTGGTTCAACTGGACAACATCACCCCCCACGAGCACCACATTACCGACCGCTGGTTCAACCGCTACTTCCTGCGCAACGTCGACGGGTTCATCTACATGTCGCAGCAGGTCAAGGACGACCTCGACACGTTCGTCACCTCGAAACCCGCGCTCTTCTCGCCCCACCCCCTGTTCGTCAACTTCGGCGAGCGCGTGGAGCGGATCGAAGCATGCCGCCACCTGGGGCTCGACCCCGAGATCTCGTACGCCCTGTTCTTCGGGATCATCCGCGACTACAAGGGGCTCGATGTGCTGCTCGAAGCCTGGGCACGCCTCAAGGCCGAAGGCTTCACCACCCGCAAGCAATTGATCGTGGCCGGGGAGTTCTACTACAACAAAGGCAAATACGTCGACATGATCGCCGAGCGCGGCCTGGCCGACGACATCGTGCTGCACGACTACTTCATCCGCGACGACGAGATCCGCTACTTCTTCTCGGCGGCCGATGTGCTGATCCAACCCTACCGCAGCGCCACCCAGAGCGGCGTGACCCAGATCGCCTACCACTTCGAGCTGCCGATGATCGTCACCGACGTGGGGGGCCTGGCCGAGATCGTGCCCGACGGGGTGGTGGGCTACGTGGTGAAGACCTCGGTCGAAAGCCTCACCGATGCCATCCGCCGCTTCTACACCTCGGGCGACGCGCCGCGTTTCGTGCGCAACATGGCGCGCGAGAAGAAGCGTTTCAGCTGGGAGGCGATGGCCGCGAAAATCGAAGAACTTTACGCCCTGACGCTGAAATAACGGTAAAAAACGCTATTTTTGTGGTTCCGGAGGGCGGGAAATAAATCTTAGACGGCGATGATCAGGGCAGTTGAATACGGGGTGTTGTTCGTGGCGGCGGTGTTGCTGCAGGTATTCCTGTTCGACAACCTCGACCTGAGCGTCTACATCCACCCGGTGTTCTTCATCGTTTTCCTGCTGCTGCTGCCCATCGGGCTGGGTTGGGGGTGGACGGTGCTGCTGGGGGCGTTGCTGGGGCTGACGATGGATTTCTTCACCGGCAGCGAGGGCCTTTACACCATCGCCTGCACCGCGCTGGGGTTTGTACGCCCGTGGCTGCTGACGGTCGTGCTGGGACGCGAAACCGTCCACGAGGGCGGGGTACCCACCTCGCGCATCCTGGGCGAAGGGCGTTATTTCAAATTTTCGTCCGTCGCCATCCTGTTCTACTGCATCGTCTTTTTCTGTTTCGAATCCATGAGCCTGAGCCACCTGCCGCTCATCTTGCTGCGCATCGTGCTCAGTGCGGCGGTCACGGTGGTGCTGGTCTTCTTTTTCCAGTTGCTGTTCTTCAACAAACCCGGGAGCCGACAATGAACAACCGCCGGGGATTGATCTTGCAGCTTGTCGTGGTGGTGTCGTTCGCCATCATCGCGCTGAGGCTTTTCTATATCCAGGTGATCGACAGCGACTACAAGATCTCGGCCTCGAACAACGTCTTGCGCCACGAGGTGCAGTATCCCCCCCGCGGCGAGGTCTACGACCGCAACGGCGAGTTCCTGGTCCAGAGCAAGGAGGCCTACGACCTGGTGGCCGTGCCGCGCGACGTGGCGCCCTTCGACACGGTGCTGCTGGCCGACATCCTGGGGGTGACGCCGCTGCAGATCCGCGACGAACTGCAGAAAGCCTCGCGTTTCTCGCGCCTGCGCCCTTCGGTGCTGTTCAAACAGCTGTCCAAGGAGGTGAAGCTGCGTTTCGAGGAGCGGAGTTTCCCGGGATTCTATACCGTTTACCGCACCGTGCGCTCCTACCCGCGCAAGTTCGCCGGCAACCTGCTGGGCTACGCGGGCGAAGTGGACGAAAACGACATCGCACGCGACCCCTACTACGCGAGCGGCGACTTCATCGGCAAAAGCGGCATCGAACAGTCCTACGAGCGGATCCTGCGCGGCGAAAAAGGCGTGAGGATCAACATGGTAGACGTGCACGGCATTTCGAAAGGCTCCTACCGCGACGGCATGTACGATTCGCTGCCCGTGCCGGGCACGGCGATCACCTGCTCGATCGACGGGCGCATCCAGGCCCTGGGCGAGGAACTGATGGCCGGCAAGGTGGGCAGCATCGTGGCGATCGAACCCTCGACGGGCGAGATCCTGGTGATGGTGAGCAGCCCTACCTACGACCCCGACCAGCTTGTGGGGCGCGAGCGGGGCAACAACTACATGAAACTGCTGGGCAACAAACGCCGGCCGCTCTACAACCGCGCCGTGATGTCGCGCTACCCGCCGGGATCGACCTTCAAACTGGTCAACGGGCTGATCGGGCAACAGGAAGGGGTGCTGACGCCGAGCAACACCTACCCCTGCTCGTCGGGCTACCACGTGGGGCGCGGGGTGAAGTGCCACGCCCACTGGTCGCCGGTCAACCTGACCGAAGCGGTCCAGACCTCGTGCAACGCCTACTTCTGCTACGTCTTCCGCAACATCATCGACAACCGCAAATACGGCAGCGTCAAGAAAGGCTTCGACGTGTGGGCCGACTACGTGCGCAGTTTCGGCTACGGCGAGAGCCTCCACTCCGACTTCTCGGGCGAGCTGAACGGTTTCGTGCCCTCGGCCGAATACTACAACAAGCAATACCGCGGAAGCTGGAACTCACTCACCACCATATCGCTGGCCATCGGACAGGGCGAGCTGGGCTGCACCCCCCTGCAGATGGCCAACCTGGCGGCCATTGTCGCCAACCGGGGCTACTACTACCCGCCGCACGTGGTGAAGCGCATCCACGACCGCGACTCGCTCGACGCACGCTTCTACGAAAAACACGCCACCATGGTCGAATCGCGCTACTTCGATCCGGTGGTCGAAGGGATGTACCGTGCGGTGAACCTGCCGGGCGGCACAGGGTATTATTACAAGGTCGACGGGCTCGATATATGCGGCAAGACCGGCACGGCCCAGAATCCCCACGGCACGGACCACAGTACTTTTTTATGCTTCGCGCCGAAGGACAACCCGCGCATCGCCATCTCGGTCTACGTCGAGAACGGCGGCTTCGGGGCCACCGTCGCCGCGCCCATCGCCAGCCTGATCGTCGAACAATACCTCACCGACACGATCCGCCGCCCCGACCTGGTGCAGCGTATCAAGGAGATGAGGATCCAATACCCCGCCTATGACCGGAAATAGCAGACACAACGGCCTGGCCGGCGGCGGAATCGACTGGGTAGCGGTGTTGATCTACATCGCCCTCACGGCGATAGGGTGGCTGAACATCTACGCCGCGAGCTACGATCCCGCCGCGGGCGGCGTGTTCGACCTGGCCCACCGCTCGACCATGCAGCTCATCTGGCTGGGGATCTCGTTCTTTGTGGCCATCGCCATCCTGCTGATCGACGATAAATTCTACCACCTGCTGGCCTATCCGCTCTACTGGCTGGCGATCATTGTGCTCGTGGCGGTGCTATTCCTGGGCAAGGAGGTCAACGGCGCCCGCTCGTGGATCGTCTTCGGTCCCGTGGCGCTGCAGCCCACCGAGTTGGTGAAATTCACCACCGCCCTGGCCGTGGCGCGCTACATGAGCAACTACGACTTCTCGATCCGGCGCCTCTCGTCGGTCCTCGCCGTGGGCCTGTTCCTGGCGCTGCCCTTCGGGATCATCATGGTGCAGAACGACACGGGGTCGGCGCTGGTCTACGGGTCGTTCCTCTTCATGCTCTACCGCGAGGGGCTCAACAGCGATTTCTACGTGGCGCTGCTGATGGCCGTGGGGCTGTTCATCTTCTCGTTCCTGCTCACGCCTTTCACCATCCTGGTGGCGCTGATCGTGCTGTGCGTCGTGGGCGAAGGGATGGCCAACGGCCGCTGGAGGGCCAAGGCGGTGTTCGTGGCGGCGCTGGCGCTGGCGACGATCCTGCTCTACTTCGGGCTCACACTGGTGGCGGGCAAAGACGTGACGGCCTACGGGTGCCTTCTGGCTTCGTCCTTGCTGTCGATACCCTTTGTGTTCGTCTACGCCTACCGCAACAAGATCCGCCGTATCTACCGCTACGTGCTGCTGTTCGTGGGGTCGCTGGTGTTTGCCTTTACGGTGGACTACGTGTTCGACAACGTGTTGCAGGTGCACCAGCAAAAGCGCATCCTCGACCTGCTGGGGCTGGAGTCCGACCTCAAGGGGTGGGGCTACAACGTCAACCAGTCGAAGATCGCCATCGGCTCGGGCGGATTCTTCGGCAAGGGCTTCCTGAACGGCACCCAAACCAAATACAATTTCGTCCCCGAGCAAAGCACCGACTTCATCTTCTGCACCGTGGGCGAGGAGTGGGGCTTCGTGGGCACGATGGTCGTGGTGGTCCTGTTCGCCATGATGATCCTGCGCCTGATGCGCATGGGCGAGCGGCAGGGCGAGGCCTTCGGGCGGATATACTGTTACAGCGTGGCGGGGATCTTCTTCTTCCACACGCTCATCAACATCGGGATGACCATCGGACTGATGCCCGTGATCGGCATCCCGTTGCCGTTCTTCAGCTACGGAGGTTCGTCGCTGCTGGCCTTCACGATCCTATATTTCGTGGCGGTGAGGTTCGACGCGAAGAAAAATTGATTACTTATACCTGGATATTATGACCGATTGGAAGAGAGGGTTGACTGAAGCGCAGGTGGCTGAAAGCCGCGCCAAATACGGAGCCAACGTCATCACGCCCCCCGCACGGCAGAGCCTGTGGAGTTTGTTTATCGAGAAATTCGACGACCCGATCATCAAGGTGCTGCTGGTCGCAGCGTGCCTTTCGTTGGGGATCGCCTTCATCGAAAAGGAGTTCGCCGAAACGATCGGTATCTTCTGCGCCATTTTCCTGGCCACGGGCGTGGCCTTCTGGTTCGAGTACGACGCCAAGCGCAAGTTCGAGATACTGAACACGGTCAACGACGACGTGTCGGTGAAGGTGTTGCGCGACGGCCAGGTGATGGAGGTCCCGCGCCGGGATGTGGTCGTGGGCGACGTGGTGTTGCTGGACAGCGGCGAGGAGGTGCCGGCAGACGGCGAGCTGGTGGAGGCCATCTCGATGAACGTCAACGAATCGGCGCTCACGGGCGAACCCATCACCGAAAAGAGCCACGACCCCGGGCGTTTCCACACCGAGGCCACCTACCCCACCAACCGCCTGATGCGCGGCTCCACGGTGCTCGAAGGGCACGGGGTGATGGTGGTCGAAAGCGTGGGCGACGCCACCGAGTACGGCAAGGTCGCCGAGCAGTCCACCACCAAGAGCGAAGAAAAGACACCGCTCAACAAGCAACTCGAGCGCCTGTCGCGCTACATCAGCCGCATCGGCGTGACGCTGGCCTTCGTCGTCTTCGCCGCGATGCTCGTCAAGGGCATCTGGGTGACGGGCGAGATCCGGGGCGGCGACTGGCTCGCGGTGGCCGAAGGGTTACTGAAATACTTTATGGTTTCGGTGGCGATCGTCGTGATGGCGATCCCCGAGGGATTGCCGATGAGCATCACCCTGTCGCTGGCGCTCAACATGCGCCGGATGCTGAAAACCAACAACCTGGTGCGCAAAATGCACGCCTGCGAAACGATGGGCGCCGTGACGGTGATCTGCACCGACAAGACCGGGACCCTCACCCGCAACGAAATGCGCGTCCACCGCATGGAACGTTACGGGAAGGCCGGCGACGAAACATTCCGCGAGCTCATCTCGGTCAACTCCACCGCCTTTGTCAACGCCGAGGGCAAACCCATCGGCAACCCCACCGAGGGGGCGCTGCTGCTGTGGATGCGCGACGGGGGCGCGGACTACAACGATTACCGCTCGCGCGCCAGCGTCATCGACCAGATGACCTTCACCACCGAGCGCAAGTTCATGGCCACGCTGGTCGAGTCGCCCGTCGCCGGATGCCGGATGCTTTATGTAAAAGGTGCGCCCGAGATCGTGCGCGCCATGTGCACGCCCGACGGCCTGGACGCCGAGATCGACGCCAAGCTGCACGGATACCAGAACCAGGCGATGCGCAC
>JAVBRR010000048.1:0-16039 GCA_031547705.1 Rikenellaceae bacterium | reverse complement strand
CTGCGCATGCTGCGCGCGCAACCCTTGCCCACGTCGCCGTAGCCGCACACGACGACCACCTTGCCGGCGATCATCACATCGGTGGCGCGCTTGATGCCGTCGGCCAGCGATTCGCGGCAGCCGTAGAGGTTGTCGAACTTGCTCTTGGTGACCGAGTCGTTGACGTTGATCGCAGGTACGAGCAGCTCGCCGGCCTCGAACATCTGGTAGAGGCGGTGGACCCCCGTGGTGGTCTCCTCCGAAACGCCGTACCACTCCTCGACCGTGCGGTGCCACTTCTTGGGCTCTTCGGCCAGCAGGGTGCGTAGCGTGTCGAGGATGACGCCCTCTTCGTAGCTCGAAGGCTTGTAGTCGAGCGACGAGGCGTCCCGCTCGGCCTTGTAGCCCTTGTGGATCAGCAGTGTGGCGTCGCCGCCGTCGTCGACGATCAGGTTGGGGCCCTTGCCCCCGGGGAACGAGAGCGCCATGGCCGTGCACCACCAGTATTCGGGCAGCGACTCGCCCTTCCAGGCAAAGACGGGAATGCCCGCGGCGGCGATGGCGGCGGCGGCGTGGTCCTGGGTCGAGAAGACGTTGCAACTGCACCAGCGCACGTCGGCGCCCAGGTCGCGCAGGGTTTCGATCAGCACGGCGGTCTGGATCGTCATGTGGAGCGACCCCATCACGCGCGCACCGGCCAGCGGTTTCGAGGCGGCGTATTTGCGGCGCACGGACATCAGGCCGGGCATCTCCTTTTCGGCTATTTCGATCTCCTTGCGGCCCCAATCGGCCAGCGAGATATCGGCTACTTTGTAGGGTAAAGATTGGTCGAGGAACATTATTTTTGCAATTTTTTGATTATGATCTCTTTGTCTTGTTCGATGCGGCGGCGCAGGGCCTCGAGGCTCGTGAACCGCTCTTCGGGGCGGATGTACTCGCCCAGGGCGACGGCAAGGTCGCGGCCGTAGAGGTCACCCGAAAAACCGAGCAGGTGGGCCTCCAGCAGGCGCCCTCCCCCACCGGCGATGGCGGGCTTGTAACCGATGTTGACCAGCGCGTCGTACTCCCTGCCATCCACCGCCACGCGCCCGATGTAAACCCCGTCGGCAACATCGAACCCGGCGTCGAGGGGGATGTTGGCCGTGGGAAACCCGATGCGGCGGCCTATTTTATTGCCGTCGCGGACGATGCCGGCAACGATTATCCCTGTTTTTGCATCCATATAGTTGGCAAAGGTAGGAAAAATTTTCGTAACTTGCGGCGCAAACCAACATCGCACGATGATCTCCGAAGGACAAATTGCACGGAAAGTATACTACACCATAGGCGAAGTGGCCGAGATGTTCGACGTACGGACCTCGGTGATACGTTTCTGGGAGAAAGAATTCGACATCCTGCGCCCGGCGAAAAGTTCCTCGGGACGGAGGATGTTCACGGCCGAAGACGTCGAGAACATCAAGGTGATCTACCACCTGGTGCGCGAGCGCGGCATGACCCTCGAGGGGGCGCGGCGGCGGATGAAAGGCAACCGCAGCGGGGTGCGCAAGGACATGGAAGTCATGGAGCGCCTGCAGACCATTCGCTCGTTGCTGGTCGAGATCCGCGAGGAGCTGAAAGGCGGCGGCGTGGTGGTCGGCGAGATCGTCGAGGAAACACCCTTGCCCGAAGCGCCCTTCAGCGCACAGTCGCTGTTCGGCGCAGCGGAGGAAGCGCCTGTGGACGAATCGCTTGTGGGCGTGACACGCGCGGCCGAAAACGTCGAGGCGTTCCTGAGCGCCTTTGCACAGGAAGCCGAGGTGGAAGCGGAAAAAGAGATAGCGGCCGAGCACGCGCAAGTGGCGGAGAGCAAACCCGAACCCGCGGTCGCGCCGAGGATCGTGGAGCAGACGCTGTTCTGACAAAAGCAAAATACACTCGTCATGACCCGGATAAAAGATATTGCAGCCATACTGGAAAACGCGGCGCCGCTGGCGCTGCAGGCCGGTTTCGACAACTCGGGGCTCGTGGTGGGCGACCGGGAGGCGGAGGTGCGCAGCGCCCTGCTGTGCGTCGACGCCACCGAGGAGGTGATGGATGAGGCCGAAAGGCTGGGCGTGGGGATGGTGATCTCGCACCACCCCATTATTTTCCATCCGTTGCGCGAATTGACCGGCCGGAACCATGTCCAACGAGTCGTGGAGCGCGCCATACGCGGAGGCATAGCGCTCTACGGCTGCCATACCAACCTCGACAGCGCCCCCGGGGGCCTGAGCCACCGCCTGGCGGCGATGCTCGGCCTGCAAAACACGCGGGTGCTCGAACCCCACGAGGGCCCCTATCCCGATGCCGGCTACGGCGTGGTGGGCGAGTTGCCCCGGGCCGTTGCAGCCGGGGAATTCCTCGCCGGGCTCAAAAAACAGCTGAACGCCAAGGTGGTGCGCCACTCCGACCTGTGCCACGAAACCGTCAGCCGCATCGCCGTGTGCAGCGGTTCGGCGGCGGGGCAAATCGGCAGCGCGCTGGCTGCCGGCGCCGAAGTTTTCGTCGCCGCAGACCTCAAGTACAACCATTTTCTCGACGCCGCGGGGGAGATCATCCTGGCCGACGTGGGCCATTTCGAGAGCGAATATTGCGCAATCGAGGTGTTGTTTGATATTATTTCGAAAATTTTACCTACTTTTGCGCTTTACAAGAGCGCCGCATCCCGCAATCCGGTGAATTACCTCATCTGACGGGCGGCGCGAAGAACATTTAACGCTAAAAAATTTACTCCTGCGCATGGCAACAGCAAAAAAGGGAATCGAAACTCCCGATTACTCGATGGAAGAGAAGATCGTATCGCTGTACGAACTCCAGAAAATCGACTCCAAAATAGACGAGATCAACAAGATCAAAGGCGAACTGCCCCTCGAAGTCCAGGACCTGGAAGACGATGTGGCGGGGCTCCAGACCCGTATCGACAACATATCCGGTGAGATCGAAGAGCTCGACGCCCTGACCAAGCAGCGCAAGAAAGAGATCGAGCAGGCCAAGGTGATGATCGAAAAATACGAGGAGCAGCAGAACAACGTGCGCAACAACCGCGAGTTCGACTCGCTCTCCAAAGAGGTCGAGTACCAGCGCCTGGAGATCGAACTGAGCGAAAAACGCCTGAAAGAGTACGCAGCCGAATCGAAGGTCAAGAAAAAACAACTCGAAGACGTAGAAGCCATCATCGCCGACCGCAAGATCGACCTGCAGGCCAAGAAAGAGGAGCTCGAAAGCATCGACCGCGAAACCGCCAAAGAGATCGAAGAACTCGAAGCGCAATCGGTCAAAGCCCAGGTGAAGATCGACGCACGCCTGCTGACGGCCTACAACCGCATCCGCACCAACGCCCGCAACGGCCTGGCCGTGGTGACGGTAAAACGCGACGCCTGCGGAGGTTGCTACAACCGCATACCGCCCCAGCGCCAGTTCGACATCCGCACCAGCAAGAAGATCATCGTGTGCGAATACTGCGGACGCATCCTCGTATCGGACCAGCTCGACCAATAATCCCGCGCCGCGCCCCCGCCGGGGGGCAGGCAAATCTTGGTATATTAATTGTAACCTCAACGCCGACGCCTATAGACGACACCTTACTCAAACTTTTGTGAAGTTTCACAGACCTTCGCCGTGCACGGGAACGTGCCCCGGGGAATGTCGGGGTTTAACCGAAATATAACAAAACGAGAGTATGGAGGAGTTACGTTCCTTAAGCGACCAGCAACTGCTTAACGCCTACCTGGCGGGCAACGAAAGCGCCATTACCACCCTGGTCAACCGGCACCGCAAGCGCGTATTGGACTACATCAACATGATGGTGCACTCGCGCGAGCAAGCCGACGACATCTTTCAGGAAACTTTCATCAAGGCCATCCGGTTCCTCGACGAAGGACGTTACGTGGACAACGGACGTTTCCTTTCGTGGGTGCTGCGCATCGCCCACAACCAGGTGATCGACTTCTTCCGCCAGAGCAAAGGCCACCAACACATCAGCGAATCGAAAGCCGGCTACGACCTGCTCAACAACCAGAAGTTCTCAGACGTCACGGTCGAAGACAAAATGATCGCCACGCAGATCGAACAGGATGTGCGCAAACTGGTGGATTACCTGCCCGACGAACAACGCGAAGTGGTGATGCTGCGCTACTTCGGCGGACTGAGTTTCAAAGAGATAGCCGAACAGACCGACGTCAGCATCAACACCGCCCTGGGGCGCATGCGCTACGCACTGATCAACCTGCGCAAGATGATCGCCGAAAAACAGCTGATATTATCCTGATTAGATGCAATAATTCGCGCGTTGGCACGTTATATGGATAGGCATCTGTGAATGCAAGATTACGCGTATGGAAGAGATTGACAAAGAACCTGGTAAAGACGAAATATTGAACGAGGACGAGGATATGTTCCTGCGCGAAGTGATTCGCGACGACCACCAGTTGCTCTACCTCGACACGTACCTGCGCGAGGTGCTCTCAAAAAAACCTACATCCGAAGTATAGTATAAAAAAGGGCCCGGCTTTACAGCCGGGCCCTTTTTTATCACGACGCGCCCTAATCCTTGAACTTGGCGCAAAGGTATTCGCGGTTGAGGCGGGCGATGTGCGACAGCGAGATCGCCTTGGGGCACTCGGCCTCGCAGGCTCCCGTGTTGGTGCAGTTGCCGAAACCCAGCTCGTCCATCTTGGCCACCATCGCCTTGGCACGGCGGGCGCCCTCGACCTTGCCCTGGGGCAGCTTGGCCAGCGACGACACGCGCGCCGAAACGAACAGCATGGCCGAACCGTTCTTGCACGTAGCCACGCAGGCCCCGCAGCCGATGCAGGCCGCGGCGTCCATGCTCTCGTCGGCATCGACCTTGGAAATGGGGATGGCGTTGGCATCGGGCACGCCGCCCGTGTTCACCGACACGAATCCGCCTGCATGCAGGATCTTATCGAAAGCGTAGCGGTCCACGGCCAGGTCCTTGATCACGGGGAAAGCGGCCGAACGCCACGGTTCGACGGTGATCGTGTCGCCGTCGCGGAAGCGGCGCATGTGCAGCTGGCAGGTGGTGATCTCGGTATCGGGGCCGTGGGCATGGCCGTTGATATGCAGCGAGCACATCCCGCAGATACCCTCGCGACAGTCGTGGTCGAAGACGATGGGCTGGCCGCCGGCGTGGACGATGTCGTTGTTGAGCACATCGAGCATTTCGAGGAACGAACTGTCGGGCGAAACATCCTTCACATCGTAGGTCTGGAATCCTCCGCGGTCTTTGGCGCTCTTCTGGCGCCATATTTTCAGTTTGAGATTCATAATCTGTCTGCGTTTTAGTCCTTGTAATTACGTTGTGCGAGGTGTACGGTTTCGAACACCAACGGTTCCTTGTGCATTTCGGGCGTCTTGCCTTCGCCGGTGTATTCCCAGACGGCGGCATAGGCGTAGTGCTCGTCGTCGCGCAGCGCTTCACCCTCCGGGGTCTGGTATTCGACGCGGAAGTGTCCGCCGCACGATTCGTTGCGGTTGAGGGCGTCGCGCGCCATCAACTCGCCCATTTCGAGGAAGTCGGCCACGCGGAGCGCTTTTTCGAGCTCCTGGTTGAACTCCTCGTTGGTCCCGGTCACCTTGACGCGTTTCCAGAAATCTTCGCGCAGGGCGGCGATCACTTCGATGGCCTGGGTGAGGCTCTCCTTCGAGCGCGCCATCCCCACGTTGTCCCACATCACACCACCCAGCTGCTTGTGGAAGTCGTCGACCGAGAGTTTGCCGTCGATCGAAAGCAGTTTCTCGATCTTGGCTTTCACTTCCTGCTCGGCCTGGTCGAACTCTTTCGACGCGGTATCGACCTTCGGCGACTGGATCTCGCGGGCAAGGTAGTCGCCGATCGTGTAGGGCAGCACGAAATAGCCGTCGGCCAGCCCCTGCATCAGCGCCGAAGCGCCCAGGCGGTTGGCCCCGTGGTCCGAGAAGTTGGCCTCGCCGATGGCGTAGAGGCCCGGGACGGTGGTCATCAGGTTGTAGTCGACCCACACGCCGCCCATGGTGTAGTGCACGGCCGGGTAGATCATCATCGGCTCGTCGTAAGGGTTGACGTCGGTGATCTTTTCGTACATCTGGAACAGGTTGCCGTAGCGCTCCTCAATGGTCTTGCGGCCCAGGCGGTTGATCGCCGTCGAGAAGTCGAGGAATACCGCCAGGCCCGTTTCGTTCACACCGAAACCGGCGTCGCAACGCTCCTTGGCCGCACGCGAAGCCACGTCGCGGGGCACCAGATTGCCGAAGGCCGGGTAGCGGCGTTCGAGGTAGTAGTCGCGGTCCGCTTCGGGGATCTGCGAGGCGCGGATCTCCTTGCGACGCAGTTTTTCGACGTCTTCTATCTTTTTGGGGACCCAGATGCGGCCGTCGTTGCGCAACGACTCGCTCATCAGGGTCAGCTTACTCTGTTGTGTGCCGTGCACCGGGATGCACGTGGGGTGGATCTGCGTGAAGCAGGGGTTGGCGAACATGGCGCCCCTCTTGTAGCACTGCCAGGCCGACGAACCGTTGGAGTTCATGGCGTTGGTCGACAGGAAGAAGACGTTGCCGTAGCCCCCCGAGGCGATCACCACCGCGTGGGCGCCGTGACGCTCGATCTGGCCCGTCACCAGGTTGCGGGTGATGATCCCACGCGCCTTGCCGTCCACGACCACCAGGTCCAGCATTTCGTGGCGCGGGAAACTCTGCACCGTGCCGGCGGCGATCTGGCGGTTGAGCGCAGCGTAGGCCCCCAGCAGGAGCTGCTGCCCCGTCTGGCCGCGGGCGTAGAACGTGCGCGACACCTGGGCACCCCCGAACGAACGGTTGTCCAGCAGGCCGCCGTACTCGCGGGCGAAAGGAACCCCCTGGGCGACGCACTGGTCGATGATCAGGTTGGCCACCTCGGCCAGGCGGTAGACGTTGGCTTCGCGGGCGCGGTAGTCGCCGCCTTTGATCGTGTCGTAGAACAGGCGGTAGACCGAGTCGTTGTCGTTCTGGTAGTTCTTGGCGGCGTTGATCCCGCCCTGGGCGGCGATCGAGTGGGCGCGGCGCGGCGAGTCGGAAATGCAGAACGCCTTGACGTTGTAACCCAGTTCGCCCAGCGAAGCGGCGGCGGAAGCGCCCCCGAGGCCGGTGCCGACGACGATCACGTCCAGCTTGCGTTTGTTGGCGGGACTGACGACCTTGATATCGGCCTTATGTTTGCTCCACTTTTCGGCCAGCGGCCCCTGCGGACATTTCGATTCGAGCTTGTTCATATCTTCTCTATAACAAGGATTTGACATAAAAGAACACTACGATGAAGGCGAAGCCCAGCATGATGAGCGTGGCGGCGATGTTGGCCACGCATTTCAGGCGCGGCAGCCACACCTTGTTGTCGAGCCCCGCGCTCTGGAACATGCTCCACACGCCGTGGGTGAGGTGGAACCACAGGGCCACGAACCACGCGAGGTAGATGACGCAATAGACCGGGTTGGCGAACAGGGCGGCCACCTTGGCGGCGCCGTTCTGGGGTTCGAGGCACGCGGCGGCGATCTCCTCGTGGCTCATCGTGATCTCGACCCACTGCATGTTGTACCAGAAATTAAAGAGGTGGACCCCCAGGCCGCACACCACGATGAAGCCCAGCACCAGCATGTTCTGCGACGCCCACGACACCCCCTTGGCACGCGATCCGACGGCGTAGCGCTTCGATCCACGGGCGATGTAGTTGAGTAGCGTCAGGTAGAACGCATAAACGATGTGCAGCCCCGCGCCACCGGCCAGCACGGCCGTTCCGAGGAGAGCGTACCAGTTGGCACCCAGGAAACCGCAGACCATGTTGTAGCTCTCGGCGGAAAAGACGGCCAACATGTTCATCACCAGGTGAAAAACCAGGAAAAGCACCAGAAAAGCACCCGTGAGGCTCATGATCAGCTTTTTCCCGATGGAAGAGGTCAGTAAGTTGGCCATAAAAATTTTCTTTATATTTGTATGCTTGAATCTGTTTTTGTTAAACAGACGCAAAGGTACCTATTGTTTGTGAAATAACAATAATAAAACGGGAAATTTGTCGAATTATTTACCCCCATGCAGGATCGCAAGGCTAAGAATACTATCAGAGAGGAAATTAAGTCGGTTTGCGGGCTGAAAACCGAGGCGGAGAAAGCGCGGGTTTCGGCCGGTCTCATCGCCCGCATCGAGGCGCTTCCGCAATTCGCCGCCGCGCGCACCGTGGCACTCTACTGCTCGACCGCGGACGAGGTGGACACCCTCGCGGCGATCGACCGATGGAGCCTCTCCAAGCGCGTCGTGTTACCCGTGGTCGAAGGCGGCGGGATGGCCTTTGTGGCCTACGATCGTGCACGCGGGCTTTGTCCGGGGGCTTTCGGGATCTCCAGGCCCGTGGGCGAGGAGGTATGCCTGCCCGGGGAGATCGACCTGATGGTGGTACCGGGGGTGGCGTTCGACCGCGCGGGGCACCGGCTGGGGCGCGGGGCGGGCTACTACGACCGCTACCTGGGGGCCGTGGCACCCGAGCGGCGGCCCTACCTGGTCGGGCTGTGCTTCCCCTGGCAGCTTGTCGACACGATCCCCGCCGAGCCCCACGACATCCGGATGGACAAGGTGGTGGGGTTATAAACAACGGGCCCGCACACTGGTGCAGGCCCGTCTGTTTTCAATCCAAAACGCTTAAAGTTCGAGCAGCATCCCGGCCATCAGCATCGGGCCGGCGCCCTTGACGTCGTTGGGGGTGATGTCCTCGTTGACGTAGTATTCGTACGAGCCGTCGCGGTAGGGCTCGCCGCCCAGGCCCGCGCCGCCGCAGATGTCCTTCATCACCAGGTCCGTGGCCTTGAGGTCGAAGAAATGGTTCTGCATCGCCTTGTAGCACTCGCGGGCCACGTCGAGGTAACGCTTGTCGATGTAACCCTTCATCGCGGCCTTGGCCATCGCGTAGGTGAACATCGCCGAGGCGGAACCCTCGATGTAGTTGCCCGCACGTCCCGGAAACTCCATCACCTGCCACCACAGGCCCGTTTTCGGGTCGCGGGCACGCTCGATGGCCGGGGTGAGGTCCTTGAGGATGGCTATGATCTCGACGCGCTGGGGATGGTCGGTGGGAAGGTAGTCCAGCACGTCGACCAGCGCCATGTGGTACCAACCCAGGGCCCTGCCCCACACGTAGCGCGACTGGCCGATTACCGGGTCGCACCAGCGCTGGCTGCGGCTCTCGTCCCAGGCGTGCAGACAGAGGCCCGTCTTGGGATCGCGGGTGTGCTTGTAGCACAGGCGCAGCTGCATGCATACTTCGTCGAACCACTTCGTATCACCATAGGTGGCAGCGTATTGGGCTGCGAAAGGCGACCCCATGTACAGCCCGTCGAGCCACATCTGATGGGGATAGACCTTCTTGTGCCACCAGCCTCCGTCGGCGTTGCGCGGCTGTCCTTCGAGCTGCGTGATGAAGGGCTGCACGGCCTTGCGGTAGCGCTCGTCGCCGGTCTTCTGGTGCAGGATGATCAGGCCGCGGGCGGATTGCACGCGGTCGAGGTTATACTCCGTGGGGCTGTAGCCCTTGACCGCACCGTCGGGGGTGGTGTAGAAATCCATGAACGAGCGGAAATAGTCGAAATAGGCCTTGTTGCCGGTCTTCTCGCTCAAGTCGTAGTAGGCACGGGCCAGCATGCCGTGGTCGTATTTCCACGACTTTTTTACTTCGCCGCCGATCTCCTGGATGCGGGGATTCTGCTTCATATAGGACTCGGCGTAGCGGATCACAAAGGTTTTGTTGTTCTGCGCCACGGCGCCCGAAGCTACGGCCAGCGCAGCGACGGCAAAAAATAGTTTTCTGAGGTTCATTGTATTGTTTTTAATTATTGTGGTGTGATCTGTACCTGCGAAACGGCCCAGACAGCCTCTTTTTCAGGCGTACCGGCGTTCGGCAGGTCGGGCCTGTTGTCGTCGTAGGTGTAATTCTGCATCACCGCGGCGGTTCCGGTACGCAAGACCAGCATATGCGCCTTGTGGATCGGGACCAGGCACGCCTGTGTGGAATATTCCTTGCCGTTGATCGAGAGCGTGAAACGCATCTTCGGGCAGTCGAGCCGCATACGTATGCGGTAACTCTTGCCGTCCTGGTAGGAGTCGACCTTGGTGGTCTTGCCGCTGGCCTGCACCTTAAACACCCCTTTTTCGGCGATAAAGCGCATCGTGGCCGTACCCTTGTCGTCCTGCATCTCGATGTAGAGTATCCGCTCGGATTGCACAGGGGTGAGGGTGAATTCGGCCTCCACGACCGCGGCGTCGGGGAAAGCACGGATCGCCTTGGCGTAGTTATAGGGATCCTTGTCGCGCAGGGTCAACCGGCGGATACCGCCGTGCACCTCGATCCCTGTGCGCGCCCACACGGGCGAGTAGATGTTCCATTGGTCCAACTCGTGGCCGGCGGGCATGCGGTCGAAATCCTCATTCACAGGACCTTTGACATCGACGTGGAGGGGCACCGGGATCTTCGAGATCCAGATGTCCTCCTTGGCGTAGCTGTAGGTCATCCACAGGTCGCCCCCGGGAACCACACCGTTCCCCTCGGCGATGCCGCGCATATACTGGGGGCCGTAGTCCTTGTAATGTCCGCCGTAGCGCATAGCCTCGCCCTCGCCGTGGATGAGCCACAGGTTCTTGAAATTCAGCCCGTCCGCACTTGTGGAAACGGCCAGCGGCCAGCGGAACATCGAGGGATTGTAGACCATCGCGAACTTGCCGTCCGAGGTCTTCTGCCCCCAGATCTTGGCGTTGCGGTTCACGAAACCGGGCGCCTTGGCCACCTTCGACCAGGTCGCGCCCTCGTCGCTGCTGATGGCCGAGAGGGCCGTCTTCCACATCCCCACCACGCGGCCGTCGTCCAAGTGGTAGAAGGCGAATGCCTTGCCCGCGTTGTGCAGCGCGACCACGGGATCGTCGTCGTCCGTCTCCTCTTCCCACTGCTGGGTCATCAGGCGGTTGGCCAGCAACTCGTCGCAAGCGGCTACGAAAGCTTTGTCCTTCGACTCCTTATAAAAGGGGTAATTGGTGTTCTTGGGACCGAAAGGCTTGTTGTAGCGGATGAAATAGATGGGACCCTCAGTGCCGTCGGCCTTCACCTCACGCACCACGCGTCCCACGCCGTGCCCCTCGTTGGGAGGATCGGCCGGGGTTATACAGATCCCGTAATAGCCCAGGGTGAGCAACTTACCCGACTTCGAAACATAGAAGCCCATTCGCTGGTGCATCACCGAGGTCATCCCTTCGGTGAATTTGCCGGGGTATTTAGGATTGGTGTTCTCCATTCCAACGGGCAGTTTGTACACGGGGAATACGACCTTCGGGAAGCTCCAGTTGTAGCCGTCCTTCGAGGTGCACAGCAGCGTGGCGCCGGGCATCATGTGCTCGCCGATGGGGTTGCCCAGGTACGAAAGGTAGAACATTCCGTTCCAGTAGGCCAGCATGGGGGCGTGGTTATAGGTCCAGCCCAGGCCGTCGGCCTGGTCGGGGTTCTCGCGGTTGGCGCGCAGCACCTGGATGTTGTGCACACCCACCACAGGAGTGAGCCTGCCGTCCAGGTAATCCGCGTTGACCAGTTTGTCGTCGGTGTAGCGCACCCGGTCCTGGCCTGCGGCGGCCAGGGTGAACAGAAGCGTTACGGCAGTCAGAATATATTTCATAATTTAGTGATTTTCAGTTGTGAAACGGCCCAGACGGCCTCCGGTTGGGCGGTGCCGGCGTAGGGAAGGTCGGGCGAACGGTCGTTGTCGTTGAAATTCTGGGTGATCATCGCGTTGCCGGTGCGGAATTCGATCATGTGCAGCCCGCGGACCGGAGCGTAGCAGTTCCCGGTCTTGGGCGCCTGGCCGTTGACCGAGACCGAATAGTTCATGGCGCGGCAGTCGACCCTCAGGCGGACCTGGTAGCTTTTACCCTCTTCGTAGCTCAGGAAGCGGTCCTCGAATTTGTTGGATCCCTGTCCCCGGAGCTGGCCGTCCTGGGCGGCCAGACGCACCGAAGCGTAACCGTGCGCATCCTGGATATCGATGTAAAGCGTCCGTTCGGCCTTCACGGGGGTGAAGGTGAATTCGACCTCGATCGCCTGTGCATCGGGGAAAGTGCGCAACGCCTTGGCGTAATTATAGGGGTCTTTGTCGTGCAGAGTCAACTGGCGTACACCGTCGCGCGTCTCGATCCCCGTGCGGGCCCACGTGGGCGAATAGATGTTCCACTGGTCGAGCTCGTGGCCGGCGGGCATCCGATCGAACGTGTCGTCCACCGGTCCCGTGACCGCAGCGCGGACGGGCACCGGGATCTTCGAGACCCAGATGTCGTCCTTGGAATAGCTGTAAGTCATCCACATAGCACCTTCCGGGGGCGTTCCGTTGCCCTCGGCGATACCGCGCATATACTGGGGACCGTAATCTTTGTAGTGGCCCGGATAACGCATCCCCTCGCCGTCGCCGTGGATGAGCCACAGGTTCTTGAAGTCCAGCCCGTCGTCGCTCGTGGAGATGGCCAGCGGCCAGCGCTGGTGCGAGGGGTTGTAGACCAGGGCGAATTTGCCGTCGGAGGTGCGCTGGCCCCAGGTCTTGGCCGTGCCGTTCACCACGCCGGGCGCACGTTCGACCTTCGACCAGGTCTTGCCCTCGTCGCTGCTGATCGCCGTGCGGGTCGTCTTCCACAGACCCACCACGCGGCCGTCGTCGAGGTGGTAGTAGCAGAAAGCCTTGCCCGCCCCGTGCAACGAAACGATGGGGTCGTCCTCATCGGCCTCCTCTTCCCACTGCTGGGTCACGAGGCGGTTGGCCAGCAACTCGTCGACGGCGGCCACAAAGGCCTTGTCCTTCGAATCCTTGTAGAACGGGAAACTGGTGTTCGAGGGGCCGAAAGGTTTGTTGTAGCGGATGAAATAGATGGGGCCTTCCGAGCCGTCGGCCTTGAGCTCGCGCACCACACGTCCCACGCCGTGCGTGTCGTTGGGCTTGTCGTGGGCATCGAGGCTGATACCGTAATAACTCGATACGAGCAACTTACCCGATTTCGAAACATAGAATCCCATGCGGTGGTGCACCACCGAGGTCGCCCCTTCGGGCAACTTGCCGGGACGCTTCGGGTTGGCGTTCTCCACCCCCGCGGGCAGCGCGTAGATCGGAAAAACCACCTTGGGGCGGCTCCACGAGTAACCGTCTTTCGAGGTAGACAGTAGCGCGGCGCCGGGCATGGTGTGCTCGTTGGCGGGATTGGCCAGGTATTCGACGTAGTAGGTGCCGTTCCAGTAGGCGATCATCGGGGCGTGGTTGTAGGTCCAGCCCAGGTCCTCGGCATCCCAGGGCGCTTCGCGGTTGGCGCGGAAAACCTGGATATTATGGACGCCCACCACCGGGGTGAGCCTGCCGTTAAGGAATTCGGTGTTCACCAGTTCGTCGCCGCTGTAATGCACCCGGTCCTGGGCCAAAACGGCCGCCGGGATCAAAAGCAATGCGGCAATCAGGAAGTTCTTCATTTTAGTCATAATTTTACTTACTAAGTTACAGGCTGAAATCGATATCCGCAACGCGGGCGTCGCCGCGCAGGTCGAGCGACAGGCGGAGCATCGCAAAGGCGAGGTCGCCGCAACCCATTTTGGCTTCGTAGAACGTGTCGCCCTTCCGGCGCACGAAAAGTCCGCCGAGCGTCAGGTCGCGCAGCGCCGTGTCGGCAAACGCGCGCGCTTTGTCGAGATACCCGCGCTCGCCGAGTAACTCGTAGGCGCACAGGTTGATGTGGATCGCATTGGCCATGTGCTCGGCAATGAAATCGGCGGGCACCTCAGCCCCGTTGGTGAGCTCGGTCACGCGGCGTACGGCCTCCAGCAGGCGGGCGTTGTCCTTCTCGCGGGAAGCGATGTAGGCCGCCATGCGTCCGAATTCGATGAGGCTCGAGCTGCCGTAGGCGTAGTTCCAGGGATCGAGGTAGCTGTAACCCGCAGGCTGGCCGGGGGCGTTGAGGAAGGGTGTGCCGTCGAGGTTGAGGTACCAGTAATACCTCCCGCCCCGGTTGTCCCAGGCGTATTCCATCGCGCTGTAAAGCATCGTGAACAGGTGGTCGCGCAGCGCCTTGTTCTTGCCATCGATCTCCCAGGCGCGGTAGAGCCAGTAGCACAGGTGGCTCGTGTCGGTCAGGTTGGGCATTTTGCCGATCCCCTGGCCTTTGGGGTGGGTGAGGCAGGGAATGACCAGGTTGGTGACGGGGTTGCGCTCGAGCCAGAAGAAATTCTCCATCTTTTTGGCGTAGCGGCTCCACTCCTGCTCGCCGGTCCGGTGGATCAGGAAATCGAACGAGTAGGCGTAGAGCGCCGTGTGTTTGATCCAGGGCATGATCTCGCCGCGGCTGTTGTAGCGCTCGGCGGTCCAGGGACCGTGGCGCGAGAAGAGGTAGTTCACCGGATCGGGCCCCACGAAGTGGTACTTCAGGCCGCGGATGTGGGCGGCTGTGGCGGCGGAATCGATCGCCCACAGCAATTCGAAAGGAGGCGTGAAGGCGAGGTACTCGTGGTGCATCTGCTTGCTTCCCTTGGCCGAAACCGAGGCGGTCACCACGTCGTCGTAGAAGTGCCAGTAAAGGTGCTCGCCCCACCCCAGCAGCCCCGTGTGGGGACTGGGGGTGTAGCGCAGCACATCGGTGAGGTAGTCCGTGACGGCCCGGGCATAGCGTTCCCGCCCGGTGAGGGCGCTCAGGGCGCGCGCCAGTTTCACGGTCTGGAGGTCGTGGTAGAGGTTGGCGCCCCCCACGGCACGGTCCTGCGAGCGGATGCCGGCGAGCAGCGGCACCTGGTCGTCGTTGCGCGGGACGCTCAAGTCGCGGGCATCGAGCGCCGCGGCCCACATCCGGGTGTGCGTCGCGCCGTAACGGTCCAGGCCGTTGTCGAGCAATGTTTCGACAAACTGCTGCGCGGCGCCGAAATAGGCGTCGGGCGGCGCGGACGTCCCCTTTGCCGGCTGTTTCGCTTGCGCCGCGAGGCACAGGACCGCCAGCGCGGCCAAACCACATACCCTCCTCATCGTTTCTACAGGGTTAGGGGCAACGTGTCGCCTATGCGGCGCTGCCAGGCGAAGATCCGCTTGGATAGTTCCTCGATCTTGTTCTGGTATTTACCCGTGTAATAGAGGTTGTTACACTCCTTCGGGTCATCGGCCAGGTTGAACAGCTGGTTCTTGTCGATGTCGCTCAGGTTGAGCTTCCAGCCGTCGTCGGTCATCACGGTGCGGAAGGCCGAATTCTGGTACTTCTTCACGAATTCGGGCGAGAAATCGCCCATCGTATTCACCTCGTCGCCCGGATTGGGATTCCACATACAGAAAACGGCGTTGTCCTCGCGCTTATGTCCATGAAGCGCCGGCACCAGGCTCTCGCCCGGCAGGTGCGACGAAGTGAGGGGGCTCTTGCCCATCAGTTCGAGCAGCGTGGGCACGATATCGATCTGCGACACGGGCTGCTCGATTTTGACCTGCTTTTTCGACAGCCAGGGGACGCGGATCATGAAGGGGATCTTGATCGCCTGTTCGTACTGCACCGATTTGTGCTGCAGGTTGTGCGCTCCCATCATGTCGCCGTGGTCCGAAGTGTAGACCACGATCGTATCCTCGCGCAGGCCCAGTTCATCCAATTTGGCGAGGATATCGCCCACGCTCAGGTCGACGCTGCGGCACAGGCCGGCGTAGTTGCGGTTGTCCTTGCGCCACTTTTCCTCCTCCTTGCGGATCTCGCGGATGCGGTAACGCGCCGGATCGTTTTCGTTCAACGGGCAGCTCGGGTCCCAATCCAGTTCGTTCGCGTTATAAAACTCGTTGAACGGGCCGCTGTAGGGCGTGTGGGGCTCGAGGTAGTTGATGTAGAGGATGAAAGGCGACTCCTGGTGGCGCGTCATGAAGTCCGTGGCCTTCAGTTTGAGCCAGGCCGGCTTGGAGTGCTCGTAGGGCAGTTTGGCGCAGAAAGCGCGCGAGAAAAGGTTCTTGTCTTTCTCGTCGGGCATGTAGCCCAGCGAAACGAGCCAGTTGTGGTAACCTCCGCG
>JAVBRR010000034.1:0-5746 GCA_031547705.1 Rikenellaceae bacterium | reverse complement strand
CGGCCTTGAAGTCGATCTTCTCCGTGAGTTCGACGTAGGGCAGGTTTTCGTCGGCGTAGTTATCGGGCTTGAAGGCAGTCCACGTTTCGCCACCGTCGATGGTGCGGGTCAGGGCGTTGCGCTGGTTGCTGCCGGAGATGTTGTGGCCTTCTTTTTCGATGAAGTCGCTGAAGGTGTAGCCTACCATGATCTCGTTGGGGTCGCTCCATGTCCAGATGCCGTTGTTGGCGGGCCAGCCGCAGAAGATGCCGGGCTGCCACGCTGCGGTCGTAGTATGCACGTTGCGCGCCTTGCTCATCGTCTCGATGGTGGTTATCTTGCTGGCTTTTTTCTGTGCGATCGACGGAACGGCCAGCGCCAGAACCAGGATCAGGGTCGTTAATTTTCTCATGATAGGTTTTTTATTTAAAGGTTATTGTATCCACAAATTGATTGACGTCGATGCGGGCTTCCTCCAGGCTCATCACTTTGCGGCCCTGGATGGTCATGTTGTCGATCACCACGTCGCTGAAACGGTGCCCGGCGTCGAGGCCCTTGATCGAAGAGCGGTAAGGGAACGTCTCGGAAAACGAGCAATCCTTGATCAGCAGGCCCTTGACCCGGCCTTTGCCGTAGCGGTTGCCGATCTGGAAGTCGATCGCTTGCCACTTGTTGTCGCGGAAGCTGCGGTCGATGCGGTTGTTGATGAAGCTCAGGTTCTCGATCGAGGCCCCGTCGTTGCAGTAGATGCTCATCGCGCGGTCGGACTCGATGATATCGTTGTTCTCAAAGGTGATGTTGGCCATGCGGGCGGCCTTGGTTTCGGTGCCCACCTTCATCGACGACTTGCGGGTCAGGAAGACGTTGCCTCGGACCACGATACCGTCCACGTCGGCCAGGATGCCGCCGTTGTTGGTCGACTTGACGGCGATGTTGTCGTCGCTGCAATACATGAAAGTATTTTCGACCAGCACGTTGCGCGAAGCGTCGGGGTCGATGCCGTCGCCGTTCGAAACGTAGCGGTTGTTGAGGATCTTCACGTTGCGGAACGTCACGTTGTCCGAGTTCAGCACATGGACATTCCAGGCCGCCGGGTTGCGCAGCACGAGGCCCTCGACAGTGACGTTCTTCGAGTTGCGGATGCGGACCAGGTTGGCGGGCTTGTCCAGCGGACGCAACACCAGGCCGTTGCCGTCGATAGTACCGTAGCCCTTGATCTCGACGTTCTCGGCTTTGTCCACCAGGATCATCCGGCTGAAGGTCATGTACTCGCCGTTGACGGTGTAGTTCTTGGGGTCGGCCTTGAGGCTGACATCCTTGAAACCGGGATCGCACGGGAAATCGGCGGGGTTGTCGCTCGCCTTGAGCACGGCGCCGGGGGCGAAATGGATCTTGGAGTTGCTCGGGATGGACAGCGTGCCCGTTTTATACACTCCGGCGCTGATCACCAGCGTTTTGCCGGCTTTCGCGGCCTGGTCGATGGCTTTCTGCAGCTGGGCGGTGTTGAGGGTCTTGCCGCTCGGGTCGACCCCGAAACTGCGGACATCCAGCGCACCTGCGCCCGGCGCCACGTCGGCGATCTTGCGCTCCTCGGCAAAGATGAAGATCTTCTCCTCCTCGTTCACGCGCAGGACGTAGTAGCCCGGCTCCTTGATCGCGAATTTAAAACCCTTGGTGCCGTCCTTGGTGCGGATCTCGGTCCCGCGCCAGGCGGGGGTCAGTTCGGCGCGGCGCACGTGGGGCAGCGTCGTGGAGATCTCTATCTCGGCGGGGCCTTTGTACTCGAAACCCATCCAGGCTATGTTGTCGAAAGCGTGTACGGGCGTCTTCACCCCGTTGACCTTGGCACCGAACAGGGCGCTCGACGGGGCGTCTACCTGCTGGTACAGGGCGGTTTGGGCCGAAACGGCCGCGGCTGCAACAACAGCAACCAAAAGTGTCAGGATCGTTTTTTTCATGTTAATCATTTAATCGTTTTTTACAGGTCTGTTAAGCGGTTTAAATTCAGGACAAAGGTCTTTCAGGGCGGTCTGCGCATCGGCGTCCTTGTGGTCGATCGCCCATTGCCACAGGATGCGGCGGTGGCGGTCGCGTTCGGCGGCAACGCGCGCCGAGTAGGCCAGGTTGACCATCTCACCCGCATCCTTGTCCATGTCGAAAAACTGCTCGCGGTTGCGCCACTTGTCGTAAATGACATATTTGTAGTGCGGCGTGCGGATCATCCAGCCCTTGGTGCCGTAGCCCATGCCGCGCTCGCCGAAGGTGGTCTGCGTGACGACGTAGTCGTTGACCGCCGCGTCCTTCTCGAGGATCGGGCGGATCGAATGTCCGTCGAGTCCGGCCGGGGGCGCGATCCCTGCGTAGTCGCACAGCGTGGGCATAAAATCCAGCGCATTGGATACCAGGTGGTCGTGAATCTTACCGGCACCGGCCTTGTTAGGTAAGCGCACGATAAAGGGAACCTTGGCCGACTCGTCGTAAAGGATCGTCTTCTGGTTCCAGCGGTGCGCCCCCATGCCGTCGCCGTGGTCCGAGGTGAAGATGATGATCGTCTTGTCCTCCAGGCCCAACTCGCGCATAGCGGTCAGGATATTGCCGATCTGCATGTCGACATGCTCAACCAGGCGGTAGTAATAATAGAGGTAATGCCTCCACTCGGCGTCGCTCCATTCGGCCGCAGCCGAGATATGGGGATTGGCACGCTGCTCCTTACGTATCGCTTCGGGCTCGAAACTCGAGGGCGGAAAGTTGGCCGGCAGGTCGGGACACAGGGCCGTCGGCACATCGGCCGGGGTGACCATGCTGGGGGTGGCCTGGTTGCGGGCGTACTCGCAGATGTTGTGCGGGTTGCTGTACGAGGCGGCCACGAAGAAGGGTTTGTCGTGCTTTTCCTTCAGGTAATCGATCACGATCCCCGCCAGAGTTTTGTCTCCGGCCGGTGCGCTGCGGAAGCCGTGCTTCTCCTCGTCGAGGCTACCCACGTGCCACTTGCCGTACCACGCCACGTCGTAACCACCGTCTTTCAAAACGCGTCCCAGCGAGGTGGCCTCGAATTCGGCGGGCATCGGCAGGCGGTTGAGGTCGATGCGGTTTTCGACCGGCATGCGCGCCGTCATGATCGCTCCGCGCGAGGGTGTGCTGAGCGGGAAAGCGCAGTAGGCGTTGTTGAAAAAGTGTCCCTCCTTGGCCAGGCGGTCGAGGTTCGGGGTCTTCACGTACGGATTGCCCACGTAGCTGAACGCGCCGGTGGTATAGTGGTCCGTCATGATATAGAGGATGTTCGGACGCGCAGGCGTCGCACTTTTGGCCGGTGCCGGTGCGGCGGCTTTGGCTACTCCCGCCCCGGCAACTGCGGCGGTCAATAAACTCAAACAGGTCGTTCCTTTCATCGTGTGGCTCATTTAACAGGTTAGTCGGCCGTTTTGCCGCCTCCCATCGCTTTGCTCTTGGGGGCTTTGACCGTTGCGGGTTTGGGTTCGTCGCTCTTCATCTTGGGATGAAGGATGAATTCGGGACACAGGTCTTTCAGGGCACCCCGGGCATCGCTGTCCTTGTGGTCGATCGCCCACTGCCACAGGATGCGGCGGTGGCGGTCGCGTTCCCCGGCGTAACGCTCGGAATCGGCCAGGTTGACCATCTCGCCGGGGTCCTTGTCCATGTCGAAGAATTGCTCGCGGTTGCCCCACTTGTCGTAGATCGTGTATTTGTAGTGCGGCGTGCGGATCGTCCAGCCCTTGGTGCCGAAACCGTAGGCGTTTTCGCCGAAAGTGGTCTGCACGGGGACGTATTCGCGCAACTCGCCCGCGACCTTACCGTCGAGGATGGGGCGGATCGAAACGCCGTCGAGGCCCGTCGGAGGCGTGATCCCGGCGTAGTCGCACAGCGTGGGCATGAAATCCAACGCATTGGACACCAACTGGTCGTGAACCTTACCGGCACCGGCCTTGTTGGGCAGGCGGACGATAAAAGGGATTTTGGCGACTTCGTCGTAGAGCACCGTTTTCTGGTTCCAGCGGTGGGCTCCCATGCCGTCGCCGTGGTCCGAGGTAAAGATGATGATCGTCTTGTCCTCCAGCCCCAGCTCGCGCATAGCGGTCAGTATCTTGCCGATCTGCATGTCGACCTCCTCGATCAGGCGGTAGTAGTAGTGCAGGTAGTGGCGCCACTTGGCGTCGTCCCACGTGACCGTCCCGTAGTTGCTCGGGTTGGCGCGCTGCTCCCAGCGGATGGCCTCGGGCTCGAAGCTCGACGGGGCGAAGTTGGCCGGCAGGTCGGGGCACTGGTCGGTGGGTACGTCCTTGGGCGTGATCAGGTTGGGCGCAGGCTGGTTGCGGGCGTACTGGCAGATGTTGTGGGGGTTGGTGTAGGACGCCGAAACGAAGAAAGGCTTGTCGTGTTGCTCCTTCAGGAAACCGATCACCACGTCGGCGATGTGCTGGTCGTCCGAGCGGCCCAGGTCGCGGAAGCCGTGTTTCGCCTCGTCGAGGTTGCCCACGTGCCACTTGCCGCACCACGCCGCGTCGTAACCACCATCCTTCAAAACGCGTCCCAGCGAGGTGGCCTCGAATTCGGCGGGCATCGGCAGGCGGTTGAGGTCGATGCGGTTCTCGACCGGCATGCGCGCGGTGATGATCGCCCCGCGCGAAGGCGTGCTGAGCGGGAAAGCGCAGTAGGCGTTGTTGAAAAAGTGCCCTTCCTTGGCCAGGCGGTCGAGGTTCGGGGTCTTCACGTACGGATTGCCCATGTAACTGAACGCGCCGGTCGTGTAATGGTCCGTCATGATATAGAGTATGTTCGGACGCGCAGGGGTCGCGCTTTTGGCCGGTGCGGGTGCGGCGGCTTTGGCGGCCCCTACCCCGGCGACCGCGGCCGTGAGCAAACTGAAACAGGTCGATATGGAATTTTTCATAGTTCTAATCGTCGCTTTTTTTCTTACCGGAGAACGCTTTGGCGGGGATCGCCGGAATCTCGCCGGTTTCGGGATTGGGATAGTAACGGATGTCGCTGTGGCGCGGGTAGGATTCCCACACTTCGGGGTCGTCGCCCACCACGCGCGTGTCGCCGGTGGTCTTCAGGGTCTTGTCCATCATGCCGCGTACCTTGGCGATCACGCTCTGGTATTCGGGGTCGGCGATCAGGTTCTTGATGCCGTAAGGATCTTTCGAAAGGTCGAAGAACTCCTCGTAGGGGCGTTTGGCCGTAGCCAGGTCGAGGTAGTAGCGTGCCGTGGGATCGGTGTAGTTCTCTTTGAGGTAGTCGATCGTGGGTCCGCGGTCGATGTCGTTGAAGGCGCTGTAGGGAGTACCGAGCGTGCCCTGGGCGTCCACGATGGGCGTGGGATCGCCGGCCGGCCAGCGTTCGGGGTGGAAGTTACGTACATACAGGACGTTCTGGAAACGCAGCAGGCGCTGGGGATAGCCCCAGTTGTTGTAGCGCGAGGAGGAGTGGCGTTCGCGCGCGGCGTAGATCCATTGCTCGTCGGCGGGACGGGTGTAGCCGTTTTTGGCCGACCGGAATAAAGGCATCAGGCTCTTGCCCACGAAGGGGTAGTCGCCCATGTGCTTCGCTCCGGCTATTTCGACGAACGTGGGCGCCAGGTCGACCATGCTCACCAGGTCGTCGCTCACGATACCGGCCGGGACGCCGCCGCCACGCCACGCCACGGCGAAAGGTACGTGGATCCCCTGGTCGTAGCAACTGCCTTTCGAGCGCGGGAAGGGCATCCCGTTGTCCGAAGTGCAGAGGATGATGGTGTTGTCCAGCTCGC
>JAVBRR010000018.1:0-14716 GCA_031547705.1 Rikenellaceae bacterium | reverse complement strand
ACGAGGAGATCGCCACCCACCTGCGCATGCCCCTCGGGACGGTCAAGACGCGCATCCACCGTGCCCGCGAGCAGTTGTGCCGCTACATCACCGAACATTCCGACATCCTTCCCTGACGCCATGCCCGCTGTGATCGACCGCTATTTTCCGGGCCTCGCGCCCCTGCAGCGCGAGCGTTTCGCGATGCTCGGGCCCTTGTACCGCGAGTGGAACGAACGCATCAACGTGATCTCGCGCAAGGATATCGACGAACTTTACACCCGCCATGTGCTTCATTCGCTGGCCGTTGCACGGGTGTGCGAATTTGCTCCGGGCGCGCGCGTCCTCGACGTGGGGTGCGGAGGCGGGTTTCCGGGGATCCCGCTGGCGATCCTCTTTCCCGAAGTGCGGTTTACGCTGGTCGATTCGATCGGCAAGAAGATCAAGGTCGTGGACGAGGTGGCCCGCGCCCTGGGGCTGGACAACGTGACGGCGCTCCAGGCCCGTGCCGAGGCGCTGCCGGGGCGCTTCGACTACGTGGTGAGCCGCGCGGTCACCACACTCGACAATTTCATTCCCTGGGTGGCCGGCAAGATCGAACGCGGACAGCACGGCTCCCTGCCCGCCGGCATCCTCTACCTCAAAGGGGGCGACCTGGAGGCCGAACTGGCCGCCATCCGCTGTCCGGCGAGGATCTACCCGGTGTCGGCATACTTCTCCGAAGAATTTTTCGCCACCAAGGCGGTGGTCTATATTCCTTTCTGATAAAAAAACCGCACCCACCTTTTCGGGGCGGGTGCGGGGCCTAACTATCCGGTCTGGGGAGAAATGGGAGGTTATTTTATCCTGGAGGGGATCTTGTCGGTTGCGGCGGATTTGCCGGCCGAATAGGCGGGCGAGAGGGCCACGTCGGCGGCGCCCAGGGCGAACGTCCCCGAATCCCAGCGCGTACCCCAGTAATCCGTCCAGGTCAGTTTGACCGGTACGCTGGTTTTACCGGCGGGGATGCAATCGGCAATGTCGAACGACACACGGCTCAGCAGGTCGCATTTGTACGCCGGGTCGTAGCCGTTGTGGCAGAGGGTCAGGTAGAGCGTGTCGTTTCCCGGGACGTCCGACCCGTATTCGTGCACCAGGTTGACCATGTGTTCGTGGCTGGCGTTGGTGCGCAGGATGCCGAGGTTCAGGTTGAGGTAGTCGCCCCCGAACCAGGCGTCGAGTACATTGATCGCGTCGTTGCCGATGCTATCGGCGCGCTTCTCGGGATCGGCGTCGATGAACGCGCGCTCGATCGGGTATTTCGAAAGGATGCTGTAGATCCCTTTCAGGCGGATGTTGTAGGTCGGGGGATGGACGTCGGTGCCGTCGGTGCCGAGGATGTTGTAGCTCACCATAACACGCTCGCCGTCGGAACATTGAACTTGCGGGATCTTGTTTACGGCCACTTCGAGCCGGGCTCCGTCGTCGCGCAGGATGTAGAAATTATCCGATGTGCCTTTGATGACGCCATAACTCACCCACGAACGGTCCAGACTGTCGTCGCCGTTCACACACGCTGCCAGCACCAGAACCGGCGCCAGGGTCGCAAGGAGAAATCGGAACAGGGTTTTCATGATTTTTTTTTGTTCATTCACTATCTAAGATGCGCCGCGCAAGGCGTTCGTTGCACGCAGGGCACAAAAAAAGCCCTCCCGGGGGAGAGCCTTTTCGTATTTGTATGGCCTGAAAATTATTTGGCAGGTGCTTCTTCGGGCTCGGGAACCACGGGCGTTACGCCGAACAGTTCCACTTCGAACACGATCGCCTGGTTGGGGCCGATCACCTGGCCGGCGCCCTGGGGACCGTAAGCGAGGTCGGAGGGGATCCACAGTTTGATCTTGCCGCCTTCGCCGATCAGCTTGAGGCCTTCGCCCCAGCCGCGGATCACGCGGTTCAGCGCGAATTCGGCCGTGTCGCCGCGTTCGTACGACGAGTCGAACACCTTGCCGTTGGGCAGCGTTCCGGAGTACATAACCCGCACGACGTCTTCGTCGCTGGCGGCTTTCACGTCGCTACCCGGGGTGATGATTTCGTACAGCAGGCCGCTTTCGGTCTTCTGCACGCCTTTCTGTTTTTCGATCCCTGCGAGGAATTCTTCCGAAGCTTCGGCGTTCTTTTTCGGGAGGCGCACCGAGAAATACTCGTTCATAAATCCGTAAGCGGCTTCCTGGGTCATTTTGGGCTTGTCTTTCATGACGTCCTTGATAGCAGCCATTACCACATTCAGGTCGAGGGTGCTATCCACGTTCTTGATGTAGTTGCCGCAGTTCAGGCCGACCACATAAGCCAATGAATCCTTTTCGCTTTTGGGGGTTTTGCTACCGCCGCAGCAAGAGCTGAAAACCAACGCAACAGCTCCGATAAGAATAACGATCTTTTTCATTTTCAAAATATTAAGTTTTTTGTTAAGATTCACAACCGTAAACAGGGACAAAATTAATCAATTCCTCCCATTTTACGTTATTTTAACCGGATATTTTTGAGAATAGGTCTAATTGGAGCAATATCAGCAAAGCGGATGCCAGGTCCCCGGGCGGTATGTGGCTATATGGGGCGGGATTTGAGCGTCGCGTTGCACAGCGCCAGCAGCACCCGCGCACCCACGTTGGCGTCCCACTCGTCGTCGGGCCGCGGACCCACCTCGCACAGGTCGAAGCCCACGATCCGGTGTCCGGAACAACTCAGTGAATCAAGAAGATATACCGCTTCGGCGAACGACAGCCCCCCCGGCACGGGCGTTCCCGTCCCCGGGCAATTTTCGGGCGAAAGGCCGTCGATGTCGAAGCTGACGTAGACTTTTTCGGGCAGCGCCTCCACGATCGCCTCGCACTGCTGCTGCCATGTGGCGCCCCCGAAACGGGCCGAACGGAGCGAAAAATCGTCGAAACAGCGCACCCGCGGGTCGGTGTCGATGACGCGTTTCTCCGCTTCGCACAGGTCGCGCACCCCCACCTGCACGATCCGCCCGACGTGGGGCGCCTCGCGCAGGACGTTGTGCATGATCGAGGCGTGGGACCAGGTGAATCCCTCGTAGGCGTCGCGCAGGTCGGCGTGGGCGTCGATGTGCAGAATTCCGAAAGTGCCTGCCTTTTCGCCCAGCGCGCGGATCAGGCCCAGGGGTGTGCTGTGGTCGCCGCCCACCAGCCCCACGACCTTGCCTTGGGCGAGCCACCCGGCCGCCTCGCCGCGGATGTAGTCGTTGATCCCCGCCGAGGCTTCGTTTACGCGCGCCAGGCGGCTGCGCAGGCATTCGTCGCCCTTGTGCCCACCCCGTTCGAGGTGGGCGATCACTTTGCGTGCGTCGGTGCGCAGTTGGGTGTCGAGGTCCTTGATCGAGTGGTTGACCGGCAGGGTGGCGATCCCCCGCCGCCAGCCCCCCGGGTAGAGGGGATCGTAGAAATCCAGCTGCGTGGAGGCGGCGATGATCGCCTCGGGCGCCAGCGAGGCCCCGTCGCCGTAGGAAGCGGTCACCCCCCAGGGCACCGGCATCAGGACGATTTCCGCCTCGGCGGGCGTGAACGGGAAGCCGAAGTAGTTGCCGTTGTCCGGGGCCGGTTCGTTGGGATCGAAGTCGAGAGGTGCCATCGCGGTAAAAGTTTACACAAAGTTACGAAATTAATGCGGAAAAAAAGTGCCGCACAATATTCTGTGCGGCACGGCGGGGAGAATTTTATATAGATTTATATTTAACAGGTTGCTAAAACCGGATATGATATTTTATCAGAAATAATTCGTTTCCTTAACATGGAGTTCCATTGCCCCGGGATTATACGGCCAGGAAATTTTCGGCCGTCGCTGCAGTCGGAACGGGAATTTGTTCGTGGATATTATTTGTATTTCCGGTCGCCAGGTGGCGGTGGCGGTAGATGGCGGGCGTGAGTCCGTACTCCTTCTTGAACAGTTTGATGAAGTGCGACGTGTTGGGGAAATTGCACGCGATGCCTATTTCGGAGATCGACTGGTTGGTCGAGATCAGCAGCAGGCGCGAATGCATGAGCCTCTGGCGGATGAACCACTTGTGGGGCGGTTCGTAGAAGTGCTTCCTGAACTCTTTCTTGAACGAGGTGAGGCTGCGGTTGCATCTTTTGGCCAGTTCGTCGATGGAGATGTCGTTGAAGATGTATTTATGGATGGTCTGTTCGAAGGTTTCTTTCGACAGGTCGATGTTGTTGAGTACCTTGCTTTTGAGGCAGCATTCCGGCTGGGTGAGGATCAGGTAGATCAGCTCGGTCATCTTGATATTCTCGGCCGTTTCGTCGTTGGCGAAGATATCGTCCTTGATGTATTGGTTGATGGTGAGGAAGAAGTTTTTGACCGTATTCCACGCGGGGTAGATGACGTGGCTCTGCTCGTGGCAGTTGGGGCAGCTGTGGTCGTTGTTGATACTGAGCTGGTAGGTCATGCTGAGGTTGGAGAGGATCCGCCCGAGGAGTTCGGGGTTGTAGTAGAAGACGATCTGCTCGAAAGGTTTCCCTTCTTCCGGAATGTCTTCGGTGTAGTGGTGTCCGGTGCTCAGGTAAAACATTTCGCCGCGGTGTACTTCGTGGCGCACATCGCCGTAGTAGATGTACTTTTTACCCCTTAGAACATAACCGATCCCGTGGCGGGAAAAATTGTGCGATTGGATTCCGTTGCGGTACGGTTGGACGTACTTCACGATCATCGGCTGTTGGGGAGAGTGGGATAAATTAGTTGCCATACGCTGATAATAATTAAGAAGGTTAATAATCGATTTAATAGTATTTTAAATATTCATTCTTGTTACATCCTGGGCAAATATAGATAATCTGCAATAAATAATTCATATGTTTTCAATATCTATTTATTAACAAATGGTAAACAAAACAAATTACTGAATTAACTAATTGTTTTTCAATTACTTTTATATACATTAGAAAATTGTAAAACATTGTATTTATATCTTTTAAAGCTACCCCAACTCCTTTTCGGCCGGATTGTCGTAACTTTGTCCGTATGATCCCATTACAAATGAGCCCGAACGAGGTAGAAAAAATGCTGTCTTTCGACCGCCAACACCTCTGGCATCCTTACACTTCGATGAAAAACCCGCAGGAAGTATATCCCGTGGCCTCGGCCGAGGGCGTGCGGATCGAATTGGCGGATGGACGGCGACTGATCGACGGAATGTCGTCGTGGTGGAGTGTTATACACGGTTACAACCACCCCGCGCTCAACCGCGCCTTGGTGGAGCAGCTCGCGCAAATGGCCCATGTGATGTTCGGCGGGCTGACCCACGCCCCGGCCGTGGAACTGGGGCGCAGGCTGCTCGGAATCGTCCCGGCGGGGCTGGAGCGCATCTTCTATTGCGATTCGGGGTCGGTGGCCGTGGAGGTGGCGCTCAAGATGGCCATACAATATATGTATGCCTCGGGACAGCCCGAGCGCAACAAGATCGCCACCGTGCGGGGCGGTTACCACGGTGATACGTGGCACGCGATGTCGGTCTGCGATCCCGTGGGGGGCATGCACTCGCTCTATTCGGGGCGCGTGCCGGTGCAGTTTTTCGCCCCGAGGCCCGGGGTACGCTTCGGCGATGAGTGGGACCCGGCCGACCTGGCGCCTTTGGAGGCGATGCTCGAACGGCATGGCGGCGAGGTGGCCGCCCTGGTGCTCGAACCCATCGTGCAGGGCGCGGGGGGGATGTGGTTCTACCATCCGGAGTACCTGCGCGGCGCCCGCGAACTGTGCGACCGCCACGGCATCCTGCTCGTGGCCGACGAGATAGCCACCGGCTTCGGCCGCACGGGACGGATGTTCGCCTGCGACTGGGCGGGCGTGAGCCCCGATATCATGTGCGTCGGCAAGGCGCTCACGGGCGGGTATATGAGCTTCGCGGCGGTGATCGCCACGGGGGCCGTGGCCGGGGTCATCTCGGCGGCCACGCCCGGGGAGTTCATGCACGGGCCCACGTTCATGGGCAACCCGCTGGCCTGCGCCGTGGCTGCGGCGTCGCTCGATGTGTTGGGGGCTTTGCCGTTGGAACGCATCGCCGCCCTCGAGGAGGGCATCCGCCGGGGGCTGGCGCCGCTACGCGAGGTGGCTTCGGTGGCCGACGTGCGGGCGCTGGGGGCGATCGGCGTGGTCGAGATGCGCGAACCGGTGGACGTGCAGGCGCTCCAGCGCCGCTGCATCGAACGCGGGGTGTGGATCCGTCCCTTCGGGCGCCTGGTCTACATCATGCCGCCCTATGTCATCTCGGACGACGACCTGGCCACGCTCACCTCCGCCGTGGTCGAAGCGGTGGGCGTAACATCCCGTTGATATTTTGTTTTCAGGCCGAAGCGAACGGCATTCGACGAAAACATCAAAGATTTTGTAGGTTGTCATAAAATGAGAGGGCGTAGATACAGTCTTCTACGCACCGGTGTGGACAACCGAGAAATAGTTGATTTGTACTACGCCCAAGCTTGTCCTGAATAAACAAGACAAGACTTGGCCCGCAACACTTTTTCGCTATTTCAAAACCCCTCGCGAAACGAGGGGGCCCACTTTGTGCATAACGATAAAGAGATAGAGCCTCTTTAATTGATATGTGATCCGCTTTTAATCGATAGATTAATAATTAGGGGGTTTGACAATACAAAGATAACGATTTTATCCGGTTATTCGCCATCCCGGTTGTATCCGATCCGGCGGCGGGGTTTGTCGGGCTCCGGCGCTTTGACCGACAATTCACCAATGGCATTATAAAGATTGCTTACTTCTTCCCGGGTATATTCCGATAAATCATTGATGGCTTCGAGGTTGTCCTCGTCGGCCTGTTCCAGTTGCCTGAGGCGCTCCCGGATCATCCCTAATTCAATCGTAACCATTGCAAATTGGCGCAGAGTCACAAATGCCCGCATAATACCTATATTTACCTGAATCGCTACGGATGAGCGCAATATGCCGGACAGCATGGCAACACCCTCTTGGGTAAATGCGAACGGTGTCGCCGGGCTGTATTTTATGTTTTCCGGTAGGTTATCGCAATTTGCGACAAGCTCATTCCATTCGAATTTAGATAATTGAAACATAAAATCCTCCGGGAAGCGTTCGATATTGCGCTTGACCTGTTCTTTCAGCCGCCGGGTTTCAACCTTGTAAAGTTGTGCCAGATCGAAGTCGAGCATCACCCGGACGCCCCGGATCTCGTATATCCTGTTTTGGATCGCTTGCAGCTCCATTATTTATCTGTTTAATTTACCACGATGCCAGGAACCGCTCGATCTCGCGGGGGAAGTGCTCGTATTCCAGGGCGTGGACCTTGGCGGCCAGGCTCTCGGGGGTTTCGCCGGGCGCGAGGGCCACGTCGTACTGCGCCAGCGTGTCGCCCCGGTCGTAGTGCTCGTCGACGAGGTGGATCGTGATGCCCGAGCGCGCTTCGCCGGCCGCCACCACCGCCTGGTGGACCCGCTCGCCGTACATTCCCTTGCCGCCGTAGGCCGGCAGCAGGGCGGGGTGGATGTTGACGATCCGCCCGCGGTAGGCCTCGACCAGCGTCGGGGGCACCAGCCACAGGAAGCCCGCCAGGACGATGGCATCCACTTTGTAGGAATGTAGCTTTTCGATGACAGGCGTGACAAGGGTGAACTCCTCGCGCGAGACGACCTCCGCGGGAACCCCCAGGTCGCGGGCGCGCGTAAGGACATAGGCGTCGGGATTGTTCGACACCACCACGGCCACCTCGGCCGTGCCCCGCGCGGCGAAATACCTTATTATATTGTCGGCGTTGGTGCCCGAGCCCGAGGCGAATATGGCTATCTTTTTCATTTATAGATAAATATCTAAATTGGTTTACCAATTCGGGGTAAATATTTTCGTTGCGGTATCAAAAGTAATAGAAAAAGTATTACTTTTGCAGAGATTTTCGCTGTAATGTAAATATAATTCAATCACACAAACATTTGTTAAACCTTAATCTTTCAAGATCATGTCAGAAGTTTCTTCAAAAGTAGTAGAAATTATCGTGGATAAACTGGGTGTGGATGCCGCAGAGGTTGTACCCGCAGCAAGCTTTACCAACGACCTCGGCGCCGACTCGCTCGACACCGTTGAGTTGATCATGGAATTCGAAAAAGAATTCGAGATCACCATTCCCGATGAAGACGCCGAAAAGATCACCACCGTAGGCGACGCCATCACCTATATCGAAGCCAAGAAATAATTTTCCCCACTGAGGGAGATACATTTTTCAGTACCGGTATTTTTTCACATCGAATTTCTGACACTCGTTTAGCTGGGGTGCCAGGGGAAGCAATGTTCAATCGAACCAAAATTTAGTTTTGTTTATGGGAAAGAGGAGAGTTGTCATAACCGGAATCGGGACAATCAACCCCCTGGGTAACAACATCGCGGAATATTTTGCCAACCTGGAAGCAGGTGTCAGCGGCGCCGGGCTTATCACCCGTTTCGATGCCACCAACTTCAAGACGAAATTTGCTTGTGAAGTAAAAAACTACGATGCGGCCGACTTTTTCGACCGCAAAGAGGTGCGCAAGTACGATCTCTATTCGCAGTACGCCCTGGTCGCTGCCGCACAGGCGATGGAAGACTCGGGCATGGACCCCGCGAAGATCGATCTGGAACGTGCAGGGGTCATCTGGGCCTCGGGTATCGGTGGACTGGAAACGTTTTACCAGGAAGTCAAAGGGTTTGTAGAGGGAGGGTACATCCCCCGCTACAGCCCTTTCTTTATTCCCAAAATGATCGCCGACCTCGCCGCAGGCCATATTTCGATGAAATACGGGTTCATGGGACCCAACTATTGCACCGTGTCGGCTTGCGCTTCGTCGAACCACGCCATCATCGACTCGTTGATGCACATCCGCCTGGGTACGGCCGACGTGATGATCGTGGGAGGTTCGGAAGCCGCTGTGAACGAACCGGGTGTGGGCGGATTTAACGCCATGCAGGCCCTGTCGACCCGCAACGACGATCCCAAAACCGCCTCGCGTCCCTTCGACGCCGACCGCGACGGCTTTGTGATCGGCGAGGGCGCCGGGGCATTGATCCTCGAGGAGTACGAACACGCTGTGGCGCGCGGCGCCAAGATCTACGGCGAAGTGGCCGGCGGCGGCATGAGCGCCGACGCTTACCACCTGACCGCCCCCCATCCCGAAGGGTTGGGCAACCGCCTGTCGATGCTCCACGCCGTCAAGGACGCCGGCATCACGCCCGAGGATATCGAATACGTCAACACCCACGGGACATCGACCCCCGCGGGCGACCCCGCCGAGTTGAACGGCATCATGAAGACCTTCGGCGACCACGCCTACAAGATGAACATCAGCGCCACCAAATCGATGACCGGGCACCTGCTGGGTGCTGCGGGCGCCATCGAAGGGCTGGCGTGCGTGATGGCCCTCACCAAAGGCGTCATCCCACCGACGATCAACAACTTCAACCTCGATCCCGCCATCGACGCCAAGCTCAACCTCACGTTGAACAAGGCCCAGAAGCGCGATATCACTTACGCCCTGAGCAACACGTTCGGCTTCGGGGGACACAACTCGACGGTCATTTTCAAAAAGGTATAGACTTTAACGCCGTGGTGGCTTTTGTGCTACAACCCTTCAGGGAACGCCTGGGCAAGAACAGGGAGTATTACAAAATCCTGCGGCAGATCTTCGGGATCCGCCCCAACAACATCGAAATCTATAAGCTGGCCTTGATCCACAGGTCGGCTTCTTTTATGCTCGACGGCCACACACCGCTGAACAACGAGCGCCTCGAATTCCTCGGCGACTCGATCCTCGAATCGATCGTCACGGACTACCTGTTCAACGAATTCCCCGCGGGAAGCGAAGGCTTCCTTACGCAGATGCGCTCGCGGCTTGTCAGCCGCCAGATGCTCAATCATTTGTGTGTCGAAATCGGGCTGAGTGAGCACATCATCGCCAACGGTTCCATGGCCCAGATGCAGAAACACATGTTCGGCGACGCCCTCGAGGCGATGATCGGAGCGATCTACCTCGACAAGGGGTATGATTACACCAATAGGTTGATGATCAATCATGTATTTCGTCACCATGTGAACATCCACCGCCTGTCGATCACCGAATCGGACCACAAGAGCCGCCTGATCGAATGGGGGCAGAAGAGCCGCCAGTTCATCCGCTTCGAAACCGGGTACAGCGACGAGTCCACTTCGCACCGTCCCGACTTCATCTCCCGCGTGTTCATCGGCGGCGAACAGGTGGGGTACGGCCGCGGCGGAACCAAGAAGGAGGCCGAGCAGAACGCCGCCTACATGGTTTCGCACCTGGTCAGCGACGAGGACGAGATCGACGCCCTGATGGATAACATCGACCACGCACTCGGGGAGGAAGCCCTATGACCGACGACCGGGAAATACGCGCCCGGGTGGCTTCGGGAGGTGTCGACACGCTGAGCGACGCCGAGTTGCTGAGCGTGGTGATCCGCGAGGGTACCAAAACCGAATTCACCGTCGCCACGGCCGAAAAACTCCTCTCCGACGCCGGAGGCGACCTCGCTGGGTTGGCCTCGATGGGATTCGGGCGCCTCAGGATAGCCCACGACCTCGGAGCGAGCCGCGCGGCATCCCTGGTGGCCGCCCTGGAGATCGGGGTGCGCATGAACCGCCAGCAACAACGCGCCACCCTGCAGGTGGTCGCCAACAACGAGGATGTGATCTCGATCTTCCGGCCCCTGATCGCCGGACTGCCCCACGAGGAGTTCTGGGTACTTTACCTCAACGCGTCGAACCGCGTGATCGACCGCGTGCGCGTGAGCCAGGGCGGTGTCGCCGGCACGGTCGTCGACCACAAACTGATCGTCAAACGCGCCGTGGAACTGCTGGCCAGCAGCCTGATACTCGTCCACAACCACCCCTCCGGCGATGCCGCCCCCAGCGACGAGGATCTCGAAGTAACCGGCCGCCTCACCCAAGCCGCCGCCCTGTTCGACATCGCCGTCCTCGACCACCTCATCCTCACTCCCAACACATCCTTCAGCTTCCGCCACCACGGCAAACTCTGAGGATAACGGTAGTTATATATTAATTTACATTTTATGTCTTTTGTTCTCTTTTGTAAAAGAGAACCAGAAAACTTTTGGGAAAACTGCGTTTTCTGATATTTACCTTACTGTACCTTATAAAGGTTGAGGGGAGGGGGTCAAACCCCCTCCCCTCAACCTTTTTGAGTAAAGCGAAGTAACCATGAGAAACGAAGTTTCTCCAAAAATTCTTTGGTTCTTTCTTATAAGAAAGAACACATAAGAAATAGAAGTAAATTAATATACAACTACCGCTATTTCTTCAGGAAGGGAAGTTTGGCTACGCGGGCGCGGAGGGGTTTTTCGCGGACGACGATGTCGATTTCGGTGCCGGGTGCGGCGTAGGCGGTTGCCACGTAGCCCATTCCGATGCCGGTTTTGAGCGTCGACGACATGGTCCCCGAGGTGACGGTGCCGATCCGCTCGCCACCTGCGGCGATGTCGTAGCCGTGGCGCGGGATGCCGCGGTCGATCATTTCGAAGCCCACGAGTTTGCGTGCCACGCCTTCGGCTTTCTGGCGTTCGGCCAGGGGGCGGTCGATGAAGTCCTTGCCGTCGGCCAGCTTGGTGATCCACCCCAGGCCCGCTTCGATGGGCGAGGTGGTGTCGTCTATGTCGTTGCCGTAGAGGCAGTAGCCCATTTCGAGGCGGAGCGTGTCGCGTGCCCCGAGGCCGATGTTGCGCAAACTGTATTCCGCCCCCGACTCCCAGAGCGCTTTCCACAGGCGGGGTGCGTCCTCGTTGGCGACGTAGATCTCGCATCCGCCCGCGCCGGTGTAACCCGTGATCGAGAGGATGGCGTCTTTGATCCCGGCGATCTCGGTCTTGACGAAGGTGTAGTAGGGCATCTCTTCGACTGGTGCGGGACACATTTTCTGGACGATCTTCATCGCCGCGGGGCCCTGGATGGCGAGCTGGGCGATCTCGTCCGAGGCGTTGTAGAGTTCCTTGCCCGGGGTGAGGCCGAAGGCGGCACCCTCGCGGACGAGGTGTTCCCAGTCCTTGGCGGTGTTGGCGGCGTTGACTACCAGCAGGTAGGTCTCCGCGTCGATGCGGTAGACCAGGATGTCGTCCACGATGCCGCCGCGGCCGTTGGGCAGGGCCGAATACTGGATCTTGCCGTCGAACAGGGCTGCGACGTCGTTGGTCGTCACGTGCTGCAGAAAGGGCAGTGCGTTGGGGCCCTTGACCCATATCTCGCCCATGTGGCTCACGTCGAATACCCCGGCGGCGGTGCGCACGGCGGTGTGTTCGTCGTTGATACCGGTGAATTCGATGGGCATGTTGTAGCCTGCGAACTCGGCCATGCGGGCCCCGGCGGCTATGTGGTAGGTGGTGAAGGGTGTCGTTTTCATTTTGAGAGCAATTTTTTTACGTCGTTATACACATGTGGTCCCGAGAAGCCGAATTTTTCGTCCAGCACGGTATAGGGCGCCGAAAATCCGAAATGGTCCAGGCCGTGGATCGTCCCGTTTTCGCCTACGAGCCCCGCCAGGGTCGAGGGCAGGCCCGAAGTGAGGCCGTAGCGCGGCACGCCGGCCGGCAGGACGGAGAGTTGGTATTCGGGGCTTTGGTCGCGGAACAACCCTTCCGAAGGGGCCGAAACGATGCGTACTTTGATCCCCTCGGCGGTGAGTTTTTCGGCGCCTTCGACCAGCGTGGCCACCTCCGAACCGTTGGCCACCAGCACCACGTCGGGCTTGCCGGCGCAGTCGACGACCACGTAGGCGCCCCGGGCGATCTGCCGGGCTTCTTCGGCGCGGTTGCCGCTCGCCGCGGGCAGCGATTTGATGTTCTGGCGCGAGAGGAGCAGGGCCGTGGGCCGGTCGTTGGCCAGGGCCAGCTTCCACGCCTCGATGGTTTCGGCGGCGTCGCCGGGGCGCAGCACCCTCACCGAGCGTTCGCCGCGGTGGTTGCGCAACTGCTCCAGCAGCCGGATCTGCGCCTCGTGCTCCACGGGTTGGTGCGTGGGGCCGTCTTCGCCCACGCGGAACGAGTCGTGGGTCCAGATGTAGGTCACCGGCAGGTGCATCAGCGCCGCCAGCCGCACGGCGGGTTTCATGTAGTCCGAGAAGACGAAGAAAGTGCCGCACGCGGGGATTACGCCCCCGTGCAGCGCCATGCCGTTCATCACGCACGCCATGGTCAGCTCGCTCACCCCCGCCTGGAAAAACTGGCCCCCGAAGTCGCCTTTGGAAAATGCACGGGTCTTGTTCAAAAAGCCGTCGGTCTTGTCGGAGTTGCTCAGGTCGGCCGAGGCGACCACCATGTTCTCGATCGTCCGGGCGTAGCAGGCCAGCGCCGAGGCCGAAGCCGCACGGGTCGCCGCCCCTTCGCTGCAAGTGACTGCCGTGTAATCTATTTCGGGTATCTCGCGGGCAAGGAAACGGGCCAGTTTCGCGGCCTGGGCAGGGTTTGCAGCGCTCCATGCCGCCTCTTTTCCGGCCATCTCCCTGCGCCATGCCCTGAGCTCCTCGCGGCGGCGGGCATAGAGTTCGCGGCTCTCCTCAAAAACGGTGAACGGATGCTCGGGGTCGCCCCCCAGGTGGCGGATCGTGGCGGCGGGATCGCCCCCGGCGGCCGAAAGGGGCTGCCCGTGGGTCGAAACCTTGTCCTCGAAATTCTCGCCCTCCTTGCCGATCGCCCCGAGGCCCATGACCGTGCGGCCGATGATGAGCGTCGGGCGCTCTTTCTCTGCCTGCGCCGCGTGCAACGCCGAGCGGATCTCTTCGGCGTTATTGCCGTTGATATTCACCACATTCCATCCCCAGGCGCGGTATTTGGCCCCCACGTCTTCGGTGTCCACCTCCTCCACACGGGTCGAGAGCTGGATGTTGTTGGCGTCGTAGAACATCACGAAATTCGACAGGCCCAGGTGTCCGGCGATGCGGCCCACGCCCTGCGAAATCTCCTCCTGCACCCCGCCGTCCGAGATGTAGGCGTAGGTTTTGTGGGCCATCCACTCCCCGAAGCGCGCCACCAGAAAACGCTCGGCGATAGCCGCCCCCAGCGCCATGGCGTGCCCCTGCCCCAGGGGCCCCGAGGTGTTCTCCACCCCGCGCGCCGCGTCGGCCTCGGGATGTCCGGGCGTGGGGCTGCCCCACTGCCGGAACGCCGCCAGCTCGTCCATCGTGTAGTATCCCGCCAGGGCCAGCACCGAATAGAGCATCGGCGACATGTGCCCCGGGTCGAGGAACATCCGGTCGCGGAAAGCATACCCCAAATCGTCGGGATCGTAACGCAGGAACTCCGAATAGAGCACGTTGATGAAATCAGCGCCCCCCATCGCGCCGCCAGGATGCCCCGAGCGCGCCTTCTCGACCATCGCCGCAGCCAATATCCGAATATTATCCGCAGCCCTCTCCGTCATATTTTTCATACGTATCAATTTTAGATAACTATATACTATTTTGCATTTTATATCTTTTGTTCTCTTTTGTAAAAGAGAACCGGAAAACTTTTGGAGAAACTACGTTTCTCATGATTACTTCGCTCTACCTCAAAGTCTTTCAAAAAGAGAGGGTGCAACCGTAAGTTTGTTTGTCTTAACCTTGTTGATAACCCTCCCTTTTTGAAAGACTATCAGTGAAGCAAGGTAACTATCGGGAAACGCAGTTTTCCCAAAAATTCTTTGGTTCTTTCTTATAAGAAAGAACAGAAAAGAAGTAAGTGTAAAGTT
>JAVBRR010000072.1:0-3235 GCA_031547705.1 Rikenellaceae bacterium | reverse complement strand
CGAGCGCAGGCGGTCGAGGTGGTCGATGCGTTGCGCGGGGGTTTCGAGGTGGCCGTAAAGCATCGTGGCGTTGCTGCTGATCCCCAAGCGGTGGGCCTGGCGGTGCAGTTCGAGCCACTCATCGGCCCCGATCTTCGAGGGGCAGATGCGGCCCCGGACCTCCGCGTCGAAGATCTCGGCGCCCCCGCCCGCGATGGCCTCCAGGCCCGCGGCCTGCAAACGCTCCAACCCCTCGGCGAGCGAAAGTCCCGCACCGCGGATCATCATCGTCAGTTCGACGGCCGTAAAGGCCTTGACGACGACACCGGGAAGCGCGGCCTTGACCCGGCGGATCAGCTCCTCATAATGTGCGAAATCGTGCCGGGGATGCACTCCGCCCACGATATGTACCTCGGTTACGGCACTCCCGGCGTAGCGGCGCGCGATGGCCTCCACCTCGTCGAGCGAGTAGTCCCACGCCCCGGGATCGCCCTCGCGGCGGTGGTAGGAACAGAAAGCGCACCCCACGGTGCAGACGTTGGTGGGCTCGATATGGAAATTGCGGTTGTACCACAGGGCGTTGCCGCCGATCCGTTCGCGGATTTCGCACGCCGCCCCGCCGAGTGCGGCCAGGGGGGCCCGCTCGTAGAGCACAAAGGCTTCGGCGGGGGTTATTCGCTCCCCGGCGCCGACCTTACGGATGATATCTTCCCACGCCATGTTCGCACAAAGGTACAAAAAAGTGCCGAACCACACACGGGTCCGGCACTTCAAGTGTCAACAAACGCGGATTATTTCGCCCTCGCCTCGTCCGAAACGGTGAGCTTCTTGCGACCCTTGGCGCGGCGGGCGGCCAGCACCTTGCGTCCGTTGGCCGTAGCCATCCGTTCGCGGAATCCGTGTTTATTTTTTCTCTTTCTTTGCGAAGGTTGGAATGTCCTTTTCATTGCTTTATTGTCTTTTTGTTCTTATCGCGGAGGGCAAAGGTAAAACTTTTTTGCCGAAACAAAAACTTTTTGCCGAAAATTTCAGAAACTTATTCCGACGCCACCCACGGCTTGATATAAAACTCAAACACCAGGGGCGTATAGGGCTGTATCTGGGTCTTGTCGTCTTCGTAACTTCCGGTGGTACCGTAGCCGTAGGCCGAGGTGAAGATCATCTTGGTCCACGAACCGTAGGTCACCTCGGGCAGCACCAGGTTGAACGCCTCGATCAGGGTGCCGGTCGAAGGCCGGTAGGAGAGCGAGTCGTGGACGGTGTAGTCGCGCCAGACACGCTGGGCGACTGAGTCGATGTTGGTGTCGAAGACAAAACCGTCGAGGAACTTGCCGACGTAGTAGATCGTCAGGGTCGAGTCGGCCGTGATCGAATCGCCCACGGGGTCCGTGGCCACCGAAACGAAACGGATGCTGTCGCCCACCAGGCTCCGCCAGGCCTCACCCCACTGGGTTCCTTGCGTGGCATCCCCCACCAGCGCCAATTCACGCGCGGAAGGGTCCCTGACCACTTCAGTAATCTCGATGGTGAACACGGCGGGACGGTTGGCGGCAAGCGTAAACTGCCCCTCATAACCGCCGGAATAAGACGACGCCGACGAGCTGTAAGCCAGGCGCGAAGGGGAATAGATCCGGTAGACCGCTCCCGGCCTGCGTTTGGGCAGGGTGAGCAGGATGCACTGGGGAATGGTCGAGGAGGTCGAAGTGGACGAGGTACCGACAAACTGGAAATATTCGGGATCGTAGTGGGTTATGTAGGTGTAAGTGCCCTGGATGCGGGCGACGCTCTCGGTGCGCGTAACGAATACGCTGCCGTGTAGGCTTTGTCCCGTGTAGTCGATCCGCACCCAGTTGCCTTCGGCCAGTTCGTTGCCCGAGCCGGGATTCACCACCTCGATGTAGATCCCGTTTTCGTCCAGTTGCGCTTCCGGGGCATTGACCGCCATCCAGTTGGCAAGGGCGGTGTCTTCGATGGCGTCGTAGTCTTCCGAGGGCGCCTTGGCGCACGAGGCGGCCGTAACGGCCAGGGCGGCCAGCAGGGCGGTTCTGATCAGCGTGTTCTTCATGCTATTTTTTGACGTTTTGAATATTCAACAAAAATACGACCGGCGTGTTGCGCGGGATCACCCCTTCGGATTTTCCCCCGTAGGCCAGGTCCGATGTGATGTACAACTGCACCGAATCCCCCTGCCTGCACCCTCCAAGGCCCAGTTCCAACCCTTCGATCACCGGAGTGGTGCCCAGTTTGACGCGCAACGGATCGAACGACCAGTACTGCCGGTTGAGGATCGTGTCACTGGCCAGCAGGGTTTCGACGTTGGTGTAGATCAGCGCCCCCGTACCCGCTCCCGTGGCCGCACTCGTGGCCCCGGAGAAGGCGTAGATGGCGTAGTACATCGCCAGCGAATCGCCGTTGCCGGCCGCAGGCACCGCGTCACGTCCTTCGCGCGAGGCGTTCGAGATGTAGCGGTAAACGCCTCCCGGAGCATCGTACTCCCAGCCCTGCTTGTCGAGGTAAGCGGTGAATGCCGCCTGCTGCTTGGGGGTGATCTCGTCGGCTTTCCCGCAACCCGCAACGATGCAGGCCACTGCAAAACATCCTACCACAAGCGAAGCGATCCTGGTCATTATCATCGGTTGAGCCTACAAACGTACGCACTTTTTTTGCCAAAAACAATAGCCCCGTACGCGCACACGATTAAATAACGTGAAACAGACCGGGTTATTGCCCTACCCCGAAAGATTTTTGTTCGAGGTCGCCCACCGTGCTGATCTCCATGAACGACGCACCCTTGCCCACGCCGAAACTTCCCCCGATCACCACGATCAGGTCCTCCTTGGCAATCCAATGCTGCCCTTCCATGTAGCGCAGCATCGATTCGAGAAATCCGCCGTGGGTTTCGGGCTGCTCGCCGTAGGTGGCGTAGACCCCGTAGGAAAGGGCCAGCTGGCGCATCACCGTCTTGCGGTAACACACCGCGTAGACCGGTTTCTGCCCCCGGAAAGCCGACAGGTAGCGCGGCGTGCGTCCCGACATCGTGTCGACCACGATGGCCTGCACCGGCAGGTTGAGGCACGCGCGCACCGCCGAGCGCGACAACTGGGCGGTGATCTCGTTGTTGATCCGCACCATGTTCATGTCGATGTAGGGCGTGTTGTTGGCGTTGTCGTGCTCGATCTCCAGCGCCACGTTCGCCATGGTCTTCACCGCCTCGACGGGGTAGTCGCCGAAGGCCGTTTCGCCGCTCAGCATCACC
>JAVBRR010000049.1:0-8218 GCA_031547705.1 Rikenellaceae bacterium | reverse complement strand
ATCTCGTTGAAGGCGCGGGTGAGCTCGTTCTGCACCATAATATAGGTGTTGTAGCTCGTACCGCGGTCGTTCTGCAACGAAATAACCCCTTTGCTCACGGGAAACTCGCCAATGAGGTCGATCGTCTTCACCTCCTTCTCGGGCAGGTTGGGATCATCCAGTCTGTTCTGGATAAAATCCTTCACTTTGTCCTTGATCTGCGTGATATCCATCACCTCGCCTCCTACCATGATGTTGTCGAACTTGCTGACAAACACAAGCATCAGATTTCGTTTTTTGATATCGATCTGTTCTTGCGGTTGGTCTTCGGGGGGCATCGGGGGCAAAACCCGCTGGATACCCGAGTCGACGTTCATGGTGGTAGCGACCAGGAAGAATATCAGCAACAGGAAGGCGATGTCGGCCATCGACCCTGCGTTGACTTCCGGTATTTTTTTGCTTGCCATTTTATGAACAATGATTTAGCGCGGTCTTATTTGAACGCATTGATAATTTCGCCGACAACGGCGACAACGATGGCCACTGCCAGGGTTGCATAAGTCAGGTAGAGGCCTATGTCGCTGAGTCGCAGCGAAAGCACATTGTCAAACGTATCGACCGGCGTGATTACAGGTTCCGCCGAGCTGAATGCGTAAGCGATCACCCCTGCGACGGCCAGAATGCCCAGCCCGATCAGGGAACCGATGGTCCCTTTGGGGTTCTGGATCATGTTGAGCGTCGGCATAATGATGATCAGCGCTATCGACAAGGCAAGAATAACATACATCCACAGGAGCCCTGCGGCTACTGCCGATTCGCCCGCGATGTAGATAGGCACTACCGTCAGTACTCCTACCGCGAGCAGAATATATTTTAATATTGAGATTGCCTTCATACTGTGGAAATATTACTTCTTGTTGTATTTGGTAAGGATGTCGATCAGCGTGATGGAAGAGTCTTCCATGCTAACGACCAGCGAATCGATCTTCGAAACGATGTAGTTGTAGAACATCTGCAGGATGATGGCGGCGATAAGACCGGCCAGCGTGGTCAACAGGGCCACCTTGATACCACCTGCAACGAGTGCCGGGGAGATGTCGCCTGCAGCCTGGATGGCGTCGAACGCACCGACCATACCGACTACCGTACCCATAAACCCTAACATGGGCGAAACGGCGATGAAGAGCGAGATCCAGGTCAGACCGCTTTCCATCTGGCCCATCTGTACCGAACCGTAGGAAACGACGGTTTTTTCAACCACCTCGATGCCTTCGGTGAAACGGCTGAGACCCTGGTAGTAGATGCTGGCTACCGGCCCGCGCGTGTTGCGGCAAACGTCCTTGGCAGCTTCGATACCGCCCGAAGCGAGAGCTGCTTCGACCTTGGCGATCAGTTTTTTGGTGTTGGTGGTAGCAAGGTTCAGGTACAGGATGCGCTCGATAACGATTGCAAGACCCAATACAAGGCAGAGGAGGATAGGAGCCATCCAGCCTGCACCCCCTTCGAGGAACTTCTGTTTGATAGCCTGGTGCATGGGCTGTCCTTCAACATCGGTTTCGGGATTGACCGCAGCATCGGCCTGAGCCTCGGTTGCGGCGACTTGCTCGGTTGCAGCCTGGTCGGCAGCTTCGGTCTGAGCAAAAACTTTTACAGTACCGAGGCTGAAAAGACCTGCTACTGCCAAAATCAAAAAGAGTTTTTTCATAGTTAAAAGGTGAAATTAATTAGTAATTATTGATCGGATTAGTTTGATTTATATTTTCTTACGCTGAAAAACCGCCGCTTGGGGCGCGGTTATCACAGACAAAGTTATAAATTTTTATTTACTTTAATACCACTCGCACAATATTTTTTAAAAACTGCCCGATTCTTCGGCCCAGACCAGGGCCGAAGCGCCCAGAATGGCTCCGTTGCGCCCTTCGATCCCCGAGGGCAGGAGCTTTACCTTGTCCCTGAAATTCACCAACAAACTCTCTTCCATGTGTTTTTTCGCAGGCCCGAAAATGTAGTCCCCCGCACCGGCCAGTCCGCCGGTCAGGAAGATGGCCTCGGGGCCTGTGATCTGCACGGCCGTGGCCAGCGCCTGCCCCAGCATCTCCCCGGCGCGCTGGAAGGCTTCCCGGGCGATGGGGTCGCCTGCGCGGGCTGCGCGGGTGATCATCTCGCCGTCGAGGTCGTCGAAGTCCACTGCCCGCAACGTGCTCGCCGCCGTGCTTTCGGCCAGCAGCGCCGCCACCGTGCGCCGGATGCCCGACGCCGAAGAGTAGGTTTCGAGGCATCCGCGCCGTCCGCATCCGCACTGGCGTCCGCCGCGCTCGGCGATGGTGTGCCCCAGTTCGCCCGCGAAGCTGTCGTAGCCGTAGACGATCCGCCCGCCGCTCACGAAACCGCTGCCCAGCCCCGTGCCCAGGGTGATGACCACGAAGTCGCTCATCCCGCGTGCCGCGCCGTAGATCATTTCGCCCACGGCGGCGGTTTTGGCGTCGTTGGTGACGATCACCGGGATCCCCGGAAACAGCGCCCGGACTTTCTCCGCCACTGGCAGCACGCCTTTCCAGGGGAGGTTGGCAGCCCGGTCGATCGTGCCCTCGAAGTAGTTGGCGTTGGGGGCGCCGATGCCCACGCCGGCGATCTGGTAACCCGGTCCGAGCGCCTCGAAGAGCGCGCGGATCCCGGCGTGGAGTTGCATGAGGTAGTCGTCGAAACCGGCCTCTTTCGGGGTCGGGAACGAGGCTTCCCCGAGGATGCGTCCCTGCTGGTCCACCAACCCGAATCCGGTGTTGGTTCCGCCTATGTCCACGCCTGCGGCAAGTTTTTTCATACACATACGATTTGTTTTCAAAGGTATGAAAATTCTCTTGTTCGTCACCGGTTTTTCGTATCTTTGTGCAAGCAAAGTCATTTATCGGTTATGCCCTCTCAACACGAATACCGGTCGCTTTTCGAGGACTACCTCGCCGGGATCACCTTCCCGGGCGAGCCCTCGAGGCTCTACGACCCCATCATCTACTCGCTCGAAGGCGGCGGCAAACGCTTCCGTCCCGTGCTGCTGCTGGCTGCCTGCGGCGTTTTCGGCGACGACGTCGCGGTGGGGCTGCCTGCAGCCGCGGCGATCGAGGTTTTCCATACCTTCACCCTGCTCCACGACGACATCATGGACAACGCACCCACGCGGCGCGGACGCCCTTCGGTGTTCAACCGCTGGGGCGCCAACAACGCCATCCTTTCGGGCGACGTGATGCTCATCGCGGCCTACAAGCTGCTGGCCCGCTCGCCCCGCGGACAGTTGCCGGCGCTGCTGGATATTTTCAACCGCGTGGCGGCCCAGGTGTGCGAGGGGCAGCAATACGACATCGATTTCGAGGACCAGGATGACGTGTGCCTGGACGACTACCTGCAGATGATCTACCTCAAAACCGCCTCGCTCGTGGTGGGCGCGGTGCGTATGGGGGCGATCCTGGGCGGGGCTTCGGAGGGCGACGCCGCGGCGCTGGAGGTCTTCGCCAGCGAACTGGGGATCGCCTTCCAACTGCAGGACGACCTGTTGGATACCTACGGCGACAGCGCGACGCTGGGCAAGGAGGTGGGCGGCGACATCCTCGAAGGCAAGCGCACCTTCCTGCTGATCCACGCGCTGAACCTCGCCTCACCGGTCGGGGAGCGCGAACTGCGGCGCCTGCTGGTGCGCGGGGGGATCGAACCCGAAGAGAAAATACACCAGGTCCGCGAAATATACGACGACCTGGGTGTGCGCCGCATCGCCGGGGAGGCCATCGACGCGCGTTTCGCCTCGGCGCTCCGGGCACTCGATTCGCTCTCCGTGCCGCGCGAACGCACCGCCCCCTTGCGCGAGATCGCCGAAATGCTCATAAACCGCAACCGATGAAGCGCCGCGACGTAGAGATCATGGCGCCCGTCGGTTCGTACGAATCGCTGATGGCGGCCATCGGGTCGGGGGCCGACTCGGTCTATTTCGGGGCCGAGGGGTTGAATATGCGGTCGCGCTCGTCGGCCAATTTCACCCTCGACGACCTCTCACAGATCGTGCGGATCACGCGCCGCCACGGCGTGAAAAGCTACCTGACGGTCAACACGGTGTTGTACGACGACGACCTGCCGGTGATGCGCGCCGTGGTCGACCGGGCTGCCGGGGCGGGCGTCGACGCGGTGATCGCCTCGGACCAGGCGGCGATCCTCTACGCCCGCAGCCGCGGGGTGGAGGTGCATATTTCCACACAACTAAATGTAAGTAATTTCGAAACGCTCAGGTTCTATTCCCAATGGGCCGACGTGGTGGTCTTGGCGCGCGAATTGACCCTGGCGCAGGCCGCGGCGATCCACCGCCGCATCGAGGCCGAACAGGTGCGCGGTCCCCGGGGCGAGCTGGTGCGCATCGAGATGTTCGCCCACGGAGCGCTGTGCATGGGCATCTCGGGCAAGTGCTACCTGAGCCTCCACGCCTCCGGGTGCTCGGCCAACCGGGGCGCCTGCCGCCAGATCTGCCGGCGGAGCTATACCCTGCGCGACCGCGAAACCGATGAGGAGATCGTCATGGAGAACCGCTACCTCCTCTCGCCCAAGGACCTGTGCACCATAGGATTCGTCGATAAGTTCCTTGCCGCCGGGGTCCGGGTGCTGAAGATCGAGGGACGGGCGCGGGGCCCCGAATACGTCAAGCGCGTTACGGAGTGCTACCGCCAGGCGGTCGATGCCGTGCTGGACGGGACTTATACTGAGGCGCGCGTGGCCCAGTGGCGCGAGCGCCTCGCGACGGTGTTCAACCGCGGCTTCTGGGACGGTTACTACGCCGGTACCGAGGGCGTCGAGCTGAGCGAAAATTACGGCTCTTCGGCCACCGAGCGCAAAATCTACGTCGGCAAAGTGACCAACTACTTCAAAAAGGTCGGCGTGGCCGAAATCCTCGTCGAGGCGGCAACTCTGGCCGAGGGCGAGCACATCATCGTCACGGGCGAAACCACCGGCGCCCTCGAAGGCGTCGCTGCCGGAATCCGTGTGGACGAAAAGCCCGTTGCCGAAGCGCTCCAGGGCGTGTATTGCTCGCTCCGGGTCCCCTCGACGGTCCGCCGCGGCGACCGCCTCTACAAAATGGTCCCCGCAACCCCCGAACTCATGCAGCCCAACAGTTGAGAGTCTGGTTCATTACTATATTAATAGTCCCTAAATTTAGATACTATGGAATTTTCGGAATTGGTTAAGTTGCGGCAGAGCGACCGCAAGTACCTCGACACGCCGGTCGAGGAGGAAAAGATCCGGCAGTGCATCGAGGCGGCACGTTTGTCGCCCTCGTCGAACAATTCGCAGCCCTGGAAATTCGTGGTGGTGGACGATCCCGCGTTGTTGGGCCGGATTGCCGAGGCGGGCCGGGGGATGAACAGATTCATGGCCCAGGCACCGGTGGTTGTCGCGGTGGTGATGGAGCGCCCCAACGTGCTCTCGGCGCTGGGCAGCGTGATTCAGGACAAGGAGTACGCGTTGCTGGACATCGGCATCGCCGCCAACCAGTTGTGCTTGCAGGCCGCCGACCTGGGGCTGGGCACATGTATGGTGGGGTGGTTCGACGAGAAGGGCGTCCGGCGGTTGCTCGGCATCGGGCGGGGCCGGCGCATCCCGTTGCTCATCACGATCGGCTATTCCGCCTCGCCGACGCGCCCCAAGAGCCGCAAACCCACCGGGGAGGTTTGCAGCCGGAACAAATATTAAAAAACAGGCGCCCTCTGTCGGGGGCGCCTGTTCTATCCGGAAGATTTTTGTTTATTTACTTTATTTGCTCAACGCCGCGATCTGCGCTTTGGCGGCAGCTGCGTTGGTGCCGGCCGTCACTTTGCGGTAGTTTTCGATGGCTTTGGCCTTGTTGTCCTTGTTCTGGTAGGCCGCGGCCAGCAGGAAATAGGCATTCGACTTGAGTTCGGGCGTCGTCTGGAGTTCGGCGGCAGCCGAGCCCAGTGCAATTACCTGATCGTAGTTCTTCATGTTGTTGAGGGTCTGGAGGCGTACCATGGCCGCATCGGGATTCTTGGGATCGAATTCCTGGGCCTGGTCGAGCAGGGCGAAGGCTTCGTCCGTTTTGCCGTCACCGGCCAGCAACTGCGAAGCTTCGAAGGTGAGGTATCCGGCAGCCTTGGTTTTGGCTGTTTCGGCATCGGCACCACCCTGGGCGATGATCGCCTTGTAGATCTCGATCCCTTTTTCGTACTCCTTCATTTCGCAATAGCTCATGGCGAGGTTGAGGGCCGTTTTGGTGTCCTTGGGATTGGTTTCGTAGAGGCGCGCGAAGCTTTCGGCGGCCTTGGCGAAGTCCTTGTTGTTGAACGCTTCGGCGGCGGCCACCTGGCTCACCTGGTAGACAGCCGCTTTGGCCTTGTTGGCCAGGGCGGGGTTCATGTATTTCTGAGCCAGTTCGGCGCCTTTGGAGAAGCTGGCGATGGCGTCGTCGTAATTCTTGGCGTTGGCTTCGGCGCCGCCCTTTGCGAGGTAGCATTGCGGAAGGAACTTCTTGGCCTGGGCCACGTAATCTTCCGCCCCTTCGACCGCTGCGCCCAATTCGATCACTTCGGTGAAGGGAGCGATGGCGTCGGCCATTTTCCGGGCCTGCATCATTTCGGCAGCCTGGTTGTATTTGGCTTCGACCTCTTCGAGGGTCTGCGCACGGAGACCGAAGGTCGTAAGAACTGCCGCGAGAGTTACCAATAAAACACGAAAAGTTTTCATAATTAATTAGTTATGGTTTTAATACTATTTTTAGTCGGAACGTAGATAAAAGCAAAAATAACACAATTCTGCGAATCTTCAAATGTTTACCTCAGTTTTTTAAAAAACGCCGCCATCATTTCGCCGCATTCTTCCCCGAGAACCCCCGCGGTGACTGCCGTTTTTGGATGCATAATGCACTCTGAAACAGTAGTATATCCTTGTTTCGGATCGGCCGCTCCGTAGACCACGCGCCCCACCTGGCTCCACCGGCACGCTCCGGCGCACATGACACAGGGTTCGACCGTTACGTACAACGTGCATTCCACCAGGTATTTGCCCCCGAGCCTGCCCGCTGCCGCGGTGATCGCCTGCATTTCGGCGTGGGCCGTGGCGTCGGTGAGCGTTTCGACCAGGTTGTGCCCGCGTCCGACCACCACACCGCCGCAAACCACCACCGCGCCGATCGGGACTTCTCCCTTGGATAACGCCGCGCGGGCTTCGGAAATTGCCTGGCGCATAAAAAATTCGTCCTGCCGGCTCGCTTCGTCCATAATTTTCTTAACTTTGCAGACTGCAAAAATAGTACAAATTATGTATAGGACACATACCTGCGGCCAACTTCGCGCCGCCGACATAGGAACGGAAACCACCCTGTCGGGCTGGGTGCAGAAAGTGCGCAACCTGGGCGCGATGACCTTCATCGACTTGCGCGACCGCTACGGGATCACCCAACTCGTTGTCGAGGAACACTCCCAGGCCGCCGTGCGCGACGTGGCAGCCGGCCTGGGACGCGAATTCGTGTTGCAGGCGACGGGCAAGGTCGTGGAGCGCTCGTCCAAAAACCCGAAGATGGACACGGGCGACATCGAAGTCGTGGTCAGCTCGCTCCGGGTGCTCAACGCCTCGGAAACGCCGCCCTTCACTATCGAGGAGCACAGCGACGGGGGCGACGAGCTTCGCATGCGCTACCGCTACCTCGACCTGCGCCGTGCGCCCCTGCGCGACGCGCTGATCCTGCGCCACCGCATGGCCCAGAGCGCTCGCCGTTTCCTCGATTCCGAGGGGTTCCTCGAGATCGAAACGCCCTACCTGATCAAATCGACGCCCGAGGGCGCCCGCGACTTCGTGGTGCCTTCGCGCATGAACGCCGGTGAATTCTACGCCCTGCCGCAGTCGCCCCAGACCTTCAAGCAGTTGTTGATGGTGGCCGGTTACGACCGCTATTTCCAGATCGTGCGCTGTTTCCGCGACGAGGATCTGCGTGCCGACCGCCAGCCCGAGTTCACCCAGATCGACTGCGAAATGGCCTTCGTCGAGCAGGAAGACGTGCTGTCGACCTTCGAGCGGATGGCCCGCCAGCTCTTCCGCGAAACGCTGGGGACGGAGTTCCCGGGAGCTTTCCCGCGGATGCCCTACGCCGAAGCGATGGAGAAATACGGCTCGGACAAGCCCGATATCCGTTTCGGGATGACTTTCAACGACGTAACCGCCCTGATGCAGGGACGCGATTTCGCCGTTTTCAACTCGG
>JAVBRR010000006.1:0-8161 GCA_031547705.1 Rikenellaceae bacterium | reverse complement strand
AATAAATCGGTGTGTTGACTTATTTCGCAGCGCAAGCTTCAGCGGTCTTGGCGCACGCTGCACTGTCGGCGCAGCAAGTGCTGTCGGCGCAGCAAGCGGTAGAGTCGGCAACGATTTCAGTTTCGTCGACAACGATAACTTCGGCGGGTTTGTTGGAATTTCCGGCGCAAGACATGGCCATAACTGCAACAGCGACAACAAAAACCGAGGCAAGATTTTTCATGGTAAAAGTGTTTGGATTAGTAAACTATAAATTTTCGCTGCAAAATTATTGCAATAGTTTCAAACGACCAAAAAAAAGGGATAAATATTCTGAAAAATGTTAAAAAAAGTTTACTCTGCCAGCTTTTCGATCGGAAATTCCTCCCGCACGACAAAAGCGCGGTCGAAATTCCACTTGATCCTGCCCCAGAGGATGATGGCCTCCTCGTTGGTGAGGCAGTTGCCCACGGTGACCTTGAAATAGGGATTCTCGTAGACCATGTAGGTGGGAATGTCGGGGAAAAGTTCGCGGAAACGGCTCTGGGTGCTCAGGGCGAGGGTGCGGGCGCTCTGGCTGTTGTCGAAAAATATCCGCACGCGGTATCCCCGGACCTTGTCGGGGCGGGGCCGGGCGTCGAGGCGGTCGATGGCCGTGGCGGCGTTGCCGTGTTCGTTGACCACCGTGCGGCGCCCCAGCGAATCGGGTGCGGCCAGGCGGGCCAGAAACATATCGAGCCGCTGCGCCGAAGCGCTCAGCGCCAGGGCCGAAACAACTATGAACAAGAGGATTTTCTTCATCGTTTAGATCGCGGGGGCGTTTTGGAGCAGCTCGCCCGACGGGTCAAATTTAAAAAGAAATTTCGAAAGTTCCTCGCCGTCGAAGCGGTAGGTGTATTTGGCCATGCCCGCCCGCACCTTCGCTTCGCCCGAGAGGGTGAGCCCTTCGGGGATCTTTTTTCCCTTCTTCATCAGCATGAAGGCGGTTATGGGGTCTATGATGCGGTATTGGAGGGGCAGGCTGACCGAAGTGGTCGACCGCCGGGGCAGGCGTACTTTATCGCTCAGCATCACTTCGGCAATGGGTTGGTCGCCGCTCATAACCGTCACACGCCCGCTGTGCAGGTGTATGTTCGTCCCGCTGCGGTTTTCGACGCTGAGTACGATTTCGAATCTGGCGCCCCCGTCGAAGCCCATTTTCTCGACCCCGCGCACGATTACGTCGTCCGACTTCACGCACGAGGCCAGCGCCAGGGCCGCCAGGGCCATCAAATACAAAAGGTATTTTTTCATCTGTCGGTTGTTTTAGTTCCTGCGGGCGAAACTCAGGTAGTAGAGCAGCGTGGCGATGGCGCTCAGGGCCGCTACGAGGTAGGTACTCGCCGCCCACGAGAGGGCCGAGCGCGCCTGGACGAGTTGTTCGCCGTCGAGGGTGTGGCTCACTTTCAGCCACTCCATGGCGCGTGCCGAGGCGTTGAATTCCACCGGCAGGGTGATCAGCGAGAACAAGGCCGAGCAGCCGATCATCGCGATACCGATCCAGAACAGTTGCGGGAAGGTGCTGATCAGCAGGATGCCTGCGATGATGACCCACGTCGACCACGTGGAGGTGAACTGGATCACCGGGACCAGTGCCGAGCGCATTTCGAGCGGGGCGTAGGCGCGGGCGTGCTGCACGGCGTGGCCGCACTCGTGGGCGGCGACCGCGGCGGCCGACACGCTGTTGCTGGCGTAGACGCTCTCGCTCAGGTTCACCGTTTTGGTTTTGGGGTTGTAGTGGTCGGTGAGGTGCCCGGGCGTCGAAACGACCTGGACGTCGTGGATGCCGTTATCGCGCAGCATTTTCTCGGCCACTTCGCGTCCCGTGAGCCCCCCGGGGAACATCACTTTGCCGTATTTGCGGAAAACCGACTGCAGGCGCGCCTGCACGATCATTCCGACCACGCCGATGACGATGATCAAAATCCATTCAACATTGATCTGGTGCATAGTATTTAAGTTTAAGCTATTATATAATAACGTCCGCGCCCGCTATTTATTGCGGTCGGTATAGAAAGCGTTGGCCTGGTTGACGCACGTCAGGACGATCTCGTCGACGTTCACATGCGCCGGTTGCGACAGCGCCCAGAGTACCGCGCCGGCCACATCCTCGGCCGTAAGCGGTGTGACGTCCTTGTAGACGGCCTCGGCGCGCCCGGCGTCGCCGTGGAAACGCACCAGCGAGAACTCCGTTTCGGCCATTCCCGGGCGGATCTCGGTCACCTTGATGCGTTTGTGCAGCAGGTCGATGCGCATCCCCTGGCTCAGGGCGTGCAGGGCGTGCTTGGTGGCGCAGTACACCGCCCCGTTCTCGTAGACCTGCGTTCCGGCGATGGAGCCCAGGTTGACGATGTGCCCCCGTCCGCGCGCCTCCATGCCGGGGGCGACCAGGCGGGTGGTGTAGAGCACGCCTTTTATGTTGGTGTCGATCATGGCGTTCCAGTCGTCGGTGTCGCCTTCGGTAAGGTGCTCGAGCCCCGCGGCCAGGCCGGCGTTGTTGACCAGCACGTCGATCGCGGCGAACTCCGCGGGCAGGTTGCCCAGCGCCTGGCGGCAGGCTTCCCGGTCGTGGATGTCGAAACCCAGGGCCAGCACGCGTGCGCCGGTTTCGGTTTCGATCGCGCGCTTTACCTCGGCGAGTCTGTCTTCGCGGCGGCCCGTGATGACGAGCGCATACCCCGCCCGGGCGAGGGCGTGGGCGATGGCTTCGCCGAATCCGGATGTAGCCCCGGTAACCAATGCTGTCATGTCGCAAGATTTGAAGTCGGGACAAAAGTACGGAAAAAAAGCGTACATTTGCCCTCAATAGCAGATAAAAGTATGGCCGCATTTTTCGCCGAACGATTCATCGCACGCCGCATCTCTTCCGGCAAGGAGGGGGCGAGTCGCGGCGTGATGGTGCGGATCGCCGCGGCGAGCGTGGCCATCGGCGTGACGGTGATGATCCTCACGTTGGCCGTGATCACCGGTTTCCGCGAGGAGATCACCGCCAAACTCATCGGCTTCGGCGCCGACGTCCAGGTGGTGAACCTCGACGGCAACACCTCGCTCGAAAGCCACCCCATCACGCGCAACCCCGAGCTGGAGCGCCGCCTGCGCGAAGTGCGCGATTTCAAAGGGATCAGCCAATTCGCCGTCAAGGGCGGGGTGCTCAAGGGCGGCGATGCGATGCAGGGCGTCATGCTCAAGGGCGTCGACAGCCTCTACGACTGGTCGTTCTTCGCCGCGAACCTGACCGCCGGCGCTTTGCCGCGCATCGACTCGGCGCGCACCAAGGACGCCCTGGTGTCGCAGTCGCTCGCCCGGCTGCTCTCGCTCGAAGTGGGGCAGCGGGTCGAGGTGCTGATCATCCGCGAAGACGAGATGCCGCAGCGGGATATGTATAAAATCTGCGGTTTCTACCAAACCGGATTCGAGGAACTCGACCAATACATCGTGATGACCGACATCCGCAACGTGCAGCGCATCAATGGCTGGGAACCCGACCGGATCACGGGCTACGAGGTGGCCACCTCGCGTTTCGACCGCCTCGACCGCTTCACCGACGACATCATGCGCGTGATCGCCTTCACCGAGCAGGTGGGCGGCGAAAGCCTGATGGCCCTGGGCCTCGGGCGGCGGTTTCCCGCGCTGTTCGACTGGCTGGCCGCCCACAACGTCAATGCCGCGGTGATCGTGACGATCATGCTGCTCGTGGCGCTGCTCAACATGATCTCGGCGCTGCTGATCATCCTGCTCGAAAGCACCTCGACGATCGGCGTGCTCAAGTCGATGGGGATGACCAACGGCGCGCTGGGGCGTGTGTTCCTGATCCGCTCGTCGAAGATCGTGGGGCGCGGCATCCTGTGGGGCAACGTGGCGGGGCTGGCGCTCTGCGCGATCCAATACTACACCCACGCCGTGAAGCTCGACGCCTCGGGTTATTTCCTTTCGTGGGTGCCGATCCTTTTCCGGTGGGACTGGTGGCTGGCGCTCAACGCGGGCACCTACCTGTTCGTTGTGGCGATGCTGATGATCCCCCTGGCGGTCATCTCGCGCATAACGCCCGAAAAAACCATCCGTTACCAATGACCAAACCCTACGCAGGCGAAAGTTCCAAGGGCGACCAGGTGCGCGAAATGTTCGACCGCATCGCCCCGGCCTACGACCGGTTGAACCACCTGCTCTCGCTGGGGATCGACCGCGCGTGGCGCCGCCGGGTGGTGCGCGAAGTGCGGCGTACGTCGCCGGGCCGGATCCTCGACGTAGCCACGGGCACGGGCGACCTGGCCCTCGCCCTGGCGCGCGGGATCGCGGATGTACAGGTGACGGGGCTGGATGTGTCGCCCGGAATGATCGCCCTGGCCGGAGAAAAAGTGCGCCGCGCCGGGCTCGAAGGGCGGATCGCCCTGCGCACGGGGGATGCCGCGCAGCTGGACGAAAAAGCGGTGTACGACGCCGTGACCGTGGCTTTCGGGGTGCGCAATTTCCACGACCTGCCGGGCGGGATCGCGGCGATGGCCGCTGCGTTGCGCCCGGGAGGGACGCTCCTGGTGCTCGAATTCTCGACCCCGCGGCGCAGCCTTTTCGCGGCGCCGTACAAGTTCTATTTCCACCGCGTCCTGCCGCTGGTGGGGGGGTGGATCTCGGGCGACGACGACGCTTACCGCTACCTGCCCGCCTCGGTCGATACGTTTCCCGCCCCCGGGGCGTTCGAGGCGATGCTGCGCGAGGCGGGATTGGGCGATGTGCGCCGCATCATCCTCACGGCCGGCGTGGCGACGATCTATATGGGAAGTAAAGTAAAATAGTTGTGGTAATGAAGAAGATCCGGATCAACGTCGTCACCTTCGGGTGCGCCAAAAACACGGTCGACTCCGAGCACCTGATGGGGCAGTTAGGGAGTGACCGGTTCAGCATTTCGTTCGATTCGGACGACGAGCGCCAGGACGTGGTGGTGGTCAATACCTGCGGCTTCATCGCCGACGCCAAGGAGGAATCCATCGACGCCATCCTGGCCTACGCCGCCGCCAAAAACGAGGGCAAAATAAAACATTTGTTCGTGATCGGCTGCCTGAGCGAACGCTACATGGACGACCTGCGCGCCGAGATCCCCGAGGTGGACCGGTATTTCGGGGTGCACGACCTGGGCGGGGTCGTCGAGGCGCTCGGGGCGGAGTATGCGCCGGAAGCCGAAACCCGCCGCGTGCTCACCACTCCGCCGCACTACGCCTACCTCAAGGTATCGGAAGGGTGCAGCCGCGCCTGCGGTTTCTGCATCATTCCCGGCATCCGGGGCAAACATGTTTCGGTCCCCGAGGAAACGCTGCTGGAAGAGGCGCGCGAGCTGGCCGCCGGGGGAGTGAAGGAGTTGATCGTCATCGCCCAGGACACGACCTACTACGGCGTCGACCTCTACGGCGAGCGCCGCCTGGGGCCGCTGTTGCGCGCGCTGTGCCGCATCGAGGGCATCGAGTGGGTGAGGCTCCATTACGCCTATCCCGCCGCCTTCCCCGCCGACGTGATCGAGGCGATGCGCGACGAACCCAAGATCTGCCCCTACCTCGATATCCCGCTCCAGCACATCTCCGACGCCCAGCTCAGCTCGATGAAGCGCGGCATCACGCGCGCCCAGACCGAGGAACTGATCGCCCGGTTGCGGCGCGAGGTGCCCGGGATCGCCATCCGCACCACGATGCTGGTGGGCTATCCCGGCGAAACGCGTGCGGAGTTCGAGGAGCTGCTCGATTTCGTCCGCCGCACCTGCTTCGAACGCCTCGGGGCCTTCGCCTACAGCGCCGAAGAGGGGACCTATTCGGCCGAAAAGCTCGCCGACGATGTCTCCCCCGAGGAGAAACAGGCGCGCGTCGAAGCGCTGATGGAGCTCCAGGGTGCCGTCTCGCTCGAAGCCAACCTGGCCCGTGTGGGGCGCACCGAGCGCGTGGTGATCGACCGCCGCGAGGGTGAATTCCTCGTGGGACGCTCGGCGTGGGACTCGCCCGAGGTCGACCAGGAGGTGCTCGTCCGCTCGCCGCGGAAACTCGCGCCGGGGACCTTCGTCGAGGTGCGCATCACCGATGCCGAGGAGTTCGACCTCTACGCGGAGATAATGAATAGATGAAAATAGTTGCGATCCGCAGGATCGCCGCGCCCGCCCCGAGGGGGGCGGAGCGGGCGCGATAATCCGGGCAACGGAAATAATTTTTGGTTTTCCAGAAATTTTGGATTAACTTTGGACTGTGAACGCTTAACCGCATTTCAGGACAATGCCAGAATTGGTTGTTATAGAGAGTCTTAAGGAGAAAGTAGCCCGGTTGATCGCCGACAATAAAAGTCAGAGACAACAGGTAGCCGCCGCGCAGAAAACCACCGAAAAACTCCGCAAAGAGAACAAGCAACTCGGCGAAAAGATCACCGAACTCCAGCGAAGGATCACCGCGTTGGAGTTGGGCGAAGCCCTGAAAGGTCCCGGCGGGAACAAACAGGCGCGTGCCAGGGTCAATCTGCTTATGCGGGAGATCGACCGGTGTATTGCGCTGCTGAACGCAGAGTAGTGTACGAAATGGGCGATAAATTCAGGATAACACTCACGATTTCGGGCAAAAGTTTCCCCTTGAACATCGAACGCGACAGGGAGGAAGTGTACCGCAGGGCCGAACGGGAGATAAACAACTGTATCGCGCAATATAAAGGAACCTACCGCACCCAACCCGAGGAGGCGCTGGCGATGGCCGCGCTGCAATTGGCCGTTGACAATGTGGAGAGAGAGATGGCCGAGAGCAGGGACCGCACCGGCGAGCAGTTGACCGAGATCGAGCGTTCGATCGACGAATACCTGCTCAAGACCGAAGGAAAATAGCCGGCCGACGCAACGAACAAGGCAACACCCACGTTCTTTAACATACTAACTAAACGGAATATGCCCGCATAGATTCCTTATAGCTTTGCGAAACTCAACAATTTAATTATTGGGGCGCAGCTCGACCTTACAAAAACAGGCCTTAACCCGGCGACGGGTTCTCCGATTTACATTGGGAGACGTTGGAAGTTTGCGACGATAGTCGGACGCCCCACACATGACGATCAGGAGATTCGTCAAACAAGACAAGGAAATCCTATGCGGGTACTTTTTATTATTTTACTAACTATATAAAACCCTTAACATCATGGTAATACCTACTTTAGTTTCAGTTGTCGTTTCGGCCCTGGCGGCCGGATCGGCGGCTTACATCATAATCAACAAGTCCACGCAGTCGCGCCGGAACAAGATTATCAAGGACGCCGAAGCCGACGGGGAGATGATCCGCAAGGAGAAGGTCCTTCAGGCAAAAGAGAAATTCATCCAGCTCAAAAGCGAGCACGACCGCCAGGTCAACGAACGCAACCAGAAGATCGCCCAAAGCGAACAACGCATCAAACAAACCGAAAACACCCTCAACCAACAGCAACAGGACCTCGAACGCAAGAACCAGGAAGCCACCAAGCTGCGTGAGCAGATGGAGGCCCATATCCAGTCGCTCGAAAAGAAAAAAGAGGAGGCCGACCGCGTATTGCGCGACCAGAACGCCCGCCTCGAACAGATCAGCGGCATGTCGGCCGAAGACGCCAAGGGCATCCTGATCGAAAACATGAAGGCCGAGGCCAAGGTCGATGCCATGGCCTACATCAACGAAACGATCGAAGAGGCCAAGATGAGCGCCAACAAGGAGGCCAAACGCATTGTGGTCCAGACGATCCAGCGTGTGGCGACCGAAACGGCCATCGAAAATTCGGTCACGGTGTTCAACATCGAGAGCGACGAGGTCAAGGGACGCATCATCGGCCGCGAAGGCCGCAACATCCGCGCCCTGGAAGCCGCTACGGGCATCGAGATCATCGTGGACGACACCCCCGAGGCGATCATTCTTTCGGGCTTCGACCCCGTGCGCCGCGAGATCGCGCGCCTGGCGCTGCACCAGTTGGTCACCGACGGCCGCATCCACCCCGCACGCATCGAGGAGGTGGTGGCCAAAGTCCAGAAGCAGATCGAGGAGGAGATCATCGAAGTGGGCAAGCGCACCACGATCGACCTGGGTATCCACGGACTGCATCCTGAGCTGATCCGCCTGGTGGGTAAGATGAAATACCGCTCTTCGTATGGACAGAACCTGCTGCAGCACTCGCG
>JAVBRR010000013.1:0-4199 GCA_031547705.1 Rikenellaceae bacterium | reverse complement strand
TCTTGGGGTTCACATCGAACCGCGATCCGAGGATCACGCCCGCGTCGTCCAGCTTCTTGACCCGCTGGTGGATGGCCGCCCCGGAGATACCGCATTCACGGGCGATCTCGAGGAACGGCATGCGCGCGTTTTTCACGAGGTACTGGAGGATCTTGCGGTCGATGGCATCGATGGGAGTCTTCATAGTTATAGGATATTTAATTTTTTACCTGTTTTGGTGAAAGCCGCGATGCACGCGTCCAATTGCTCGCGGGTGTGCCCGGCCGACACCTGTACGCGGATCCGTGCCTGGCCTTTGGCCACGACGGGGTAGTAGAACCCCGTGACGTAGATCCCCTCGTCGAGCAGCTCGGTGGCGAATTGCTGCGACAGGGCGGCGTCGTAGAGCATCACGGCGCAGATGGCCGACTGGGTGGGTTTGATATCGAATCCCGCGCCGATCATCCGCGAGCGGAAGTATTCGACGTTCTCGACCAGGCGTGCGTGCAGCTCGTCGCTCTCGGCGAGCATCCTGAAGACTTCGATCCCCGCACCGACAATGGCCGGGGGCAGCGAGTTCGAAAAGAGGTAGGGGCGCGAGCGCTGGCGCAGCAGCTCGATGATCTCGCGCCGGCCGGTCGTGAACCCCCCGATCGCGCCTCCGAACGCCTTGCCCAGCGTGCCGGTGATGATATCCACCCGTCCGCGCACATCGAACAACTCGGTCACGCCACGTCCTGTGGCACCCACGACTCCCGCCGAGTGGCAGTCGTCGACCATCAACAGGGCATCGTACTTCTCGGCCAGGGCGCAGATCGCGTCCATCGGGGCCACGTTGCCGTCCATCGAGAAGACCCCGTCGGTGACGATGATGCGGAAGCGCTGGGCCTGGGCCAGTTTCAGCGCGTTTTCCAGCTCGTCCATGTCGGCGTTGGCGTAGCGGTAGCGCACCGCCTTCGACAGGCGCACCCCGTCGATGATCGAAGCGTGGTTCAGCGCGTCGGATATGATGGCGTCCTGCTCGTCGAACAGGGGCTCGAAGACCCCGCCGTTGGCGTCGAAGCAGGCGGCGTAGAGGATCGTGTCCTCCGTGCCGAAGTAGCCGGCGATGGCCGCTTCCAACTCTTTGTGGATATCCTGCGTGCCGCAGATGAAGCGCACGGACGACATGCCGTAACCCCGCGCATCCATCGCCCGCCTGGCTGCGTCGACGAGCCGGGGGTGGTCCGAGAGGCCGAGGTAGTTGTTGGCGCAGAAGTTGAGCACACTGCGTCCGCCCACCGAGATCTCGGCCCGCTGGGGCGAGGCGATGACACGTTCGTTTTTGTATAACCCGGCGTCGCGGATCTCTTCGAGATTGTTACGAAGGAAATCTTTCATTTTACCGTACATACCGCTCCTTTTTTTTCAATGTATTAGCTAATACCGTAATTTTGTAACAAAGTTAAAATTTTCTTTGAAAACTTCGTGCATCGCGGAGCAAATATTTATCAAAATACGTACCTTTGAAGTTCGAAAACAGCTAACAATAACACTTTGCAATATGAAATCCATTGATACTTATAATTTTGCCGGGAAACGCGCGATTATCCGCGTGGATTTCAACGTGCCGCTCGACGAATCGCTGCACGTAACCGACGACACGCGCATCCGCGCCGCCATCCCGACGATCAAAAAGGTGCTGGCCGGCGGAGGTTCCGTGATCCTGATGTCCCACTTGGGGCGTCCCAAGAAGAACAACGACGACAAATACTCGCTGCGCCACATCGTGCCCACCGTCGAAGCCCTGCTGGGTACGAAGGTCGAATTCGCCGGCGACTGCATGGGCGACAAAGCTGCCGAAATGGCCGCCGCCCTGAAGCCCGGCCAGGTGATGATGCTCGAAAACCTGCGTTTCTACGCCGAGGAGGAGGGCAAGCCCCGCGGCCTGGCCGAAGACGCCACCGACGAGCAGAAAGCCGAAGCCAAAAAGGCCGTGAAAGCGAGCCAGAAGGAGTTCACCAAACGCCTGGCCTCGTATGCCGACTGCTACATCAACGACGCGTTCGGCACGGCCCACCGCGCCCACGCCTCGACCGCCCTGATCGCCGACTATTTCCCCGCCGACAAGATGTTCGGTTATGTGATGGAAGGTGAATTGAAGGCGATCGACAAGGTGATGTCCTCGCCCGAGCGCCCCTTTGTGGCGATCGTGGGAGGCTCGAAGGTGTCGTCCAAGATCACGATCATCGAAAAACTGATGGAGAAGGTCGACAGCCTGGTGATCGGCGGCGGCATGACCTATACTTTCATGGGGGCCCAGGGCGGCAAGATCGGCAAGTCGATCTGCGAGCCCGACCAGTTCCCCGTGGCGCTGGCCATCCTGGAGAAAGCCAAAAAGCGTGGCATCACGATCGTGCTGGCCGAGGACGCCATGTGCGCCGACGATTTCAGCAACGACGCCAACACCCGCGTGTGCCCCTCCGGCGACATCCCCGACGGCTGGGAAGGCCTCGATATAGGCCCGCAGGCGGCGAAAGATTTCCGCGAGCACATCCTGGGCTGCAAGACCATCCTGTGGAACGGCCCGGTGGGTGTTTTCGAGATGGAGAAATTCGAAAAAGGTTCGCGCGCCGTGGCCGAAGCCATTGCCGATGCCACGGACAAAGGCGCCTACTCGCTCATCGGCGGCGGCGACTCGGTGGCGTGTGTCAACAAGTTCGGCCTGACCTCGCGCGTGAGCTACGTTTCGACCGGCGGGGGTGCGCTGCTCGAATACATGGAGGGCATCGAACTGCCCGGCATCGCCGCGATCCGCAAGTAAATAGTTGTTTTTTTAAATGAAGGCCGGTCTGAAAAAGACCGGCCTTTTTTTGTCGGATATAAATAATCACTAACTTTATGCTGATTATCATATGATACACAACTTTGCCATATTGTTTCACGGGGCGGCCTGGATGTTCTTCATCCTGCTTTGTGTCCGGTTGCGCAGGATACGCAGGCGGAACGAAGTGGTCGGATTCCTTTTCTGGGTGATGGCGGGCTTCGCCGCGCTGCTGACCAAGGATTTCATCGACATGGGGGCCGGAGCGTGGTGGTACACGCGCTACGTCGGCGGTTTAAGCCTGGGACTCGACCTGTGTATGGTGCCGGTGGTCGTGGCCTATATGTTCAAGATACTCTCTCCCGCGACGATCGACCGGCGAAGGGCCTGCCTGATGGCGCTCCCTTCGGTGCTGTTGCTGGGAGCGGTCGCGGTCACGGCCAGCGAAACGGTTTTTAAGGTACTGGCAGGCTGGTCGATCCTGGTCGGGGTCGCCGGTGCTACGCTAACCGTTACCGCCTCGCTGCGTTACGACCGCTACGTGAAAGAGAATTTTTCCTCCACCGCGCGCCGCAGCGTGGGTTGGTTGCGGGGTGTGATCTTCTCGCTGGTGATCATGGGCGCGGTTTGGGGTGGCGTGGCGTGGGTAAAGGGGTGGACGGCCTACCTGTCCTATTACATTTTTCTGATCTCGATCTGGACCGTGGTCTACCGTTTCTCGCTGCGCCACCTGATCATCCCCGACATGCCCGACATGTTGTTGCCGGGATCCGTTCCCGCTGCAAACGGTTACTCCGAACAGATGGTGCGCAGACTGGAGGATTGCATGGAGCGGGAGCGCCCCTGGCTCGACCCGGCTTTGACGCTCAACGAGCTGGCGCTACGGATCGACACCAACCGCACTTACCTGTCGGGTTACCTGAACAACGTGCTCGGCACCACGTTCTACGACTACCTCAACGCCGCGCGGGTCGGGGAAGCGTGCCGGTTGCTGCTCCGCACACCGGTCGTCAACCTGGAGGAAGTAGCCGAACAGTGCGGGTTCAACTCCCTCTCCACTTTCCGCCGCTCGTTCGAGAAAATGAAGGGGTGTACCCCCGCGCACTACCGGAAAACGGGCGGCGCGGTGCAGGCGTAAGCCCCTGCGGGAGGGCGATTTGTACGGATGACATTTTCTTTGTAATGCTGACACTTTCCGCGAAGGTGTCGGGATTTATCTTTAGTGCGTTAAATCCTAACCCTTTGCACGTATGAAAAAAGCATTGTTATTCGGGCTGCTGCTCCTGTTGGGCGTGGCAAACGTATCCGGAAAAGGCAAGAATGCGCTCTCCGTTAAATCCGGCGACATCTCGGTCCTGCGGGAACCGGTGACCGCTACCTTCGAAGTGGATTATTCATCCACGAAGATCGACGGGCT
>JAVBRR010000093.1:0-4473 GCA_031547705.1 Rikenellaceae bacterium | reverse complement strand
GCGTTGAGCGAACGCTGGAGGTAATCGGTCATTTCGATGACCGGCAGCGGTTTCTGGGCCGTAGCCCCGCTGTCGAGGTAGACCAGCGGCCGCCCGTAGACCTCGCGTGCGAGGATCGGGAAATCTTCCCGTACCGTATGTACATCGAACTTTCTCATGCTCCGAATGTTTCTATCTTTTCGAACGCCAGGCGCTCCAGGCAGGCGCAGCACACCTCACACCCGCAGCGGGCAACCACGTCGTTCACAAAACCCTGCAACTGCAGGCGGCGGGCGTCGGCTTCCGACACGCCGCGCTGGCGCATATAGTAGATCGCCTCCTCGTTCAACTGTCCGACCGTCGCTCCGTGGCTGCACTTCACGTCGTCGGCGTAGATTTCCAACTGCGGCTGGGTATAAATCTGCGATTGATTGCCTATGAGCAGGTTGCGGTTCTGCTGGAAGGCGTCGGTCTTCTGCGCCCCTTCGGCGACGAACACGCGCCCCGTAAACGACCCCACGGCCTGGCCCGCCGCGACGCCCTTGACGCGCACATCGCTTTTGCAGCGCTCCATCAGGTGGTCGACACCCGCGTGTATTTCGCAACGCTCCCGGTCGCCGATCAGGTAAAGGCCCGCCAGGGAGTAGTCGCCGTCGGGCGCACCCAGCGTCACGCGGCAATCCAGGCGCATCATTTCGCCCCCCAGCCCGAGCACCACATGCTCCAGGCGGCTCTCGCCCTCGAGGCGGATATAATTCTGTAGAAACGCGGCCGAACGGTTTCCGGCGCGGTAAATCTCGGTCAGGTGCACCCGGGCTCCCTCGCCCACGTACATTTCGCCCACACTGTTGAGCAGCAGTTCCGCCGGCACCGGACCGCAACCGACCGACTGCTCCACCACGACACTCACTTCGGCCCCGGCCTCCACAACCACGAGCCCCCGCCCGGAATAGGCAGCGGGTTCCGACGCCGAATAACGGCAATGCACCGTCACCTGCTGTGCGGCCTTCACTCCGGCGGGTAGGTAAAGGAAAAATCCGTCTTGGGTGAACGCGCTCGAAAGCGCGGCAAGGGCATCGTTCTTGTTGTCGACCAATGAATTGTAGTGTGATTCGATCACCTTTTCGTAGTCGTTGAACGCGGCGCGCAGGCTGCCGTAGACAACGCCTTCCGCAGTGACCTCCAAGGGCTGCGGACCGGCGTAAAAACCGTTGTTCACCTCGATCGCGATCCCCTGGCCCCGCATACCGCACTCGGCGGCGCAGACTTCGCCCTGGGGCGTGAAAAAATATTCCCAGTCGCGACCGAAATAACGCGCCGGATCGGAGAGGCGGTATTTATCGCTGTCCGCCAAAGGCAACCCGTTGATCTTGAAGGCCTCGATATACTCCCTCCGCCGCAGGTTCTGCGCCACGGAACTCCCCTCGCCGATCAAATCCATGTTGGCGACGTAGAGATCCGTAAGTTTCTGTTCGGCAGACGGTTTCATCGTATTCTTATTGGTGTTCATTGATCAGCCAGTCGTAACCCTGTTCTTCGAGTTTGAGCGCCAGGTCGCGGTCGCCGCTGTGGATGATCCGCCCCTTGTAGAGAACGTGCACAAAGTCAGGGACGATGTAATCCAACAACCGTTGGTAGTGTGTGATAACGATCGTGGCGTTGTCGTCGCGGCGCAGGCGGGTCACACCCGTCGCCACGATCCGTAGCGCGTCGATGTCGAGTCCGCTGTCGGTTTCGTCGAGGATCGCCAGGCGGGGTTCGAGCATCGCCATCTGGAATATTTCGTTTTTCTTTTTTTCGCCGCCCGAGAACCCTTCGTTCACAGCGCGGTTGATCAGTTTGGGGTCCATTTCGACGATCGCCGCCCGTTCGCGCATCATCTTCAGGAAATCGCCCGACGACAACGGCTCCTCGCCACGGCCTTTCCGCACCTCAGTCACAGCCAGTTTCATAAAATTGGCCATGCTTACCCCCGGTATCTCCACCGGGTACTGGAACCCGAGGAACAAACCCTCCCGGGCGCGCTGCTCGACATTCATTTCGAGCAGGTTGCCTCCCCGGTAATCGACCCGGCCCGCGGTCACTTCGTAGCGTTCGTTCCCCGCCAGCACCGAGGCCAGCGTGCTTTTGCCCGATCCGTTGGGGCCCATGATGGCGTGCACTTCGCCCTCGCGGACGGTGAGGTCGATACCGCGAAGTATCTCCTTCCCGGCCACGGTGGCATGCAGGCCCTGTATTTCCAATAACGTATCTTTCATAATCCGATCTTTTACATTAACCCACGCTTCCCTCCAGGCTGAGCGACAGCAATTTCTGCGCCTCGATCGCGAACTCCATCGGCAGTTTGTTCAGCACCTCGCGCGCATACCCGTTCACGATCAGCCCCACGGCGTCCTCGGTCGAAATACCCCGCTGGCGGCAATACATCAGCTGCTCTTCGTTGATCTTCGAGGTGCTCGCCTCGTGTTCGACAACGGCGCCGGGGTTGGCCACATCGACGTAGGGAAAAGTGTGCGCACCGCACTGGCTGCCGATCAGCAGCGAGTCGCACTGCGAATAGTTACGCGCGCCGTCCGCTTTGCGCGCCACGCGCACCAGACCCCTGTAGCTGTTCTGGCTTTGCCCGGCCGAAATCCCCTTGGAAACGATGCGGCTGCGGGTGTTGCGGCCCAGGTGGATCATCTTGGTCCCCGTGTCGGCCTGCTGGCGGTTGTTGGTGAGGGCCACGGAGTAGAACTCGCCCGACGAATTGTCGCCCGCCAGGATGCAGCTCGGGTATTTCCACGTGATCGCCGAGCCGGTCTCGACCTGCGTCCACGAAAGGCGCGAATTTTCGCCCTTGCATATTCCCCGCTTGGTCACGAAGTTGAACACCCCGCCCCGGCCTTCCTTGTCGCCCGGATACCAGTTCTGCACGGTGGAATATTTCACCTCGGCATCTTTCAACACCACGATCTCGACCACGGCGGCGTGCAACTGGTTCTCGTCCCTGCGCGGCGCCGTACATCCTTCGAGGTAACTCACGTAAGCCCCCTCGTCGGCGACGATCAGCGTCCGTTCGAACTGCCCCGTCCCGGCCGCGTTGATCCGGAAATAGGTGCTTAGTTCCATCGGCGAGCGCACCCCCTTGGGGATATAGCAGAACGACCCGTCGGAAAAGACGGCCGCGTTGAGCGCCGCGAAAAAGTTGTCGGTCTAGGGCACGACGCTGCCGAGGTACTTGCGCACCAAATCAGGAAAATCGCGCACGGCCTCGCTCATCGGGCAGAAGATGATGCCCAGCCCGGCCAGCGTATCCTTGAAGGTGGTTTTGACCGACACGGAGTCCATCACCGCGTCGACCGCCACGCCCGCCAGCATCATCTGCTCTTCGAGCGGGATGCCCAGTTTTTCGAAGGTGGCGAGTAGTTCGGGATCGACCTCGTCGAGGCTCTCGTGCTTCGGTCCGGTGCGCGGCGCGGCGTAGTAGATGATATTCTGGTAGTCGATTTCGGGGATCGTCAGGTGGGCCCACGTGGGCATGGAGAGCGTCTGCCAGTGGGCGAACGCCTTGAGCCGGTACTCGGTCATCCAGGCCGGCTCCTCCTTTTTGGACGAGATTAGCCGCACGATCTCCTCGCTCAATCCGCGCGGGATGGTGTCGGTCTCGATGTCGGTCACGAAGCCGTATTTGTACTCCTGCCCGGTCAGATCGTCCAGTATGCGTTCCTGCTCGTCCATAACGCAAGTTGCGGATTAAGGCCTTATTGTACGTTATTTGTCTTTTGATGGTGCCCTATAAGTCCTTATCCGCAACTTGCGTTATGCGGCTTTTTCAAAGCAGCGGAGTGCTCGATCACCCCTCCTAAATCCTCCCCTAATCGTAGGGGAAGACTTTGTAAACGACCTTGTGGGTCGTTTACGGCCACTAGCCAAGTTCGATAGGACTACACAAAGTTAGTCAACCGCGGGGAGAGTGCAAAATTTCGGCCGAAAATACGCTTTAATACGAATCGTTAAAAAGAAGACAGCCGGATCGACTCCGGCTGTCCTCTTTTCAGTTTAGCCCGTTACTGCGCAGAGAGGGCGTCGAGCATCGCTTTGTATTTGTCGTTCTTTTCCTGCATACCCGGCTGATCGCGCAAACGGAACGTGAGGTTCTTGAGCAGGTCCAGCGTATTGGCGTCTTTCGGATTGATCGCCAGTGCTTTTTCGAGCGGCGGAACCGCCTGAGCGAAGACGTTGAGCACCTTGTCCACCTCATCGTTATAAGCCTTGTTGCTGGTGGGCGGATTTTCATTCAGCTTCTTGGCCATGCCCTCGGCCTTCTTGGCGTAGAGTAATCCGAGGTTGTATTGTGCCGTGAAATCGTTGGGCGTCAACTCGGCCGCTTTGGTAAAGGCCTCGATCGCCTTGTCGGGCTCGCCCAGCTTGTCGTACACGCGGCCCAGACCGGCCCACAGGTTCGGGTTTTTGGGATTCTTGTCGACGGCGCCCTGCACGATCGGGATGATG
>JAVBRR010000140.1:0-10890 GCA_031547705.1 Rikenellaceae bacterium | reverse complement strand
GTAACTAAGCGAGGCATATCCCTCTTTTAGCGGGTGCAAATATAGGCACAAATATTCTACGTTTCCAAATATTGCGAGAACTTTTTTTACTATTTTTTTATGCGGAGCAAAACCGTACCTTATAATATATGCGGGGTGCGGCGGTGTTGTCAAAATTCGTATCTTTACACTCTGAAAACAAAGAAATCATGACGAAGATCATACTCAGCGGCGGCGGTACCGGCGGCCATATTTACCCGGCGGTGGCGGTGGCCGAAGCGTTGAAACGCAAACTCGGCGACCAAGTCGAGATACTTTTCGTGGGCGCCGAGGGTAAAATGGAGATGGAAAAGGTCCCCGCGCTGGGCTACCGGATCGAGGGGCTTCCGATCGCCGGGCTCCAGCGGCGGCTGACGCTGCGCAACCTGGCCGTGCCCTTCAAGGCGTGGCGCAGCCTGCGCAAAGCGCGCCGCATTATCCGCGACTTCCGGCCCGACGCCGTGGCGGGATTCGGCGGTTACGCGAGCGGTCCCATCCTGCGCGCGGCGCAAAGTATGGGCTACCCCACCCTGATCCAGGAGCAAAATTCCTACGCCGGGGTGACCAACAAGATCCTCGCACGCCGGGCGGGCAAGATCTGCTGCGCTTACGAGGGGATGGACAAATTCTTCGGCGACGGAAATATCACCCTGACGGGCAACCCGTTGCGGGGTAGTTTCTCGGGCGAAGGAGGCCTGCGCGAAGAGGCACTCGGGCACTTCGCGCTCAGCGGCGGGCGGGCGGTGGTGCTGGTGGTCGGGGGAAGCCTCGGGACGCGCACGCTGAACGAGATGATGAAGCGCTGGGTGGACGATATCACCGCCCGGGGCGACATCGAAGTGATCTGGCAGACAGGCAAATACTACGCCGCCGAAATGGACGCTTTCATGGCGTCGCGGTCCTCGGCGGGCATCTGGCGGGGAGCGTTCATCGACCGGATGGACCTGGCCTACGCGGCGGCCGACGTGGTCGTTTCGCGCTCGGGAGCGGGGACGGTGTCGGAGCTGTGCCTGGTGGGCAAACCCGTGATCTTCGTACCATCGCCCAACGTGTCGGAAGACCACCAGACCAAAAACGCCCGGGCCCTCGTGTCGAAAAATGCCGCTTTGCTGGTCCCCGACGCCGAAGCGGTGGAGAAAGCGATCCCCCTGGCCCGCGAACTGGCCGACGACCCCGCGCAGCGCGAAGAGCTGTCGCGCAACATCCGCGCCCTGGCCACACCCGACGCCGCCGACCGCGTGGCCGACGAGATCCTGCAACTGATCCGCGCGGGAAAGTAGACCGGAAAGTTATCCGATTCCGCCTGAATTTTTTCGGGTAAAATTTACTTGGAATTCGGCGACGAGCTGTCGCGGACGATGAGGCTGTGTTTGATTATCACCTCGTCCTGTATCTCTTCGCCGTCCATCAGTTTCAGAAGCTGCGAGAGCGCCTCTTTGCCCATTTCGGAGGAGTGCTGGTCGATGGTGGACATCGCCGGAGAGGTGAAAGGGGCGAAAATTTCGTTGCCATAGCCCACGACGGCAATATCTTCGGGGATCCGCAGTCCGTTGTTTTTGAAGGCGTCCATCGCACCCAGGGCCGTGTGGTCGCTCGAGGCGAATATCGCGTCGGGGATGTTGCCCTCGCGGATCATTTTCTCGACGGCGGCGATACCCGATTCGTGGTTCTGCGTGTTCTCGAATATCCACCCGGGACGAGGCCCCAGTCCCAATTCGGAGATCATCGACCTGTAGCCGCGTGTACGTTCTTTCCAGATCGAAACATCCTGGTTACCCGCCAGATGGAAGATCTTGCGCTTCCCGATAGAGGCCAGGTGGGCTACGGCGCTCCGGGCGGCTTCGTAGTCGTCCATACACACGCGCTTGAAACGGTCGTCCATGGGGTAACGGTCGAAGAAGACGATGGGCATCCCGCGGTTCTGGGACTCGACGAAGTGGTTGTAGTCGCTGTACTGTCCCACGACCGAAACGAGCAATCCGTCGACCACGCTGCTGTTCAGTTTCTGCATCGCCTTGATCTCGCGGCTGACCTCGTTCAGGGTTTGGCTGATAATGATATTGTATCCGTAGAGCGACGCCATCTCCTCGATGCCGTTGATGGCGTTCGAAAAGAAGTAGCGGTTCAACTGCGGCACGACGACCCCGATGGTGAGCGTATGCCCCTGCTTGAGGTTGCGGGCCATGCGGTTGGGCTGGTATTCCATCGCCCGGGCGGTTTCGACGATACGGCTCCGTGTGGCTATCGAAATACTCTTGTGGCCGTTAAGGGCGCGCGATACGGTGGAGGCGGAAATTCCGAGTTCCCGGGCTATGTCGTATATTGATGCTTTTTTATCCATCGTCCAATACAATGATTGTACAAAGGTAAATAAAAGATTGCAAATAACAGAGCCCGGCAAAAAATGTTAAATTCTCAACGCGCGCCGGCACCCGGGACTTCCCACGTAACCAGGTCTTTCGAACGGGCCAGCGCAAGGGTGTTGTCGCCCCGTCCCGCGTGGCTTTTGTTCTCGGTGGTGCCGGCGTAGAGCAGGTAGAAATAGCCGTCGCGCGAGCGGAAATCGCACAGCGACGCGGCATTGGAAAGGTCGCTCGTGTTGAATCCCTCCTTCGGGACCACACAGGGCCCCGGCTCGCCATAACGAAGCCAGTGGCGGGGATCGCTGCCGTCGCCGTCGATGCGTGACAGGTAGGGTTTGTGTCCCTTGTGGGTGGCGAGCATCCACCACCGGCCGTCGATGCGGATGAACTGGGCGTTCTCGAACCACGTATCGCCCATCGGGCGTCCCACGGAGTCCCATTGCGGGGAGTCGATGCGCGGTGCAGTGGCCACCTGGGGGGTCTGCTCGCGCTTGTAGACCAGCATCACCCGACCCCGGTCGAAGGCCACCGCCGCGTCGATCGACCGTACGCCGGCGGTGATGTCGGCGGCCAGGGGCAGGAATCCCGTCCAGTGCACCAGGTCGGTCGAAGTGGCGTACATCAGCTGGTTGGGCTTGCCGGGCTTGTCGCCCCAGGTGTTGAAAGTCATGTAGTAGCGCCCCTTATGCCTGACCACATCGGGCGAGGCGGCGCCTTCCCATCCGTCTTCACGGCCGCTCCAGACGAACAGCGGCTCCGAAAACTCCCTGAAGTCGCGCGTGCGCACCGCCGATACGTGCGAACGCTCCTTGCCGGCGTCGTGGTAGAAAGCCGAGAAGAAGATGTAGAACCACCCCCGGTCGTAGACCATCGAGGCGTCCTTGACGCTCCATCCGGGGTGGGAATAGACCGGGTTGCGCAGGTTGGCCCAGTCGATGAAAGGCTTGCGCGCCCCGGCCGTCGCGCAGACGGCCGAGAGGCACAAAGCGATCAGTAGTCGTTTCATTTCCTGAGTTTTTCGACCCGGAAGTAGTCGACGTCGATCCATCCGGCGTCGATCGAATCCTCGTTGCGGTTGCAGAAGAGCCCCATCTTGGCACCCGTGCCGCGCGCTTTGGCCACGGCGAATTGCGTGCCTATCGGAGTGTATTTCCTGCCATCGGTGCTGTAAAGGAACGAGCAGAGGCCGCCCGGGGCCATGTCGAGCCTGAAATAGAACGTATCCGAGGCGACCTTGGCGCTCCCCTGCACGACCTCCTTGCCGCCCTTGTCGGCGTCGGCACAGGTCGACTGGGTGATCACGAAGCCGCCGTCCTTGTTCTCGACCGAAAGCACCGTGTAGGCGAATCCCATCACGATGAAGCCCGCCCTCTCACCCAGGGTGTTGGCGGCGTGTGGTTTGAAGGTGAATTTGGCGGTGGCGGAGAACTCCTCGGCGGGAAGTTTCTGGAGGAACAGGTTGGGAATGTCGAGCAGGTTGCCGTACTTGTTGCGCACGGGAGGTACGACCGAGTAGAGCCTCGCGTAGCCTTTCTCGCCCGCGAAATAGGCCCAGATGGGGTTGGGGGTGGTGTGCCACTGCCATTGCAGCCCCATGTCGCGCGAGGAAAATTCGTCGCTCTCCACGGGCGTGGCGATGGGATAGGTCTTGCCCACGCCGGGTTTCTTCCAGCGCGCCACGGGTTCGCCGCAGCCGTCGCCGTCCTTGTCCTCGCCGATCACGGGCCAGTCATCGACCCACCTCATCGGCTGCAGGTGCACCACGCGTCCGTAGGGCACATTCTCCTGGAAATGAAAGAACCAGTGCTCCTTGCCGTCGGGGGTGTCGACCCACGCGCCCTGGTGGGGGCCGTTGATCTTCGTGGAACCCGTGGCCAGCACGATCTTCTCTTCATAGGGGCCCCATATGCTGCGCGAACGCAGCACCGTCTGCCAGCCCGTGGGCACGCCGCCCGCAGGGGCGAAAATGTAGTACCAGCCGTTGCGTTTGTAGAGTTTCGGGCCTTCGATCGTGGGCTGGGTTTCGTGGCCGTCGTAGACCACCTTGGGTTCGCACAGGGTGCGCGTGCCGTCGGCCGAAAGGGGTACCATGCATATCAGGCTGCGGTTGGTCATGCGGCTACCGGCAATGCCGTAGACCATGTAGAGGCTGCCGTCGTCGTCCCACAGCGGCGCGGGGTCGATGATCCCGCGGCCCTCCATCACCCACACCGGCTTTTCCCAGCGGCCGCGGATGTCCTTGGTCTTGAGCATAAAGACGCCGTAGTCGGGGTCGCCGTAGAAGATGTAGAACTCCCCGTCGTGGTAGCGTATCGCCGGGGCCCACACGCCCCCGTTCTGGAAGCGCCCCGTGACGAATTTCACCGCCGGCACTTCGACGTCGTCGCTGGGGATCTGTTTCGTGAGGGCGTGGTTGATAAGGGTCCAGTTCACCATGTCGCGGGAATGCAGTATCGGCAGTCCCGGAAGGCAGTTGAAACTCGAAGAGGTCATGTAGTAATCCTCGCCCACGCGGCAAACGTCGGGGTCGGAGTAGTCGGCGTTGAGCACCGGATTGCGGTAGGTGCCGTCGCCCTGGTCTGCTACCCATACTTTGGAGACGTAGTTCTCCTGCGCGCCTGCGACTACGGCCGCGGCGAGCAATACGATGGTGGTAATCAGGCTTTTCATCTGTTCAGCTTTTTGTGGAGTTTGAGAAATTCATCAGGCCTTAAAATCCTGGGCGTTATACGTATGGCGTAGATCGAGCCCTTGAACCAGTTCGAGCGGTTCTGGCGGTAGCCTATCGACAGGCCGCCCCCGGGAAGGGGCTCGGATTCTATCGCCCCGGCGAGCTGCAACACGCCGTCGACATAGGAACTCATCCCGTCCCGGTAGTTCACCATGGTCACGGTGTACCACCGGTCGGAAGGGTGCGTGAGGGTCGAATCGATCAACGTGCGACCCTGCGCGCGACCCTCGCCGCTGTTGAAATGCACGTCGAAATACCACTCGCGGCGGTGGTTTATGCGCGTTTCGAACAGGATCCTCCGGCCGCTCGGGGTCCCGAAGTTCATGAAACGCGGTGTGCGCGGACCGTCGGCGTCGGGACGGAAGACCACTTCGACCGTGAAATATTCCATGCCCTCCAACGGATTGAAATTCAAATAAAATCCATCGCCGTCGCCATCGAAGAATACCGCATCGCCCAACGGGGTGGGAACATTGTGCGGGGTGCCCAGCACCTCGATCGACCCCGCGTATTTCGACGGCAGGTCGGCCACTTTCCAAAAAACAGCCTCCTGCGCCGGGCAGAGGAGAGGCAAAATTAAAAACAGTCCCGAAAATAGTTTTTTCATCCGTACAAATATAAAAAGATTACAACTCCATGTACCCGCCCTTCATGGGCGAGGCGGCGCACGAAGTGTAGAGCGCCAGCACCCCTTTGGTAAATCTGCGCGGCGGCTTCTGCCATTTCGCCCTGCGCGCCGAGAGAATTTTTTTGACTTCGGTCCCGGCGATCTTCCGCCCCGCTATTCCCACGACGCTGATCGAACGGCTTTCGACGTCGATGGCGATCAGGTCGCCCTCCTCCACCAAGGCTATCGGCCCGCCCTCGCACGCCTCGGGCGAAACGTGGCCTATGGCCGGGCCTCGCGTGGCGCCCGAGAAACGGCCGTCGGTGATCAGGGCCACCGTGGCGCGAAGCTGCGGATCGGAAGCGATGGCCTCGGTGGTGTAGAACATCTCGGGCATGCCGCTCCCGCGGGGACCCTCGTAGCGTATGATGACCGCGTCGCCCGGGACTATTTCCCCCGACAACACCGCCGCGAGCGCCTCCTCCTCGCTGTCGAAAGGACGCGCGCGCAGGGTACATTTGCGCATCGCGGGATCCATCGCCGAATGCTTCACCACACAGCCGTCGGGGGCCAGGTTGCCTTTCAGAATGGCGATGGCGCCCTCCTTCTGGATGGGCTCGTCGTAAGGCCGGATGATCTCGCGCCAACGGATGCCCAGGGGCTTGAGGTGGATGCGGCAGTAGGCATAGTGGCCCGTACGCTTGATTTCGTCGAGGTTCTCGCCGAGGGTTTTGCCCGTCACGGTCATCGCGTCGAGGTGCAGGTGGTCGCGGATCTCCTCCATGATCGCCGGCACGCCCCCCGCGTACCAGAAATATTCGGCCGGGTAGCGCCCGCTGGGCCGGATGTCCAACAGGAAAGGTATCCGGCGGTGGATCGCATCGAAACTTTCGGCGTCGAGGTCGATCCCCGCCTCGCGGGCGATCGTCGGGATGTGGAGCAGCGAATTGCTCGATCCGGCTATCGCCGCGTGGACCATGATCGCGTTCTCGAACGCCTTTTTTGTCAGTATGTCCGAAGGCCGCAACCCCTCGAGGGCGATCTCCACGGCCCTCTCGCCGCTTTTTCGCGCCACGGTGGACAACATGCGTATATGGGCGGGGATGAGCGCGCTTCCGGGGAGCGCCAGGCCGAGGGCCTCGCCCATGACCTGCATCGTTCCCGCGGTGCCCATAAACGAGCAGGCGCCGCACCCCGGGCAGGCGTTGTGCTTGGCGAATTCCAGGTCGGCGGCCGTGATCCTGCCCCGCGCGAAGTCGGCGCTGTAGCTCCCCAACTGCTCGAGGGTCAGCATCCCCTTGCCCGCCTGCATGACGCCCCCGGGCACGAAGATCGAGGGAATATTCATACGGGCGATCGCCTCCAGCACGGCGGGGATGCCCTTGTCGCAGCTCGACAGGAAGACCCCCCCGTCGAAGGGCGTGGCCCCGATGTGGGTTTCGATCAGGGCGGCGATCAGTTCGCGCGAAACGAGCGAATAGTTCATCCCGTCGTGGCCCTGGGCCTGTCCGTCGCAGATGTCGGTGGCGTAGTATTCGGCCGGGCGGGCGCCTTTGCCCGCGACGCCCTTGCGGGCCGCGGCCACCAGGGTGTCGAGGTGGCGGCTTCCGGGGTGGCTTTCGCCGAAGGTGCTCTCGATGATGATCTGCGCTTTGCCGAGATCTTCCGCCGACCAGCCCATACCTATGCGCAAAGGGTCCATCTCGGGAGCTACACTGCGCAGTTGCTGGCTTTTAAGCAGGGGTTTGTTGTCCATTTGTGTCTATTTATATTTCTATTCGTCCAAAAAAATTATGCAATCGATTGTACAAATAAAAAAATTAATTTTATATTTGCCAAATAATCCTTAAAAAAACACAAAAAAACAAATATACTATGAAAAGAAACTTCCTCATTTCGATCGCCTTACTGGGTATTTTCACCTCTGCGGCTGCCGCCGGCAAACCTTCGGACCGCGACCGGGTCCTCGAGGCCATGAAACGCGCCACACATTTCATGATGGACAGCGTGGGCTACCAGGGGGCTTTCCTGTGGGAATACTCGTTCGAGAACAAACTCTACTGGGGCGAAGTCCAGGCCCGTCGCACGATGGGATGGGCCCAGGGCGAGGGATCTCCCGCCGTGGGCGACGTGTTGCTCGACGCCTACCACGCCACGGGCGATCAGTACTACTACGATGCGGCGTGTGTGGTGGCCAACGCCCTGGTGCGCGTCCAGCTGCCGTGCGGAGGCTGGAACTACTGCTTCGACATGGCCGGCGAGGGTGCACTGAAAGATTGGTACGCAGCCATGCGCCAGTACAAATGGCCGGCACAGGAGTTCATGCACTACTACGGCAACGCCACGTTCGACGACCAGGCATCGGCCAAGGCGTGCGAATTTATCCTGCGCATGTACCTCGAAAAGAACGACCCGCGCTACAAGCAGTCGCTCGACAAGGCCATCGACTTCGTCCTGGCCGCGCAATACCCCAACGGAGGATGGCCCCAGCGCTTCCCGCTGAGTTACGAACACCCCTACATGGGATTCCCCGACTACTCGTCGTTCATCACCCTCAACGACGGCGCCATGCAGAGCATCATCGAATTCCTGATCAACTGCTACGACGCCCTCGGCGACCAGCGCCTGATCGACCCCATATATAGAGGTATGCACTGCGTGCGATCGATGCAATACGCTTCGCCCAACGCCGGGTGGGGACTGCAATACACCGTCACCGACCTCAAACTCGCCACGGCGCGCCCGTTCGAACCCGCGGCGCTTGCAGCCAGCGGCACACAGAGCGGCATCGAAATGATGATGAAATTCTACACCCTCACCGGCGACAAACGGTTCCTCGAAGGGATCCCCGCCGCCCTGACATACCTCGAAAGCATCGAAGTGGACGACGAGACCGTAGCCCTGGCCAAACGCAAACTCGGCCCCGGCGACATCCTCTGCCCGACGTTCATCGATCCCGTAACGCGCGAGGCGTTCTTCCTCAAGCGCGTGGGCGAAAGCCTCTGGACGGGGAGTTACGCCAAGTCGGACATCAAACTCGGATTGCACCAGGGTTACAGCTCGGTGCGCGTCATCCGCCTCGAATCGATGCGCAAACGCTACGAGGCGTTGCTGAAAACCCCCGTGGAAAAGATCGTCGCCGCATCGCCCCTGACCGCCCTTTCGAGGGGGAAAGTGGCCCCCTACGCCGCTTCGTATGGACGCAACCCCAACCGCGAGGCCGTTTTCGAAGTGATCGGCAAGCTGAACCGCGACGGGGCGTGGGTTGCCCCCATGAACCAGAACAAGACCGCGCAAAGGCTCGACCTGAGGGTGAACCGTCCCGCCAACGCGGTCGAAACGGCAGCCGAACCCATAGCCGAGGGCATCACCACGCAGGCCTACATGGACAACATGGTCATGCTGATCGATTATCTGCGCAAAAATTAGCACAAAAAGACACCGGGATTTGGTGGTTTAAAAACCTTTTATTATAATTGTACAATCGATTGCGTTATTCCGAATTCCAAACACGGTCATTGGTACATCCAAACCTTATAACAGACAAGATAATGCAATCGATTGTCGAAAATAGAGAGAGTATGAAAAAGACATTATTCCTGACAATTGCCGCCGCGGCCCTGTTGTGCTCGTGCGGCGGAAACACCGGGACTATCGCGGGGAAACAATTCCTCAATCCGGTCATCAAAGGTTACTACTCCGATCCCTCGATCCTGCGCGACGGCGAGGATTATTATTCGATCATGTCGTCGCACCCCTACTACCCCGGAATGACGATATGGCATTCGCGCGACCTGGTGAACTGGACCCCGCTGTGCCCCACGCTCAATACCTACATGGGATCGATATGGGCCCCCGATATCATCAAGCACGGGGATATGTACTATATCTATTTCACCAACAAGCAATTCCCGGGCGACCCCTACCCCTCGGGCAACTACGTCATAACGGCCGAATCGATCACCGGCCCCTGGAGCGAGCCTTACAGCCTGGGCGAGGGCGGTTCGATCGATCCGGGCCACGTGGTCGACGTCGCAACGGGCGACCGCTACGTATTCTTCAGCGCCGGCCTGATGGCCAAACTCACCCCGGACGGCCTGCGGCTGGACGGCCCCGTCACGAAAGTCTACGACGGCTGGCCCATCCCCGAAGAGTGGGACATCGAAGGGTTCGCGCTCGAAGGCCCCAAATTTATCCACAAGGACGGCTATTACTACGCAACGTGGGCCGAAGGCGGCACGCACGGACCGGCCACGAGCCACATGGCCGTCGTGGCCCGCGCCAAAGAACTGGCGGGGCCGTGGGAGAATTCGCCCTACAACCCCGTCGTCCACACCGAGAGCCGCAGCGAACGCTGGTGGTCCAAGGGACACGGCACGATCTTCCAGACCGCCGCCGGGGATTGGTATATCATGTACCACGCCTACGAAAAAGATTACATAAACCTCGGGCGCCAATGCCTCCTCGAGCCCATCGTGTGGACCCAGGACGGCTGGCCGGTGCTCAAAAAGGGCTCCGATCCAGAGAAGCCCATCAAGTGGCCTGTGCCGGGAGTCATTTCGCCTGCATATTTCATCGGCGACCACCTGTCGGAGTTCCGCGTGGGATTAGAGTGGTGGTTCCACGAGGAGTACGACGCTTCGCGTTACAGCGTCGCCGACGGCGTTTTGACTCTCGGGGCCCGGGGCGAATCGCTAAGCAAAGGCTCGAATCCCCTGCTGTTCAACGCCGGAGAACACGCCTACAGCGTCTCGGTCGAAGTGGAAAAGGACTCGACGGTACACGCCGGGCTGGTGGTTTACTACGACTACCGCGCATTCGCGGGCATAGGCGTGCGCGGCAACGAACCGATGCGCTACCGCCGCGGCGAAGAGAATGCGTGGAAGGGCTACGAGCTCCCCGACGCGAACCATTTCTTCCTCAAACTGGTCAACCGCCACCACGCCGTGACGATCTATGTGAGCGCCGACGGGAACAAGTGGGAAAAAATGCAGACCGGGTTCGAAATATCGTCCTACCAGCACAACCTGCTCTACCGCTCCAAGGCGTGCCTGCCGGGGATTTTCGCCGCCGGCGAGGGCCAGGCCCGGTTCAGCAACGTGAAATTCGAAGTATTGGAATAAGAGCGCCATGAGGTATATCGTTTCCCTGCTGATACTCTCTCTCTGCAT
>JAVBRR010000170.1:0-10737 GCA_031547705.1 Rikenellaceae bacterium | reverse complement strand
TAGCATACAATGTGAGTTGTATGAGTTTTAGGTGGTAATAGCGTTGGTGATCACCTCTTCCCATTCCGAACAGAGCAGTTAAGCCCAACAACGCCGATGGTACTGCGTTAACCCGTGGGAGAGTAGGTAGCCGCCTTTTTTATAACAGTGTCCGTTCCGACGGGCACTGTTTTTTTGTGCCTTTATGTTATAATAAAATACCCTGCGGCAAAAACTGCAGGGTATTTTGTTTTTTGGAAGGGCGCGATTTACTTCGCTAATTCCTGGTAATGAGCTATCTGCCGCTCGCAGATCAGGCGGGTGGCGTCGCGGAGCTGTTCGACCAGCGGGACGAGGGCTTCGATATCGGCCGGTGTGACGACGAATTTCGAGTTGTAGCGCGACTGGATATAGGCTGCCCGCAGCAAATCAAAAAAGCGCTTGCCCTCCTCACTCTCACGCGGAAACAGGGGCACGAGTTCGTCCGGAGCGAAATTGCGCGTCATCACGATCAGTTTTTCGAGGTCGTGCTCGCGGCGCTTGTCGAGCGTGAAAGTCAAATATATAGTATGATAACAATTCTCGGCGGCCTGGTGCAGATAAAAAGAGGCTTGTTTGTAATCCTCTCTGTTGCATGCGTTGTATACGTCGTACAAGAAACTTTCAGCCCGTTTTAACGATTCCCCATGATATTCTTTCGCCTGCTCGAGCACCTGGCTGTAGCTCAGCTTGCGGCGGCGCGAAAGCTTGAAACGGCCGCTGTCGTAGAGCAGCACGCCCTCGCGTTTGATATCCGTATAAAAATAACGGCGCTCGGCGAGGTAATAATTGAAAGTCGTGATCTTCATCGGCAGGAACTGCACGGTGGCTTCGTCGCCGGTGGTGTGCCTGTATATATGCTTTACCGCGTCCAGTTTTTGGTTAACGATATCCATCCGGCTGCCCGGGGGGACCAGCACCAGGATGTCGTAGTCGCTCATAAAAGTAGTCGGGAGGCCGAAATCGCAGCGGTGGTCCAACTCCACGAAGTTCCCGCGTGCGTAACTGCCATAAAGGATGATCATTTCGACCTTCGTGGACAGCTTTTCGCGGATCAGCTCCGTGATCAGGCGGATCCTCTTTTGCTTCGATGCGGGCAGGTGCGCGAGCGATGTCTTCATGTCGTCAAAGATACGAAAAAATCTTACTTTTTACGTGCCCGGTCCATTTCGCGGCGGGCGTCCTTTTCCTTGATGTAGTCGCGTTTGTCGAACTGCTTGCGCCCGCGCCCGATGCCGATCTGCACCTTGGCCAACCCGCGCTCGTTGATAAAGATCCGCAGCCCCACGATCGTCAGCCCCACGTCCTGCGCCGTGCGTTCGATTTTGCGCAGTTCGCGCGTGGTGAGCAGCAGCTTGCGGTCGCGTTTGGGCTGGTGGTTGTTGTAGGTGCCCCAATGGTACTCCGAAATGTTCAGCCCGCGGATGTAGAGCTCGCCGCCGCTGAAATAACAGTAGCAGTCGGTCATCGAGGCCTTGCTCAGACGCAGCGATTTGATCTCGGTACCTGCCAGGACAATGCCCGCGGTGTAGGTATCGAGGATTTCGTAGTCGAAAGAGGCGCGTTTATTCTTTATATTTATGTTACGGTAGTCGCTCATGGCCGTACAAAGGTAAAAAAATGTTCGCTAAATAGCATTTTTGGTATAGGTTTTGTACTACATTAAGGCAGAGGGAACGGAGAGGAGGTTAAGATAACTAATTCTTTTATCTTCGCAATGTTTCTACATTTGCATACACAAGGTTGATTTTTTCAAATTTCATGAACGTCTGTTGGCTTTGCCGCAAAAGCCACGACTCCTCCGCCTCCGGCCCCTCGAAACGGGAAAGCTCTGCAAAGGGCTTTCCTTTTTTTGTCGTCATTAGAACGGATACCCGATCGCTATATTGAAACTCAGGCTGTTGCCGAAATTCGGAGCGTTGTAGTAGGGTGTTTTGCCCGACGGGTTGTCGGGGGAGTGGAGCACGATGCCCATGTCCACGCGCAGCACCAGGTAGCTGATGTCGTAGCGCAGGCCGGCGCCGGTGCCGAGCGCTATTTCGCGCGGCAGGGTCTTGAGCGAGAATTCGCCCCCCGGACGGCTGGGATCGGCGTTGAGCAACCACACGTTGCCCGCGTCGAGGAACACCGCCCCGCCCAGGCGCCCGAAGATCTTGAACCGGAACTCGGCGTTGGCTTCCAGGCGGATGTCGCCCGTCTGGTCGAAGTAGCCGTTGTCGTCGCCCGGGGGCGGGATGTAGCTCCCCGGTCCGATGGCGCGCGACGAGAAGGCGCGGATGCTGTTGGCCCCGCCCGAGTAGAATTGCTCGCTGTAGGGAATCACGGTCGAGTTGCCATAGGCGTAGCCGATACCACCCAACAGGCGCATAGCCAGCGTGTTGTTGCGCCCCAGGTGCTGGTAGAAACGCACCTCGGCCAGCCCTTTGATGAACTGCGAGAACTGGTTGCCGAACAGTTTGCGCGGGATGTCGTAGCCCAGCAGCCCCATCACCGGCGAGAGGATGTTGCCCGCCGACGTGGCGGTCCCCTGGAAGAAAAAGCGGTTCCTGCGCCCGTGTCCCACGGGGTGGTCGAAGGTGTAGGCGTAGACGATCGAGGGGATGAACTGGTCCTCGAAGCTTAGCGCCACGGCGGGGTTGTCGGCCATTTGCTGGTCGAACGAGGCCGATGACTTGATCAGGTTGTTGTAGACCAGTTTGATGGGGGTGAGCGCGTGGGTGCTGTAACGCGAACTCTGGAAGTTGTAGGTCATCGAGGTGTTGACCGACAGCATCTGGAAGAATCCGGGACGGTTGAGCAGCTGGATCCCGGTCTGGAGCGACGTCGAGGCGGGGTAGCGCAACCCCCGCTTGACGAACTGCGGCAGCCACGGTCGGGGCACCGAGAGCGAGGCCGTCAGCCCGAAATTGTAGGAGTTCATCGGCGTGGAATGGTCGGTCTGCGAGGTGTTGCCGGTCTGCCACTCGTATTCGCCGTCGAGGGTGAGCGAGAGGAGCTCGCCGCCGTGGAAGAGGTTCTTGTTGCTCACCCCGAACGTGGCCCCGGGGCCGAGATAGCTATTTGATTTAGAGGTGATGTCCGCTTCGAAACTCGATTCGAGGGGAATGTCCATCGCCGCCGAGAGGGTGATGTCGATCGTGCGCGACGAGCCGATCGAGTCGAGCGGCGTGACACCCAGGTCGGTGTAGCGGAACACCCCGAGGCGGTTGATCCCGTCGATCGTGCGGTTCTGCGCCCGGACGGTGTAGAGGTCGCCCGAGTGGAGGTGGAAATTCGAGGTCAGCAGCCCGGGCTTTATCTTCAGCGGTTTCTGGTAGGCGATGAAGTATTCGCCGTGGCGCACGGTATCCCACTCCCCGGGCGTCGCGGCCTGGACGATCACGTCCACTTTGCCGATCCGGTAGGGCCGCAGGGCGGCCGCGGGGATCCCCGGGCGGAGCGTCAGGCGCAGGTCGGCGTTTTTGCCGCCCGAGGTGGTGTCGGCGACGAATTCGATGTACTCGGGACGGAAATAGTAGTAGCCCCGGTTGCGCAGCAGGTCGCTGATGCGCGAGCGCTCGGCGACCATCGAGTCGACGCTGAACCGCTCGCCCTCGCGCAGGTTGGACGAGGCGTGCAGCGAGTCGATCAGGTGCATCAGCGAGTCGGTGGGGCGCGGGTATTCGACTGTGCGGTAGCGGTAGGGCTCGGGGAGTGAAATGTGGTACGAAACCTTCGCTTTCTTGGGGTTTTTGCGCGGCAGGAGTTCGTAGGAGGCCGCCGCGCCGAAGTAGCCGTTGTTTTCGAGCACGTCGCCGGCCATCTGGAGCCGGATGTCGGGCTGGACGTCGTTGATAAGCACGGGATCTTTGGCCAGGCGCTTGTAGAGCCAGCTGCGGAACCCGTGGGTTTTGTCGGTGTGGAGGTAGTTGTAGGCCCACAGGCCGGTCGGCAGCGGTGTGCGCACGTAGGGCGAGAAGAGCGGGTTGTTGGGCTTGGCCGAGAGGACGTCCTTCACCTGCGATTCCACGCCGTGCGGCGGCTTTTTCCCGTCCTGGGCCACCACCTCGATGTGCTTCACCCCCACGTAGAGCACCTCGTCCGCCCCGAGGCGCTTGGTGGTCGAACAGCCCGCAGCGGTGAGCAGGAGGCAAAAACATAGGTATGTAATCGTCTTTCTCATTCCTCTGCGGTCTTTGCCGCCTCGGTGGCTTTGCGCTGCTGGCGTTTTTCGCTGCGGAACAGGTCGGCCAGGCGCGCCAGTTTCTTGCGCACCACGAAGCCCAGCCCCGTGCGGGTCACCTCGCCCTCGACGATGCTCTCGTAGGTCGAGTTGTGGAACGCCTTGAGGAAACGGTTCTGGTGCTTCGAGAGCTGGTATTCGACCGAAATGTCGCCCAGCAGGTTGGCGGCCTGGTTCTCGGTGGGGTCGTCGGTGGTGAACTTCCCGCCGATATAGAACCGCACGCGGTTGTCGAACAGGTTCTTCGATATTTTGTAGGAGTAGTCGGTGTGAGTCGTTTCGCCGCCCGTGTCGAGCCGCTGGTAGGTGTCCACCCCGAAGCTGAGGTCGACGCCGCGGATCGTGTTCTGGGCCCATTGGTTCAGCTCTTTTTCCATGAAGGCGTTGAGCGGGCTCGAAGCGGTCACTTTGGTGGCCGTCGTTCCCGGTCCGGTGTAGGTGTTGTAGACGAGCATGTTCATCGCCTGGGTCGAGCGCTGCTCGGGGGTGAGCGAGGAGAGCTGGTTCTGGATGCCGATGTCGTCGGGGCTCGCGAGGTCGAGCGTAAGCGCGAGGTTGCGCAGCGAATTGGCGATGTTGATGATGATATTGAACACCACCTGGCGGCTCGACTGGCCGTCGGTGGCCACGTTGGCGCGCACCGACTCCGTGGCGGTGATCTTCATCGTGGGGTTGGCGACCTCGCCGCTCCATTCCACCGTGCTCCCCGGGGTGATGTCGAAGGTTTTTTCGGCGATCACCGGCGGGGCGTAGTTCACCGTGCCCCCGTCGAGGGTGTATTTGCCCGTGAAGCGGCCCACGCCCTGGCGGTCGAGGTTGTAGACCAGGTCGCCGCCGCCCTTGAGGTTGATGCGGTCCTGTCCGTCGGGGGTGAGGAACATAGCGAGTTCGACCGTGCGGTCGACGGTGATCGTTGCCAGCACGCTCATCCCCGTGACGTCCACCTGCTTGGCCTTCACGGGCAGGTAGATGTCCACCGTATCGGCAAAGGAGCGGAAGATGACCACGTCGCTGCGTTTGTTGCGCGCGCCCACGGGCGAATCCTGCAATACGTACACGGCGTTGGTCCCATCCAGCACGCGCACGTCGCCCCGCACGGCCAGCCTGTCCAGGGGACCTTTGGCCGTGGCGTCGAGCTTCACGTAGGCCTTGCCCCAGACGATCGATTTGCCGCCCCGCGCCACGTTGAACACCTCGAATTCCTGCGCCTGTACGGCGAGGTCGGCCACCGGTTGCGACAGGTTGCGCAGGTCCAGGTTTCCGTCCACGGTCAGGGTACTCTTGTCGGGGGCCGTCAGGGCGAACCGGTCGAACAGCAGGCGGCTGTTTTTGATGGCGATGGGCCGGTTGTCCAGCGTGTAGGCGGTCCCGATCGGGGGGATCGACACGCGTGTGGCGTCGAAGGCGAGCTGGCCTTCGAGGTCGAGCTTGCTTGCCGTGCCCGAAGCGGTCAGCTCCCCGCGCAGGGTGCCGTCGAGCGAGGCGGTTTTGGGCGGCAGCAGGGCGTTGAGCACGCCGAGCGGCAGGCCGGGGATCGTGGCTTTCAGGCTCACCGGGTTGTTTGTATCGGTGCCGTAGCTGGCGTCGAGGGTGATGGCGCTCTTGCCGTCGACGGTGATCTCTCCCTGGGCCGCGTGGTTGCCGGCCGTGCGGCGGTAGGCCACCCGCGCCCCGAACACCCCCTTGGGGATGCTGCCTCCCAGGAAGGGCGCCAGTGTTTTCGAGGGGTCGAAACCCGCCACGTCGAGGTTCACAGCCCCCGCCCCCTGCGATTGCAGGACGATGCGTGTCGAGTCCTGCGTGAGGGTGAAGTCAGCGTCGGCGACCGCCCCCTTGTCGATGGTGACGTGGTTGCCGGGGTTGACCCGCCATTTTCCGTAGGCGAGCGTGGGTTCGGGCGAGAGGATGTGCAGGATGAGCGTACTGTCCGAAGCCTCCGCCGCAAGGGTGACGTCGATCCCCTGCGCCCCTTTTTTATTGCGCTGCGTCACCCGGGCTGTCAGGGCGTCGCCCCGCACCGAACCCACCACGGCCACCGCCCCCAACTGGTCGCTGCCGTGGGTGGCGGAGTTGGCCAGGTGGAGGTTGTAGAGCAGGCTGTCGCCCGAGGGCCGCGCAGCCAGGCGGAGCGTGTCGACGGTCAGCGACCCCGATTGCAGCCCGACGGCGTTCACCGTCGTTCCCCGGGGTGACGAACGTACCTCCCCCTGCCAGAGCCCCATACCCTGCGAGCGCAGGTAACGCCTCAGGGGATTGCGCTGTCCGGTCGAGATGGCGAGGTCGTACTCGGGGATCTGTTGCCACAGCCGGTCGAAATCGAGGTTGCGGTCGGCCACCTGCGCCTGGATCTCGCCTGCGATGCGCCCTGCCGCCGCCACGAGCGAGTCGATGCCCGACGGGGCTTTGAACGCCGCCACCAGGTCGCCGCTGCGCGCATTCAGGGCCACCGAAACACTGTCGGCGGCCAGGTCGATCCGCGTGCGCCGGATCGTGTCCGCCCCTGCCGAGCCGCCTATGACGATGCTGTCGGCGCGAACGAGGGCCCGGATGCGCTTTCCGGAGGCGATGCCTGCGTCGAGGGTGAGGTTCAGCGCCAGGTTGGTCGTATCCGCCGCGATGCGTGCCTTGTGCAGGTCGAGGTTGCGGATGCCCGTGTTCACGACTGCCGCGAGCGAATCGCGGCTCAGTATCCCGTTGGCCCCGAGGGTGAGGTCGGCCCCGGGATCGCCGCTCTCGATCCGCAGGCCGAAAGCGTGGTGCGCCAGGCTGGCTTCGAGGGTCGCGTCGCGGTAGACCGAGGTGTACCATTCCGCGCTGTCGATGTGCAGGTCGGCCGCCAGGGCGGTACGGTCATCGTAGGGGTCGAATCCGGCGCCGTGCGCCCGGAGTTCCAGCGACAGCTTCCCGATGGAGTCCGCCGGAAGGAAGCGCGCGAGGTCGAAGTTGCGGGTTGCGATGCGGGCGTCGTAGCTCTTTTCGCGCAGTTGAACGCGCCCGTCGATCGCGGCCCGCCCGCCTGCACCGTCGCCCAGGGCGAGATCGGCCCCGATCGCCGAGCGGCTGAGGTCGGCCCGTCCCGCGGCGGTTATTCCGTGGGGAATGTCGATCCTGCGCCGCAGGGCGGTATCCGGAATGTAGCTTTTCAGGAACGCGATATCGTGGAACGCCGCGTCGAAGCGGACGTGCGCCGCCGCGCGGGGAGGATCGAGGGGCGAGGCGACCGTGCCCGAGGCCCGGAGCGCGAACCGTGCGGGGATGTTGGTATGCAATTTATTTATGGTAAGCAGTTTGGTGTCGCCATTCGCTTCGACCGCAATCCCGGCGACCGTGCCTGACAGCGCCCGGGGAAGCGTGCCGGGTAACAGTATTTCGACCTCGTCTGTCGAGATCGCCCCGTCCAGCCGCAGCGAAACGCTCCCTTCCCGCGCCGCCGAAACCACCGTGGCATCCACCTGTCCGTCGGCCGCGAAGTGCGATTTGGCGGTGTGCAGCTCGAAGCCCCGCAGCGCATACCGCTCCGGGTCGAGGGCGATCCTGCCCCGCGCCGAGTCGATTTGCAGGCCCCGGTGTTCCTGCAATGTTAAATGCAATAGATTGACATCGAGTATATTTCCGTAACTGCGCACCGAGTCGGCTCCCAATCCGAAACCCGTCACCGCCACCAGCCCGTCGTTGTAACCGAACGCTCCTTCCGCCACCCGCACCCGTTCCAGGCGGATGTCCCAGGGCGGCGCGGCCGAGTCCGGCGATGGGGCCGGGGTTTCCACAGGCGTTAAAGCCAGGTTACAGAGAGGATTGTAGAGTCCGACATGCTGTATGGCAACTGTTTGCCGCGCGATATCCACCGCGCCGCCCGTCATTCCGCCCCGCCCGAGCGCCGCCGTGAGGGCCGTCGTGAGCGAGTCGCCCGCGAAGGATTCCATCCGGAAATCGATGCGCCGCACGTCGAGGCTGTCGACCCGAAACCGCCACGGGAAGCCCGCCGAAGCGGTCGTGTCGGGCGCAGGGTGCAATGTCAAATCCACCGACCCGCCCGCCAGCGCCAGCCGCGCCGCCGCCACCGAATCGCGTCCCCAGAAAACACGCCCGGCGTCGATCGCCAGCGTGTCGATACGCGCCGCCAGGTCGAGTGTTGCGAGGGAATTCCTGTAATGCAACGACGTGTTGGTCAGCGAGAAATCATCGATACGCGCCTCCCCCCGCAGCAGGGGCCACAGGGCCGCGCGCAGGGTCAGCCCGCCGCAGCGCAGCAGTGTGTCGCCCCCGGGTGTGAGCGCCACGGCGTCCCGCACCTCGATGCGCAGCGGGAACCGCAGCCTCGCCCGCCCGAAGGTGATCTTCATGCCGCTCGCCGCCTCGGCCGCGTCCACTGCTTTGCGCACGGCAAAATCCTGGACAAAAGGAATATAAACCACTCCGGGCAGCAGTATTACCACCCCCACAATGATCGCTATCCACTTTGCCGCCCTGCGCATCACACAATCCCGGGACGGGGTTTACGGTCGGTCTTTGCAGCTGTTAAAGAACAGGTAGTCCAGCGAATACCGCCCGGCACCGCTGAAAAACAACGCCACGTAGACCACAAAATAGACGATGGCCAGCTCGCGTCCGGCCAGCGCGTCGCCCGAGTGGAACACGAAAGCGGCCACGAACATGTTGAACATCAACACCAGGGCCGCCAGCCGCGACAGCAGCCCCGCGACGAGCAGCAGCGAACAACCCGCTTCGGCCATAATGACCAGCGTGAGCGAAACGGTCGAGCCGAGGCCGACGGGGTTGGGGAAAGAGGCTTGCAGTTCGGTGAAATGTTGCAGTTTATCGATCCCGTGCGTCAACATGAGTGCCGAGATGGCCACGCGCAACAGCAGCAGTACCAGCGAGTTTCCCGCCCCGGAGAGCGGAGTGCCGAAAACAAGGAAATTTTTCATGACCGTTTTTGTTATATTTGGTTGATAATCCAGTAGTTCATAACAATACACATACCATTCTCGCCCCGCGCCGACGGGCTCTTACCACAAATTTACGAAATTATCACTACATTTGGTTCCTGTAAAAAAACCGTTGCAATGACCCTCAGTGAGAATGCATCCGCCGCAGTCGCCCGCCTGCACGCCCTGGCCTCGCCCGAAGTGGCCGAGGGCAAGAGGCGTTTTGCCGCCGGCAACGGGCATTCGCTGGGGATCCGGGTTCCCGCCCTGCGCGCTTTGGCCCGCGAGATCGGCAAGGATCATGCTATGGCCCAGGAACTTTGGACTACGCGGATCCACGAGGCGCGCCTGCTTGCCACCCTGGTGGCCGACCCGGCGCAACTCACCGCCGCGCAGATGGACGCCTGGACCGCGGAGTTCGATTCGTGGGATATTTGCGACGGAGCGTGCTATAATTTATTCCGCTACGTGCCCTGGTGCCGGGAGAAAATCGACGAGTACGCCGCCGATGAACGTGAATTCGTCCGCCGCACGGCTTTCGCGCTCATCGCGGGGCTTGCGATCGGCGACAAGAAGGCCGGGGACGAGCGGTTCCTTCCTTTTTTCGCCCTGATCGAGGCGCATGCGGCCGATCCGCGCAATTTTGTCCGCAAGGCGGTCAACTGGGCGCTGCGGCAGACGGGTAAACGCAACGCACGCCTGCTGGTCCCGGCGCTGGAATTGAGTCGCAAACTGGCCGCGTCGGACGATAAAACCGCGCGCTGGGTGGGTTCCGATGCCCTGCGGGAGTTGAATAAGAAACAAAAATCATTATAGGAATATGTTGCGCAAACTGGCAGGACAGACCCTGGTTTACGGCATCAGCAGCATCGTCGCGAGGCTGCTGAACTACCTGCTCACGCCTTTCCTGACGCGTATCATGACCCCGGCCGAGTACGGCGTGGTGACCGATATGTACGCCCTGATCCCCTTCGCGCTGGTGGTGCTCACCATGGGGATGGAGACGGGCTACTTCCGCTTTGCGGGCAAGGCTTCCTCGGCGATGGAGAAGCGCGAGGTGTTTTCGACGGCCTGGGGGGCGGTTTGCGGCGCCGCGGTGTTGTTTCTGGCGGCTGTGCTGCTGTTCAACGACCCGATCGCCCGTGCGGCCGGCTATGGCGACCACCCTTCGTATGTGTGGATCGTGGCGGCGATCATCGCGCTCGACGTAGCCTCGGCGATCCCTTTCGCCCGCCTGCGGGAACAGGGCCGCGCGGGGCTGTTCGTTCTGGTGCGGGTGTTGTCGGTGGTGGTCAATGTGGCGCTGTGCGTGTTTTGCTACACGGTGCTGCCCACGGCCGGCGGATGGCTCGGCGGGTTTTACGATCCGGCTTTCGGGGCGGGCTATGTCTTTGTGGCCAATCTGGTTGCGAGCTTCGTTGCGCTCTTGGTGCTGCTGCCCGCCTGCCGGGGGGTGCTGCCGCGCATCGACACCAAGCTGCTCAAAAAAATACTGGCCTACTCGATGCCCTTGCTGCTGAGCGGGATAGCGGGCACGGCCAACGAATTCATCGACCGCCAGATGATCAA
>JAVBRR010000135.1:0-13831 GCA_031547705.1 Rikenellaceae bacterium | reverse complement strand
ATACAATATTATATTGATCACATTGCAACACCTGCATGCTTCTTTTTGCCAATTGTAAGATAAATCTCGGTCTGGACATCCTCTCGAAGCGTTCCGACGGGTACCACGAATTGCAATCCGTTCTTATACCCGTTGCAAGATTATGTGATATCGTCGAGATTTTGCCCTCGGACCAGGCGGAATTCCGCCTCACCGGAACGGACGCCGGGTGCCCGGCCGAAGAAAATATCTGCGCCAAAGCCTACCGCCTGATGCGCGATCGCTACGGCCTCCCACCCGTGTACATCCACCTCCACAAGAACGTCCCCGTGGGTGCGGGGTTGGGCGGCGGCTCGTCCGACGGCGCCCACGTGATCTGTGGTCTGAACGCCCTGTTCGGCCTCGGGCTCGGGACGCAGGAGATGGAACGCCTCGCCGCGGAACTGGGCAGCGACACCGCTTTCTTTATCCGCAACCGTCCGGCGCTGGCCACCGGCAGGGGCGAAATACTCGAGCCTTTCGAGGTGGACCTGCACGGCAAACACCTGGTGATCGCCAAGCCTCCGGTCGGGGTGTCGACCACCGAGGCCTACCGCGGGGTATCGCCCGCCGTACCCGCCGTCGCGCTGGCCGAGAGGCTCCGGGGCGACATCCGTTCGTGGCGCACGACGGTCAAAAACGACTTCGAGCCCCGTATTTTCGCCGCCCACCCCATCCTGGGACATATCAAGGAGATGCTCTACGACGCGGGGGCGCTCTACGCCTCGATGAGCGGTTCGGGGTCGGCGGTCTACGGAATTTTCGAACACCGGCCTGAGGATTTAGTCCTCCCGCCGGAAGTATTTATACATCACGAAGTTATCGAATAGAGCCCCGCCGTTTTTGTCAAAAAAGTCGGCCGTTTCGAAAAAAATGATTAAACTTGCACCGCTTTAGATCGGAAATACTAACCAAACATACACGTTATGTCAGAAGACAAAAAAGTTCTCGACCTCCAGTCCCGCAAGGAAAAGCTCTACTACGGAGGCGGCATGAACGCCATTGAGAAACAAAAGGCCATGGGGAAACTCACGGCCCGCGAACGCATCGTCGCCCTGCTGGACGAAAACTCGTTCCAGGAGTACGACATCTTCGTTCAGCACGACGCCAAGGATTTCGGCATGCAGAGCAAGGAGCTTCCGGGCGACGGGGTGATCATCGGCACGGGAACCGTGTGCGGCAAACCCATCGCCATTTTCGCCCAGGACTTCACCGTGGCCGGCGGGTCGCTCGGCTTTATGCACGCCCGCAAGATCACCAAGATCATGGACTACGCCCTCAACATGCGCATGCCCCTGATCGGGATCAACGACTCGGGCGGCGCCCGCATCCAGGAAGGGGTCAACGCCCTGGCCGGGTACGGCGAGATCTTCTTCCGCAACACCCTTTCGAGCGGGGTCATTCCCCAGCTTTCGGTGATCCTCGGCCCCTGCGCCGGGGGGGCGGTCTACTCGCCCGCGCTCACCGACTTCGTCTTCATGGTCGAGAACATCTCGAAGATGTTCATCACCGGCCCCGAAGTGATCAAAACCGTCCTCGGCGAAGAAATCTCGCAGGAAGAGCTCGGCGGCGCGCGCGTACACGCCGAAACCACCGGTAACGCCCACTTCTACGCCCGCAGCGAGGACGAATGCTTCCTGCAGATCCGCAAACTGATCTCGATGCTGCCCGCCAGCAACGCCGTCACCGCCGAGACGATCGAGGCGATGGAACCCCAGGCGAAATACGATATCGGCAAGGTAGTCCCCCAAGACCCGACCATGCCCTACGACGTGCGCGACGTGATCAAGGCGATCGTCGACGACAGCGAGTTCGTCGAAGTGATGGAACTCTTCGCCGCCAACATCGTGATCGGCTTCGGACGCATCAACGGCGAAACGGTCGGCTTCGTGGCCAACCAGCCCCTGGTGCTCGCCGGTGTGCTGGACTGCGACTCGGCCGACAAGGCTTCGCGCTTCATCCGCTTCTGCGACTGTTTCAACATTCCCACCATCACCCTCGAAGACCTGCCGGGCTACCTGCCGGGCATCGACCAGGAGCACGCCGGTGTGATCCGCCACGGTGCCAAGATGCTCTACGCCTACAGCGAATCGACCGTGCCCAAGATCACCGTCATCCTGCGCAAAGCCTACGGCGGCGGTTACATCGCCATGGGTTCGCGCCACCTGCGCTCGGACTTCGTCTTCGCGTGGCCCCAGGCCGAAATCGCCGTGATGGGCCCCGAGGGAGCCGCCAACATCATCTTCAAGACGGAGATCTCCGAGGCCGCCAACCCCGAGGAAATGCGCCAGATCAAGATCCAGGAGTACAAGGACAAGTTCGCCAACCCCTACGTGGCCGCTTCGAAGGGCTACATCGACTCGGTGATCGAACCCTCGGAAACCCGCAAGTGCATCGCACACGCCCTGAAGGTCGCCAAGACCAAAAACGTGGGCCATCCCAAGAAGAAACACGGGCTTCCCCCGTTCTAAACCGCAGGCGCTATGGAAGAGAAGAAATACGATGTGATGCGCACGATGAACGGCGACTACCGCACGACGTTCACCAAGAAATACCGCGCACGCCGTCCCTGGCAAGCGGCCAATCCCAAGCACATCCTGTCGTTTATGCCGGGAACGGTGCTCGAGATCAGCGTCAAGCCGGGCGACAAGGTGCGCACCGGCGACCAGCTCGCCCTGTTCAAGGCCATGAAGATGGACAACCGCATCCTGGCCCCGATGGACGGCGAGATCGCCGCGGTGCACGTCGCCCCCGGGGTGAACATCGCCAAAAACGTGCTGATGATCGAAATGAAATAAATTTCGTAACCGTATAAACCGACAGCCGCCCCGGGGATTCCGGGGCGGCTGCGTTTTTTACTCTTCCCAGTGAGTGAGGGAATTTATTTGTGTATAATTTGTCAGGTCGACCTGGATGGGGACCACCGACACGTAGCCGTTGCGCAGCGCCCACTCGTCGGTGTCGCCGGCCTCGGGTTCGGCATTGAGGAAGTCGCCCGAGAGCCAGAAGTAGTCGCGCCCGCGGGGGTCCTGGCGCCGCTCGAAGGTCTCCTGCCAGTAACCGCGGTTCTGGCGGCACAGGCGGATACCTTTCATCTCTTCAATGGGCAGCAACGGTATATTGACATTCAGGCACATGGGCAGTTCGACCGGCGCAGAAAGCAGGTTGCCGATGATCTTTTCGACATACACCGAGGCGGCCGAGAAGTCGGCCTCGGGGTCGTGGCTCAGCAGCGAAAAGCCCACCGAGGGCGCCCCGTAGAACCCCGCCTCGATCGCCGCACCCATCGTCCCCGAGTAGATGACGTTGATGGCCGAGTTCGAACCGTGGTTGACGCCCGAAACGGTCAGCGCCGGAATCTCGCCCGCGAGCAGGTAGTCGAAAGCCATCTTGACGCAATCCACCGGCGTGCCCGAGCAGGCGTACACCGTCGTGTTCTCGTCTTCGCGCACCTTGCGCAGGTACAACGGACGGAACATCGTGATGGCGTGGGCCATTCCCGACTGGTGCTGCTCGGGGGCCACGACCAGCACGCGTCCGAATTTCTGCGCCGCACGGATCGCACATTCGAGGCCTTTGGCCCCCACGCCGTCGTCGTTGGTGACGAAAATCAAGGGTTTCTTCATCTTTTTTACCGAAATAAGTCCACAAAGATAGTGTCATTTTGTCGAAAAAATTTGTTTTTCGGCAAAAACCAATTACCTTTGCCGTCCGGTGTTGGAATCTCTTGCGCAGGACATAGGGGCCCGTAATATTCCGCACGTTACTTAATTGCTTTACAGACAATGAACAAGGACAACTTAATCAAACTCGCCCAGGACTCGATGTGGGAACCCAAAGAGGTTCCGTCGTTCAAGAGCGGCGACACCATTACCGTTACCTACAAGATCGTCGAAGGTAGCAAGGAACGCCTCCAGAGCTTCCGCGGGGTAGTGATCCAGATCAAGGGCCGCGGCGTGACCAAAATGTTCACGATCCGCAAAATATCCAACGGCGTGGGTGTGGAACGCATCTTCCCGCTCTACTCGCCCCACATCGACAAGATCGAAGTCAACAAGGTGGGCGTCGTCCGCCGCGCGAGGATCTACTACCTGCGCGACCTGACCGGCAAGAAAGCCCGCATCAAGGAGAAACACTTCGGCGGCAAAAAACAGAAAGAACAGGAGCAGGATTAATTCCTCCGCATACGTTGAAAAGCGAAAAGGCACCGGTCGACCGGTGCCTTTTTTAGTTTCATTTTTATACCGTTTTCGGATTAATTTCGTACATTTGTCGTGTTGCGCTCCGGCGCAACACTATTTATATTATACTTGGGTGTCCCTAAATCGCCAGTTTATACACGCCCAAACCAAAGTCAACAAGTTGTCACACGTTAAGGCGTGGGCAACTCGTATGACTTTGGGGGCTCTGGCGAGCCTTGGGGCGCTACGATGTTTGTCCCACGCCCCTTTTTTATTTTAATTAATCCCCAAAATCGCCATGAAAAGACTACCCACCCTCGAAGAACCGTCCACGGAATTGGTGCTGCAACTGCTTGAGGCAGCGAAATATTACTATCCCGAAAGCGCCTGGGACCCTGTGGAAATCCACGACACCGACCTGCGGTTTTTCGGGGTCCTGCTCCCCGTCCGGGTCCAACGGCAACCCAACCTCCTGCCGTGCGGACTGGCCGCGACCACCCTGCTGGCCGTGACGTTCGCGCCCTTGGTCGACCAGACCGGGCGCCCCACGCGGCTGGTGATCAAATTCCTGGTCACCGACCGATGCTGCACCCCCTACAAAATCGACCTGGGGACCGACTTCCTCTCCTTCGAAACCAACCTCTACGACCTCGACAAGTGGCTGGGGTACAACTTCGCAATACCCAATCAGGTGACAGCCAACTTCCGGGCTATGTGCAAGATAGCCGACACCGTGCTGCGTAATACGATTGTTGTCCGGGCTACTCGACAGTGACCGATTTGGCCAGGTTGCGGGGCTGGTCGACGTCGCGGCCCTTGAAGACGGCGATGTAGTAGGCCAGCAACTGCAGCGGAATCGAGGCCAGGATGGGCGCCAGGTGCTCGGTGGTGCGGGGAATCTCGATCACGTAGTCGGCAAGGGTGCGCACCACGCTGTCGGCGGGGTCGATGATGGCGATGATCTTGCCGCCGCGGGCTTTGATCTCCTGGATGTTGCTGATCGTCTTCTCGTATATGTGATCGGTGGTGGCGATGACCACGACCGGCATTTCGTTGTCTATCAGCGCTATGGGCCCGTGCTTCATTTCGGCGGCGGGGTAGCCCTCGGCGTGGATGTAGGATATTTCCTTGAGTTTCAGGGCTCCCTCGAGGGCGGCGGGGTAGCTGTAACCGCGGCCGAGGTAGATGAAATTGCGGGCGTAGGTGAAGATCTTGGCCAGGTCGGCGATGCGCTCGTCCTGCGCCAGGATCTGCCCGATCTGGCCGGGTAACTCGCAGAGGTGCTTGATCTTGTCGAGGTAGAAAGTCTCGTCGATCGTGCCCTTCTGCCGCCCCAACGTGAGGGCCAGCATGGTGAGCACGGTGACCTGGCCGGTGAAGGCCTTGGTCGAGGCGACGCCGATCTCGGGGCCTACGTGGATGTAGGCGCCCGAATGGGTGGTGCGCGCGATGGAGGAGCCTATCACGTTGCAAATTCCGAAGATAAACGCCCCCTGGCCCTTGGCCAGCTCGATAGCCGCCAGGGTGTCGGCCGTTTCGCCCGACTGCGAAATGGCGATCACCACGTCCGAGGGGTCGATCACCGGGTTGCGGTAGCGGAACTCCGAGGCGTACTCCACCTCGACCGGGATGCGGCACATCTCCTCGATCAGGTACTCGCCGATCAGCGCCGCGTGCCACGAAGTGCCGCAGGCGACAATCAGTATCCGTTTGGCGTTCAGAAATTTATCTTTGTTGTCCAGCACACCCGAGAGGACCACGTTGGTCTGGTCGGCGTTCACCCGGCCGCGGATGGCGTCGACGATGGTCTTGGGCTGCTCGAAGATCTCCTTGAGCATAAAATGGGGGTAGCCGCCCTTTTCGAGCTCCGAAATGCTCATCTGCAGGCGCGTGATATCGACCCGCGCCTCGACGTTGTCCAGGTCGACGACCTTCAGGCCCTCGTCCAGATCGATAACGGCCACTTCGCCGTCGTTGAGGTAGACCACCCGGTCGGTGTACTCCACGATGGGCGTGGCGTCCGAGGCGAGGAAAAATTCGCCGTCGCCGATGCCGATCACCAGCGGGCTGCTCTTGCGCGCGGCGATGATCCGGCGGTCGTTGCCCTTTTCGAGGATGGCGATGGCGTAGGCGCCGACCAACTCCTTGAGGGTCAGCTGCACGGCGGTCAGCAGCGAGCAACGGTTCGTGTCGCGGATGTACTCGATCAGCTGCACGATCACCTCGGTGTCGGTGTCGCTCTTGAAGGTGTAACCGTTGGCGATCAGGGCCTTTTTCAGCACGGCGTAATTCTCGATGATGCCGTTGTGGATGATGGCCAGCGTGCCGCTCTCGGAGTAGTGTGGGTGGGCGTTGGAGTCGTTGGGCTCGCCGTGGGTGGCCCAGCGCGTATGGGCGATGCCGATGCGGCCGCCGGTGTCCTTGGTCCCGGCAAAGCGCTCCAGTTCGGCCACCTTGCCCTTGGTTTTATAGACGTTCAGGCAGCCGTCCCCGTCCACCAGCGCCACGCCCGCGCTGTCGTAGCCGCGGTACTCCAGCCGGTGAAGTCCCTGGATCAAAATACCGTACGCCCTGCCGGCGTGCCCCACATATCCTACGATCCCGCACATAAAAATTTCGATTAATGTTACAAATATAAGCAGAAACCGGCAAAAATCTGCGAAACCGGTGAACATCCTTAGGAAATTCATCCTATATTTACGGAATTAACCCCAAAAACAAGCGATGCCATGAAAAAGATCTTTGTACTGTATATCCTTGCCGCGGCCACGGTTGCGGCGCTCGCCCTGACCGGTTGCGGGAAAGAAAAGACCCCGCCGGGACCCGACAAGGGCAAACTCGAGATCACCGGCTCGGGCACGGCGGCCGACCCCTTCCTGATCGACACCTGGGCCGACCTGGCCGCCGTGGGCACCACCGCGACGTGGGCCCTCGACAAACACTACAAACTGACCGCCGACATCACCGTGTCGGGCGCCTGGACGCCGATCGCCCCGGACACCGACCACTATTTCACCGGCACTTTCGACGGCAACGGCCGCACGATCACCTTCGACAACGTCACCGTCCCCAACGACGGGGGGCTGTTCGCCTATGTCCAGTCATCGGGGGTGATCAAAAAACTGAAAGTGGCGGGGAACATCACCGGGACGAAATCCGTGGGGGCCATCGCCAACTACAGCTTCGGGACGATCACCTGCTGCGTTTCCACAGCCAACGTCGCCGGGGGAGATTTTGCGGGCGGCATCGTCTCGGGGACCAACAACAACAGCACGGTCAAAAACTGCTACTCGACCGGGACGGTCACCGTCAGCAGCGCGTGGCCGTATTATGCAGGCGGCATTGCCCATCGAGTGTGGAGAGGTACGGTGGAATATTGCTACGCCCGGGGAAATGTGACCAACGCAGGCGGTACTTCCGGCGGGATTACCGGAACCCTGGATATGGACAATACCCCCGGGAATGTCCGTTACTGTGTGGCGATGATGGGTTCGGTGGCCGCGACGGGTTCGGATCCGAATTGCAAACGCGTGATCGGGAGTGTGGCGGGTTCCGCCGGCGAGATAGCCAACAACTACGCCAACAGCGCGATGACGGTGAACGGTACGACCGTAAGCGGCACGGCCACCGACAAGAACGGCGCCGACGCGACGCTGACCCAGATGCAGACCGAAGCGTGGTGGAAAACCACGCCGGGCGTATTCTCCTCCGTATGGGGCGGGAGCACCCCCGATGAAGACCACCCCTGGGTGTGGGGCACGAACGCACCGAAGCTCTACTGGGAATAACGAAATCCCCTTTCGAATCACATCCGTTTCCTCCTTCCTGCCGCCGGCGGGGAGGAGGAAATGTTTTTGGGGTGCCGGTTCGTTGAGGGAAACAGGCGGTTGGCTGATAGTTATTGGTCACGAGGGACGATCGGCTTATTTTCGCCGTTCATAGTACTAAACGCTAAACTATTTTTATGAAGAGGTACCTCCTCCTGGCCCTTTTACTCCTCCTTGTTTCGGCTCACGCCCGCGCACAGACCGTGGGCAACCTGCGCCTGCCGCGCGACTACCGCGGCCAACTCGACCGGATCGTCGACAAAATGGGCGACGACATGAAGATCCGCTTCGTCTTCGACCGCGACCACCTGGCACGCTACAACACCTCGCTGACGACCTACGAAGAGAAGACCGTGGGCGGCGTGCTCAAGATGCTCGCCGACACCTGGGACATGGCCACGCGCATCGGCACCGACGGCTACATCTACATCGCACGCGACCAACAGGCCCTCGCCGCGCTGATGAACACCCGCACCGAGCAGACCTTCGAGGTGAGCGCCGAAAAACAGGCCGTGCGCCGGGAACTGGAGCCCGTGAAGCGCAACTTCGTGCTGACCGGATCGGTGGCCGACATCGCCAACGGCGAGCGGATGCCCTACGCCACGGTCTCCGTGCTCGGAACCACCAACGGCGTGACCACCGACGCCAACGGCCGCTTCACGCTGCAAAGGGTGCCCTCGGACACGGTGGTGATCGAGGTTTCGTACATCGGTTACCAGAAAAAGTTCGTCGAGCTGGCCCCCTCGCCGCAGAACGACCCCCTGCACATCGACCTCGAGCCCCAGAAGAACGAGATCGCCGAGGTGTTCGTCTACGGACGCAAGGACGACAAGGCGCTCGAGCAGTACGTCGACGAGCAGAAGATCAAAATGGCCCCGGCGGCGCTGAAATTCCTGCCCAACATCGGCGAAAAGGACATCATGCGCTCGTTCCAGCTGATGCCCGGGGTGAGCGCCTCGAACGAGAACAGCTCGGGGATGTACGTACGCGGGGGACCGCCCGACCAGAACCTGATCCTCTACGACGGCTTCACGGTCTACTACGTCGACCACCTCCACGGATTCTATAGCGCCTTCAACTCCAACGCCCTCAAGGATGTGCAGCTCTACAAGGGCGGCTTCGAATCGAAATTCGGGGGGCGCCTGTCGAGCGTCACCGAGATCACGGGCAAGGACGGCAACGCCAAGAAATGGACCCTCGGGGGCGAAGTGAGCCTGCTGAGCGTCAACCTCTTCGCCGAAGTCCCCATCGGCGATAAATTCACCTCGCTCTTCGCTTTCCGCCGCTCGTACCAGGGCTACCTCTACGACAAGATCTCGGGGCAGAACAAAGAGCAGTCCGACGACCAGGTGGTGTCGCGCCCCGACGGGAGGGGTTTCGGCGGGCAGTCCGACACCAAATCGTATTTCTACGACATGAACGCCAAGATCACCTGGAACGCCACACCGCGGGATATCTACTCGCTGAGCTTCTTCAACGGCACGGACTACGTGGACAACACGCCCACGTTCAGCTTCCCCGGCGGCGGTATGGGAGGAGGCATGGGCGGCGGGGGCGGCTTCGGGGGATTCGGCTCGATGGCGATGGACAACTCGGACTACTCGCGCTACGGCAACGTGGGCACCAGCCTGCGCTGGTCGCGCAAATGGAACGACCGCCTCACCTCGACCACGCTGGCCAGCTTCTCGAACTTCTACAGCAAGCGCGACGAAAGCCGCTCGGTGACCTACACCCGCGACGACGTGGAGCAGAACATCAAAAGCGGCGTGCTCGAAGACAACGACCTCAAGGACTTCACCCTGTCCAACACCTGGAAACACTCCCTCTCGGACCGCCACATCCTCGAATACGGCGCCTTCGGGACATGGTACGATATCCATTACAGCTACGCCCAGAGCGACACGGCCACCCTGGTCGCCAAAACCGACAACGCCGTGATGGCGGGCGTGTTCCTGCAGGACAAAATGCGCCTGGCCGGCGGCAAATGGACCGTCACCCCCGGGGTGCGGGCCACCTGGTTCTCCAACACCGGGAAATTCTACTTCGAGCCGCGCCTCTCGTCGAGCTATGCCTTCTCCCCCACCGTGTCGCTCAACGCCGCCACGGGCCTCTACCACCAGTTCGCCAACCGCGTGGTGCGCGAGGACATTATGTCGGGCAACACCGATTTCTGGATCCTCTCGAACAACGACGACATCCCCGTGAGCCGCTCGGCCCACTTCAACCTGGGGCTCAACTACAACCTGCCCGACTACCTCTTCAGCGTCGAGGGCTACTACAAGCGCAACTTCGATATCTCGGAATACACGCTCCGCTTCCAGCGCAAGCCCGGACAGGGCGGTCCCGGCGGACGCGGCGGCGGCGCGGTCGAGAGCAACGAGCAGTTCTACACCGGCGACGGCTACGCCACGGGGGTCGAGTTCCTGGCCCAGAAAAAGGCGGGCAAATTCAGCGGCTGGGTGAGCTACACCATCGGGCAGGTCAAGAACCGCTTCCCCGACCAGTCGTCGAAATACTTCTACGCCTACCAGGACGTGACCCACGAGTTCAAGACCGTGGCGGTCTACAAATTCGGCAACTTCGACTTCTCGGCCACGTGGATCTACTCCACCGGACGCCCCTACACCGCTCCCCTGGGCGGCTACACGCTCACGCTGGTGGACGGCACGAGTGAGTCGTACTACGCCGTGAGCGACAAGAACACCTTCCGCCTGCCCGACTACCACCGCCTCGATCTGGCCGCCTCGTTCCGCTTCGATATGTTCGGCACGCGGGGGCGCCCCAACGCCCTGAGCTTCTCGCTGTTCAACGCCTACAACCGCCGCAACGTGAGCGCCAAGAAATTCCAGATCGTGGACGGCGCGATCCTCGAAAGCAACATCAACTACCTGAGCATCACTCCCAACGTCACACTGAGCGTAAAATTCTAAGCCATGAAAAAAATAGCGATCCTCTGCACCATACTTTTCCTGCACGCCTGCCAACCCACGCTGGTGGCCGAATTCGAAGACATCGCCGTGGTCGAGGGGTACCTCTACGCCGGGAATTCGCCCGTGGTAAAGGTTTCGAAGCTGATCGCCCTGCGCGACGACGTGGACTTCTCGCAGGAGGACATCGAGCACCTCGACATCACCGTGACCGACGACGACGCCGGCCAGAGCTACTACCTCACCTCGCTGGGCGGGGGCGAGTACTCCGCACCCGGGCTCACCGTGCAACAGGGGCACACCGACTCCCTGATGCTGGTCTACAACGGTAAACTGGTCGAAGCCACCACCCTCATCCCCCCCAAGCCCCAGAACATGGCCCTCTCGGCCACCACGCTGAGCGTCCCCAAACGCCCCTCGAAAGCCACCGGGAACGAACCGGTCGAAGTGACCTGGGACAACCCCGACGGGGATTACTACATGATCGTGGTGGAGTGCACCGAAACGAACCCCACATCGATTTTCGACTGGGACGAGGACGACGAGGAGCAGCGGCCGCGCTTCGCGTTCCGCACCGAACCCTCCCAGGCTTCGTCGGGACAACTGTCGATGCAGAATTTCTCGTACTACGGCAGCCACAACGTGATCCTGGTGCGCATGCAGCCCGAATATGTCCTCCTGTACCAGAGCACGGGCAACACGATCGCCGAGATCCACGCCAACGTCGAGAACGGCTACGGCATCTTCACCGGGCTGAACGCCGACACGGTGAAGATCACCGTCAACGCCACGTCGGGATTTTAGATAAATTTCTCTATATTTGCTTCGATGAAAATCCCGAACCGTGTGCAACTCTTTGCGATCGTGCTCTACGCCGTCCTGTTCGCGGCGGCGCTCTCGATCACGCTCTACACGGGCCACGCGATCCGCGGCAACTGGCAGGGGGCGCTGGTGGACTGCCTGCGGATCGTGCCTTTCATCGTGGTGTTCGCGGTCAACGACCTGGTGCTGTGCCCCAAGCTGCTCTTCAGGGAGCGCTACGGCTGGTACCTCGCCGCGTGCCTGGCGCTGGTGGCCGTTGCGGTCGCGGGGTCGGCGCTGCTGAAAGACGCGATGACCGTCATGCCCGCACACCACACCCCTCCCCCCTTTGCGAAACACGGCGGACCCCCGGGACCCCCGCGCGGCGACCGGGCGCTGCACTTCTACCTGGGCCAATCCATCATCTCGCTGCTGCTCATCGGGTTCAACACCGGGATGAAGACCTTCGTGCGGTATGCCAGCGAAAAGATCACCCGCGGCGAACGCGAAAGCCAGCACCTGACCACCGAGCTGGCCTACCTGCGCAACCAGATAAGCCCCCACTTCCTGATGAACACCCTCAACAACATCCACGCCCTGGTGGACATCGACCGCACACGGGCCCAGGATGCGATCGTGAAGCTGTCGCGCCTGATGCGCTACCTGCTCTACGAGTCGGAGCCCGAAAAGGTGGCGCTGCGCAAGGAGGTCGAGTTCACGGAGAGCTACATCGAGCTGATGCGGCTGCGCTACGAGGGTTCGAACCTCGACGTCACGTTGGAATACCCCGAGGCGATCGGCACGGTCGAAGTGCCGCCGCTGCTGTTCGTGTCGTTCCTCGAGAACGCGTTCAAGCACGGCATACGCAACGACAAATCGTTTATATACATGAAAATGGAGGTCGCCGGGAGCAAACTCACCTTCTCGGTGGTCAACAGCCTGGGCGACGACAGCCGGTCGCTCGACGAGGCCTCCGGGATCGGGATGGACAACATCCGCAAGCGCCTGGCGATCCTCTACGGCAAAAACTACACGCTCAAAACCGGCACGGAGGGCAACTCCTTCCGCGCATCACTCACCATTCCCCTATGACCGACCCGCAACCCATCCGCTGCCTGGCCATCGACGACGAACCGCTCGCCCTGGGACAGATAGGCGGCTACATCGAGAAAACACCCTTCCTCGCCCTGGCCGGAAGCGCCCGCTCGGCCTTCGAGGCGATGGAGATCCTCGCCCGCGAGCCGGTCGACCTGCTTTTTGTGGACATCAACATGCCGGGCCTCAACGGAATGGACTTTGTCAAGGCGCTGGGCGGCGAGAAGATGGTGGTCTTCACCACCGCCTACGACCAGTACGCCCTCGAAGGGTTCCGGGTGGATGCGGTGGACTACCTGCTCAAACCGATCGGTTACCCCGATTTCCTGCGGGCCGCAAACAAAGCCCAGGCGGCATTCGCCGCCAAAAATCCCGTCCCGGCGAAAGAGGAAGACGGCTACCTGTTCGTGCAGTCGGAATACCGCACCGTGCGCATCGAATTCGACCGGATCCGCTACATCGAAAGCATGAGCGAATACGTGCGCATCCACCTCACCGAAGGCAAACCGGTCATGTCGCTCATGAGCCTGCGAAGCCTCGAAGAGAAACTGCCCCGCAACCGCTTCATGCGCGTCCACCGCTCGACGATCGTCAACCTGGCGTTCGTGCACGTGGTCGAGCGCGGGCGCATCCTGCTCGACCCCCAAACCTCGCTGTCGATCGGCGACCAGTACAAAAAAACTTTCCAGGAGTTCCTGGACAAGCACCTGCTGTAAAATTATTTACCTTTAAGATTTCGATTTTTACCGACGTTCGGAGGGCGTTGGTTGATTTGTGTTGGTTGTCGGGCGGCGAATGGCGAAATTAGATCCGTAAAAACACACCACCATGAAAACAAGGATCTTATTACTCCTCTCTGCCGCCCTGCTGTTGCTGGCGTGCAAAAAGAACGAAGAGGAGACCACGCAGCAGGAACAGCCCTACCAGGAAAATTCCACCGTCCCAGACGAAAATTTCCAGACCAACACCCAGACCGTGTCCT
>JAVBRR010000064.1:0-11743 GCA_031547705.1 Rikenellaceae bacterium | reverse complement strand
TGAGCCGCAGATTATTAAGGATCAAGGTCGTTAAGGCGCTCTATGCGCATCTCCAGTCCGACGCCGACTCCCTGATCACGACCGAGAAGAACCTCGTCCACAGCATAGACAAGACCTACGATTTGTATCATCTTGTCCTTTCGCTCGTTGCCGATGTGGCGGCCTACGGCGAAAAGCGCATCGAGATCGGCAAAAAGAAACGACTCGCCACCCACGAGGACCTCAACCCCAACACGAAATTCGTAGAGAACGCCGTCATCGCCCAGATCGCCCGCAGCGGCGCTTTAGGCGACTACCTCGCGGCGAAAAAGCTCAGCTGGGCCAACTACCCCGAGCTTGTGAAGGAACTCTACAACGCCCTCACCGAAAGTGATTTCTATAAAAAATACATGCTCCTGCCCAAGCGCACTTACCGCGAGGATCTCTCGCTGGTCAAGAATTTCTACACGCGCATCGTGGACGACAACCCGGCGGTCGAAGAGGCCGTCGAGGAGCAGTCGATCCTCTGGTCCGACGACCTGGATTTCGCCCTGATCATGACCCTGCGCACGCTCGAGCAGTGCGCCGAGGGCCAGGAGGATGTGCCCCTGCTGCCCAAATTCAAGAGCGATGACGACCTCGATTACACGCGCGAATTGTTGCGCAACGCGCTGGTCCACAAAGATGAATACCTCGAATACGTGGAGCGCTACACCCAGAACTGGGATGTGGAACGCATCGCGCTGTTGGACAACCTGATCATGATCACGGCCATGGCCGAGCTGGTCGCCTGTCCGTCGGTGCCGGTCAAGGTGACGCTCGACGAATTCATCGAGATCGCCAAATACTACAGCACCCCGGGCAGCAGTTTCTTCATCAACGGCGTGCTCGACAAGATCGCCGAATCGCTCACCGCCGAAGGGCGTATCAAGAAGGCAGGCCGGGGACTACTCTAAAGATGAACCGCGTAAGAACCATAGCGATCGTTCTGGCTTTGGCGGCCGTGGGATGCACACCCAAGGGCGCCAAGGTCGAGCTGAATGTGCGCCAGATCGTTGTCAACGACTCGGTACTCGTGGCACACGGGGCGGACACGGTCGATTTCGGGCTGTTGCACGAGGGCGAAACCGCCGTGCAGGAGCTGGCGATAGTGAACGGCGCAGACCGTCCGATGGTGGTGATCGGCACCGAAACTTCGTGCGGATGCCTCGAGGCGAAATACGACAAGCACCCCGCCGCCCCGGGCGAAAGCCTCGCCCTGAAGCTCGAATTCCATTCGGCGGGACAACGGGGCGTGCACCACAAACCGCTTTACGTCCAAACCTCGCTGGCCCCCGAAAGATACCGCATCATCATCCAAGCCGATGTCCGATAGTATGAAAACAACCCTTTTAGCCCTCTTTTGCCTGCTGTCCGCCGCTGTCCGGGCGCAGGATTCCCACCCCGCGACGACCGCGACCGAATCGCGCACCTGGCAGCGCGTCTTTTCCGACCCGGGCACCCGGAACTGGGAACTCTACTGGACCCTCGACGGCGCCGACGCCAGCGTGCGCAACACCCCGCAGGGCCTGGTGCTCAAAGCCGGCAGCGACCCCAAGGCCAAGGACAACCACGCGGTGCTGTGGACGCGCGCCTCGTTCGACGGCGACGTGAGGATCGAGTACGACTTCACGCGCCTCGACGATTCGCAGACCAACTCGGTGAACATCATCTATATCCAGGCGCAGGGCTACGGCAAAGAACCCTACGTGGCCGATATTTCGAAGTGGGCCGACCTGCGCACGAAACCCGCGATGGGGGTCTACTACAACCACATGGACACCTACCACCTCAGCTATTCGACCGCCGGCGATCCCGGGGCCGAGGAATCGCGGCGCTACATCCGCGGCCGGCGTTATATGCCCGAGTTGGGCAAGGGGCTGAAGGGCACCGAACTGACGCCCGAATACCTGGATGTCGACTTGTTCCAGACGGGGGTGAAGTACCATATTACGATTATCAAGTCGGGGAATCAGCTCCATATGCGCGTCTGCGGGAGCGGGCGCGACGAGACGTTCAATTTCGACGGCAGCGCCTTCCCGCCCATCGAATCGGGACGCATCGGCCTGCGCCAGATGCACACCCGCACGTCGTGCTACGCCAATTTCCAGGTTTTCGTCGCGAAGTAGGCGCGGGTCCGGAAATTTTCTTACCTTTGTAGAATTACAACCAAACGATAAAAGACAATGAATTTACTGACGATTACACTCCAGGCCGCCGCTCCTGAGGCAGCTTCCCAGGGCAATCCCTATCAGTTCATCGGGATGATGGTACTGATCTTCGGGTTGATGTACTTTTTTATGATCCGCCCGCAGCAGAAGCGCCAGAAAGAGCTCGCGAAGTTCCGCAACGCCCTCGAAAAAGGCCAGAAAGTGATCACCGCCGGAGGCATCTACGGCACGATCAAAGAGGTGAAAGAGAACTACATCCTCCTCGATATCGACAACAACGTCACCATCCGCATCGACAAGACGATGGTGATGAAGGATCCTTCGGACCTCACCCCCGGAAGGTAAAACCTTCGGCCTCAGGAAGGCTTATGTTTGAGTTTCACAGCGACGACGAAAGGTATTTCGACATGCAGGCAGAAAACTGCCGCGAGTTCGTGATACCTTTCGTCGAATCGTATTTTCCCCTGCGCCAGGGGATGCGCGTGCTGGAGATCGGCTGCGCCCAGGGGGGCGTGCTGAAGCCTTTCCTCGACCGCGGGTGCGTGTGCGTGGGGGTGGAGCTCCACGACGAGCGCCTCGAGGCGGGACGGCGTCGCCTGGCAGATTACATCGCCTCGGGACAGCTCACGTTGATCGCCAAGGACATCTACGACGTCGACCCCGAAACGGAACTGGGCGGACGCTTCGACCTGGTGGTCTTCAAGGACGTGATCGAGCACATTTTCGACCAACGACGCCTCGTCGAGCGCGTCAAGGCGCTGTTGGCTCCGGGCGGCGAGGTTTTCTTCGGATTCCCACCCTGGCAAATGCCTTTCGGAGGGCACCAGCAGGTGTGCCGGAGCCGGTTCCTGTCGCGGCTGCCCTATTTCCACCTGCTCCCGATGCCGCTGTACAGAGGGGTGCTGCAGTTGTTCGGCGAAAACCCGACGGAGTTCGTGGAGATCAAGCAGACCGGCATTTCGATCGAACGTTTCGAACGCATCGTGCGCCGCACGGGCTACGAAGTAGTCGGCCGGCGGCACTACTTCATCAACCCCATCTACCGCTACAAATTCAACCTCCGCGCGCGGGAGCAGGCCCGTGTCGTGAGCGCCATCCCCTGGGTGCGCAACTTCGTCACCACCTGCGTCTACTACCTGATCCGGGTGCGGTAATTTCCCGATTATTTTATATCCACAACCTCTTTCATTTCGACCTTCAGCGCTTCGCAAATCTTGAGCAGCGTCGAGATCGTGATGTTGGTCCGTCCGGCTTCGATGCGGCTCATGTTGGACTTTTCGAAATTGCAGGCGGCCGCCAGATCTTGCTGAGGGATGTTTTTCTTCTCTCTCAATTTCTTGATTTGCAGCCCTATTTTAACAAGCGCCTCTTCCTTTTCCATAAATTTTCTGTTATCATATTTGATAACAAAGATTAGCCGTTATCTTTGCGATTCAGTTATCATGTGTGATAACTAAAAAAGACATTGTGTATTGTTAGCTGAATAAAAAGGTGTTTTGTAAAAAACAACAACCGTTTTTTTTTCTATCTTTGCCCTGCCGCCCGTTGTGTGCGGCAAAGAGTGTTTACCGTGGTCTGAGAGCGAATCAGGAAAATTTAATTTTCGGACTACAACCTGTAAACGCCCCACACTTTGCGTGTGGGTCGTTCTCGTTGTGGTCCGGGCCCTTCCTGAGCCTGCTCTCGGCGCGAGTAATGGCCCCACGCTCTTTTTATGGGCTAACCTTCCGTCCGGGGTCGCGGAACAACCGCGTATTATATCATGAAAGACAATGTTTTGCTCGGCCGCTGGCGGGTGCCCGGCATCTACCGCGACCGGGGCGCCGGGTATGTATTATCCGATAGGTTGAATGGCCGCGAGGGGTTTGTGTGGGAGTTTTGCGAAGACGGCAGGTTGGTCGAATATTGCGGGCCGGACGGCGACTACGAGTCGCAGTACAGTTATGCGCCGGACGAACAAAAACTTCACACCCAGGCTCTCTACAAACAGGTCGAATCCGTGAAAGTATTTGAGTACGATTGCTTTCGGGTCGAGATCATCTCTTCGGAAGAGATATGGTTGTATCATTTTGAGGATTTGACGTCGGAAAGAGAAAATTATGCGATCAGGTTATTGAAGTGTTCGAAAAAAACCGCTACCTTTATGCCTGTTTAAACGGTAAAATCTATGGCTGTATTCGAAGTAACCGGCGGACGTCCCCTCGCGGGCGAGATCACCCCACAGGGCGCCAAGAACGAGGCGTTGCAGATACTCTGCGCCGCGCTGCTCACCCCCGAACGGGTGACGGTGCACAACATTCCGGCGATCGTCGACGTGCTGCAACTCATCGAACTGCTCGAAAAAATGGGCGTCGAGGTCGAGCGCCACAGCGAGTCGTCGTACTCCTTCCGCGCCGCCAACGTCGACCTCGAATACCTCAAAACCGACGACTACCGCCACCGTGCCGCCCGACTGCGGGGCTCGGTGATGGTGATAGGGCCCCTGCTGGCGCGCTTCGGCGTGGGCTACCTGCCCAAACCCGGGGGCGACAAGATCGGCCGCCGCCGTCTGGACACCCACTTCATCGGTTTCCAGAAACTCGGCGCCACGTTCAACTACGACGCCGGCGAAAGTTTCTTCGCTGTCGAGGGCAAAAACCTGCGGGGCTGCTACATGCTCCTCGACGAGGCTTCGGTGACCGGAACGGCCAACATCGTGATGGCTGCCGTGCTGACGCCCGGAACGACAACCATCTACAACGCCGCCTGCGAACCCTACGTCCAGCAACTGTGCCGGATGCTCAACCGCATGGGCGCGCGCATTTCGGGCATCGCCTCGAACCTGCTGGTCATCGAGGGCGTCGATTCGCTCGCGGGTACGCAGCATACCCTGCTGCCCGACATGATCGAGGTGGGGAGTTTCATCGGCCTGGCGGCCATGACCCAATCGCAGATCACCATCAAGAACGTGTCGTTCGACAACCTGGGCATCATCCCCGCGCAGTTCGAGCGCATGGGGATCTCCTTCGAGCAGCGCGGCGACGATATCTTCATCCCGCGCCAGGAGCATTACACGATCGAAAGTTTCATCGACGGCTCGATCATGACCATCGCCGACGCCACCTGGCCCGGCCTGACGCCCGACCTGCTGTCGGTGTTCCTGGTGGTCGCCACCCAGGCCCGGGGGGCGGTGCTGATCCACCAGAAGATGTTCGAGAGCCGCCTGTTCTTCGTCGACAAGTTGATCGACATGGGCGCCCAGATCATCCTCTGCGACCCCCACCGCGCCACGGTCATCGGCCACGACCACGCCATACGCCTGCGCGCCACGCAGATGACCTCGCCCGACATACGTGCCGGGGTGGCGCTGCTGATCGCCGCCCTGTCGGCCGAGGGCAAGAGCACGATCCAGAACGTCGAGCAGATCGACCGCGGTTACCAGAACATCGACGGCCGCCTGAACGCCTTGGGCGCCCGGATCGTCCGCCGGGATAACTGTTAGGATTTTTTTTTATCTTTGTCGGTCGTAAGGACTAATTTATGGAAGTACAAAATATCAAAGTGGGGATCACGTGCGGCGATCCCAATGGAGTGGGGCCCGAGGTGATTATCAAATCGCTGGCCGACAGCCGGATGTGGGAGATGTTTACACCCGTGGTCTACGGGTCGGCCAAGATACTGAACCACTACAAGGGGACGATCGAGGAAGCGGGGGATTTCGCCTACACGGCCGTTGCCAATGCCCGCGAGGCGCGCGGGAAACGCGTGAACCTGGTGAATTGCGTCGACGAAGGGCTGAAAATCGAGCCGGGGGTTTCGACCCCCGAGGCGGGCAAAGCCGCCGTAGCCGCCCTCAGGGCCGCCGCCGCCGACCTGAAAGCCGGCGTGATCGACGTGCTGGTCACCGCCCCGATCAACAAGGAAAATGTCCAGGGCGAGGAGTTCCGGTTTACGGGCCACACCGAGTTCCTGGCTGCCGAATTCGAGGGCGAGCCGTTGATGATCCTGTGCAGCGAGTTGCTGCGCGTGGGCCTGGTGACGATCCACCTGCCCGTTGCGGAGGTAAGCAAAAATATCACCCAGGCCAGGATCGTGGAGCGTCTGGGCCAGTTGAGGCGTTCGCTGATCGCTGATTTCGGCGTTGTCGAACCGCGCATCGCGGTGCTTTCGCTCAACCCCCACGCCGGCGACGGAGGGCTGCTGGGACGCGAGGAGCAGGAGGTCATCCGGCCCGCGATCCAGGAGGCCGCCGCTGCCAAGACGCTGGCATTCGGGCCTTTCGCTTCGGACGGCCTGTTCGCCTCGGGCAATTTCCGCAAGTACGACGCCATCCTGGCCATGTACCACGACCAGGGCCTGACGCCTTTCAAGGCGCTGACGCCCCAGGGGGTGAATTTCACGGCGGCGCTGAGCGTTGTGCGCACCAGTCCCGACCACGGGGTGGGGTACGACATCGCCGGACAGGACAAGGCCGACGCGAGCTCGATGCGCGAAGCGATCTACGCGGCGCTCGACATTTTCCGCAACCGTCAGAATTACAAAGAAATGACCCGCAACCCGCTGAAGCGTTACGAGCGCGACCGCGGCGCCGACGTTTCGGTCAAGGACCTGCCCGGAAACGAAAGTTAAAGAATTAAAGGTTTAAAAATAAATATGATAAAAATTACTTTCCCCGACGGTAGCGTGCGGGAGTACAAAAAAGGAACGACGGCGATGCAGATCGCCGAAAGCATATCGCCGCGCCTGGCCCAGGAGGTGCTCGCGGCCACGGTGAACGACAAGGTTACGGGATTGCAGGTGCCCATCGAAGAGGATTCTACGTTCAAACTGCACAAGTGGGACGACCGCGAGGCGAAGCAGACTTTCTGGCACACCTCGTCGCACCTGATGGCCGAGGCGTTGCAGGAGCTCTACCCAGGCATCAAGTTCGGCATCGGGCCCAGCATCGAGAGCGGATTCTACTACGACGTCGATTCGCCCGAGCCGATCACCGAGGCCGACCTGGAGCGTATCGAAAAACGGATGCTCGAGCTGGCCCGCACCGACGAGCCGGTCGAGTGCCGCAGCGTGACCAAGCGGGAGGCGATGGATACCTACACCACCAAGGGCGACCAGTACAAAACCGAACTGATCGGCGACCTGGAGGACGGCACGATCACGTTCTATACCAACGGCGCGTTCACCGACCTGTGCCGCGGCCCGCACCTGCCCTCCACGGGGGCGATCAAGGCGATCAAGCTCACCTCGGTGGCCGGCGCCTACTGGCGCGGTAACGAGAAAAACAAAATGCTCACGCGCATCTACGGCATCACCTTCCCCAAGAAGTCGATGCTCGACGAATACCTCGTTATGCTCGAGGAGGCCAAGAAACGCGACCACCGCAAGCTGGGTAAGGAGCTGGAACTCTTCCACTTCTCGCAACGGGTAGGGCAGGGGCTTCCCCTGTGGCTGCCCAAGGGTGCGGCCCTGCGCGAGAGGCTCGAAGGGTTCCTTCGCAGCGTGCAAAAGGAGCATGGTTACCAGCAGGTTATCACCCCGCACATCGGGATGAAGGACCTCTATGTCACCTCGGGCCACTACGCCAAATACGGCAAGGACTCGTTCCAGCCGATCCACACCCCCGACGAGGGTGAGGAATTCCTGCTTAAGCCGATGAACTGCCCCCACCACTGCGAGATCTACCGCGTCAAACCGCGTTCGTACCGCGACCTGCCGTTGCGTTTCGCCGAGTTCGGGACGGTCTATCGTTACGAACAGAGCGGTGAGTTGCACGGACTTACGCGTGTTCGCGGGTTCACCCAGGACGACGCCCACCTCTTCTGCCGCCCCGACCAGCTGAAGGAGGAGTTCAAGAAGGTGATCGACATCGTGCTGTATATATTCAATGTATTGAAGTTCAACGACTATACGGCCCAGGTTTCGCTGCGCGACAAGGTCGACCGCGAGAAGTACATCGGCACCGACGAGAACTGGAACAAGGCCGAGAGCGCCATCATCGAGGCGGCGGCCGAAAAGGGTCTCAAAACGATCGTAGAGTACGGCGAGGCGGCTTTCTATGGCCCGAAACTTGATTTCATGGTCAAGGACGCGCTGGGCCGCAGCTGGCAGTTGGGCACGATCCAGGTGGACTACAACCTGCCCGAGCGTTTCGATCTGACGTACAAGGGCGACGACGACCAGTTGCACCGCCCGGTGATGATCCACCGTGCGCCTTTCGGTTCGCTGGAGCGCTTTGTGGCTGTGTTGCTGGAACATACGGCCGGTAAATTCCCGCTCTGGTTGGCGCCCGACCAGGCTGTGGTGCTGCCGATCAGCGAAAAATACAACGATTACGCCGAAAAAGTTTCAAAATTCCTGAATAATCACGATATTCGCACACAGGTAGACGACCTCAACGAGAAAATCGGCCGCAAGATCCGCGACAACGAGCTGAAACGCATCCCGTTCCTGCTCATCGTGGGCGAGAAGGAGCAGGAGGCCGGCGAGATCGCCCTGCGCGTCCAGGGCGAGGGCGACAAGGGCAGCATGACGATGGCGGATTTCGCCGCCTATGTCAACAAGCTGGTGGCCGAGGAGTTGGACGCCGCCCGCGCAGTTAATTAGTAAATTTTTAACCAATCAATAGGAGGACAAAACTATAAACACAACTAAACCTTTCCCCCCGAGGAAACCCCGGCCTTACCAGGGACCGCGCCGTCCCGAAAAGGAGAATCCTCACCGTACCAACCGCGAGATCACGGCGCCCCAGGTGCGCCTAGTGGGCGAAAACGTCGAAACTTCGCTTGTTCTGCCTCTGCGCGATGCGCTGAAAATGGCCGAAGAGCAGGAGCTCGACCTGATCGAGATTTCGCCCAAGGCCGACCCCCCCGTTTGCCGCATCGGCGATTACCAGAAATTCCTCTACCAGCAGAAGAAAAAGGCTAAAGAGCTGAAAGCGAAAGCTGTAAAGGTTGTCATCAAGGAGATCCGCTTTGGACCCCAGACCGACGACCACGACTACAACTTCAAGTTGAAGCACGCCGAAAACTTCCTGAAAGAGGGTGCCAAGGTGAAGGCGTACGTCTTTTTCCGGGGCCGGTCGATCGTCTTCAAGGAGCAGGGAGAGATTCTGCTGCTGCGTTTCGCCACCGACCTCGAAGAGTTGGGCAAGGTCGAGCAGATGCCGCGCCTGGAAGGCAAGCGGATGTACATGATGCTCGCCCCCAAGGTGAAGAAGTAGGGATCCGTCCTTCCGGACAGCGACCTGGACGGGGTTACACAGCCCCGACGATCACGGTGGTGAACGCCGCCGGATCGAGGTATTTTTGCGCCAGTTGCTGAATGTCCTGCGGCGTTGCGGCGCGCACGCAGGCCAGGAATTCGTTCAGGTACGAGTTGTCGTTTCGGTTTTGTATATTTTCGATCGTGATGTCGGCAATCCCGAAGGGGCCGTCGAGGATGCGCATCACTTCCCCCACAACCATGTTTTTCACCATAGCCAGTTCCGCCTGCGGAACCGGTTCGGTGCGCAGGCGCTCCATCTCGGCAAAGATCTGCGCCACCGCCTCGCGCGTGGCGGCGGCCGTCACCTCGGTCGAGATGGCCAGGTAGCCCGCCCGGTCGAGGTTGATCATCGCCGCGAAAACCCCGTAGGTATAGCCGCGCTCTTCGCGCAGGTTGCGCACCAGCCGCGACCCGAAATAACCCCCCAGGATCGTTGCCAGCACCTGCATTCCCACGAAATCGGGGTGCGAACGCGGGAACAGCACCCGCCCGATGCGGATGGCCGACTGCACGGCATCGGGAAACGTCCGCTCGGCCGAGGGCGTGCAGGCCGGGGCGGGGAAGGGCGCCCCGGGGATCTCGGCGCCGCGCGGTATCTGTGCCGCGAGGTCCGCGATCCGGTCGGTCACGGCGTCATCCACGTCGCCCGAGGCGACCACAAAGCAGTTGTTTGCCGTGTAGTGCGTGCGGTAGAAGGCCTCGATCGCCTGGCGCGTGAGGTCGTCGTAGAGTGCCTCGGGGCTGCTGGTCCCGTAGGGGTGTTCCTTTCCGAAAAGCGATTGGGTGAACAGCTCGCGTGCCTGGAACGCCGCTTTGCTGCGCTCGACGGCCAGTTGCTGCTTGCGTTTGATACGGTAGATCTCCACCTCGTGCTCGGGGAACGCGGGGTGCAGGACGATCTCTGCGGCCAGTGCGAGCGTCGCTTTGAAGTGGCGGCTCAGGGCGCAGAAGGTGATCACGGCGTAGTCGCGGTCGATGCTCGCGTCGTAATACGAACCGTAGAAATCGAGCTCCTCGGCGATCTGGTGGGCGGTGTAGCGTGCCGTGCCTTCCGACAGGAGGTTGGCCGTCGCCGACGCTGAGAAAGGAACCTCCTGGAGCGCCGATCCCGCCCGGAACACGAAGCTCACCCGCACCACGCCGTCGCCCGTGGCCGGCAAGGTATAGAGCTTCACGCCGTTGTCCAGTGTGCGCACCCGGTCGGCCGGTATCTCCACCCGCTCGGGGATCGCCACTTCGGGCTGCCGTTTACGGTCGTCCTTCATCCTGTATATATAATAAGGTAGAGCTGTTCTGCGGGACAAATACCCGTTGCGCTTCGGCCATGATCTCCCCGGCCGCCACCGAGCGGTAGATATCCACCTCCTTGTTGACCATGGTTATATCGCCCGCCATTTCGTAGAACCCGAGGTTCATCGCGCGGTTCATTACGTTCACTTCGCCGAAGATCACCCCCGCCTCGAATTTGTTCTTGACCTTTTCAAGTTCGCGGGCGCTGGCGTGCTGTTGTTGCAGGATCTCCAGTTCGCCCCACAGCGCCTTTTCACCCTCCGCAACCGCCACGCCGGGCAGCAGGTGCCCCGTGACGACAAAGAGCCCCGGGTCGAGGTCGCCCGTGATGTAGGCGTTGACCGACGAGAACAGCTTGCGGCGCTTGACCAGCGATTCGTAGAGCCGCGCCGAGGTTCCCCCGGCCAACAGGTCCGAGATCACGTCGCACAGGTAGTAGCTGCGGCTCAGGCGGTCGCCCATGTGGAAAGCGATGGTGATGGCGTTGGCGGGGACGCGTGCCGTGACCTCCTCGCGGCGGGCTTCGGTCTGCGTGGGCTCGGCAGGCAGCGCCACCGGCGGATGGGGCGTGTCGGGAATATCACCGAACCACTTCTCTGCCAGTGCGATCGCCCGATCGGGATCGAGGCCCGAGGCGATCGAAAGGACGACGTTCGAGGGGTGGTAATAGCGTTGGTAAAAGTCGCGCACTTCGCCCAGCGACGCTCCCCGGATGTGGTCGGGCGTCAGGCCGATGGTGGCCCAGCGGTAGGGGTGTGTGCGGTAGGCGAGCGCCCGCAACCGCAGCCACATGTCGCCGTAGGGCTGGTTGAGGTAGCGTTGGTTGTACTCTTCGACGACCACTTTTTTCTCCGCGGCGAGTTTGCTGCGCGTGATGTCGAGCCCCTCCATCCGGTCCGATTCCAGCCACAGGGCCGTTTCGATGTTGTCCTTGGGCAGTGTGATGTAGTAGTCGGTGTAGTCGTTGTTGGTGAAGGCGTTGTTCTCGCCGCAGGCCATATGCGCCGTGATGTAGAAATCGG
>JAVBRR010000042.1:0-3035 GCA_031547705.1 Rikenellaceae bacterium | reverse complement strand
CTCCGCGGGCCTTCTTGTCGCGGCCTTTCGTGTAGTGTTTGCTGTAACGGTCCTCGACCGAGTCGAACTCCTCGAAACCGTGCTGGGTGAAGATCTCGTCGCCCAGGTGCCATTTGCCGAAATAGCCCGTGCGGTAATCCTTGTCGTTGATCAGTTCGGGAAAACAGCGGGCGTCGGCGTTGAGCGGGATGTTGTTCTCCACCGCGCCGTGCTGGTGGGGGTAGAGGCCCGTCATCACGCTGCCGCGCCCGGGGGTGGACACCGACTGGACGACGTAGGGGCGCATGAAAACGAAACTTTCGTCCGACAACTTATTGAGGTTGGGCATCTTGAACTTCTTGTTGCCGTAGACGGCCATCGTGTCGGCGCGCTGCTGGTCGGTCCACAAAAAGAGCAGGTTGGGCTTTTTCTTGCCCTTGGATGCGGGCACCTTGCCCAACACCGAAGCGGCCCAGAGGCTGGCCGCCGAGGTGGCGCTTACTTTCAGGAAGTCGCGCCGCGTGTAGGTTTTTGCTGCCATCGTTATTTTTTCTTTTTATCGCTCTTCTTATTCGCTTCGGGAGCGCCTTTCGGTCCCGAAACCAGCGGGTAATGGTAAGATTCGGTGCGGGCGCTCAGGAAAATCTCCTGCGCCTGTTTCACGATCGCAGGATTGGCGGCGGCCACGTCCTTCTTTTCGCTCACGTCGGTCCGGAGGTTGTACACTTCGACCGGCGCACCTTCACCGCCGATACGGACGGCTTTCCAGTCGCCCATGCGCACCGCCTGCGAAGGCTCGTCGCGTTTGCGGAACTCCCAGTAGAGGTAGTCGTGGGCCGACTGCTTCTGGCCCGTCAGGGCGGGCAGGTAGGAGATGCCGTCGATACCCGCGGGCATCCGGGCACCGGCGATCTCGACCGCCGTGGGCAGGAAATCCCAGAAGGCCGAAATGTGGTCGGTGGTGGTGCCGGGCTTGATCTTGCCGGGCCAGCGGGCGATGAACGGCGTGTGGATACCGCCTTCGTAGAGGTCGCCCTTGTAGCCGCGGTATTCGCGGTTCGAGTCGAAATAATCCTCTTTGAGCACACCCAGCGTGGGGCCGTTGTCGCTGGTGAACATCACGATCGTGTTCTCATCCAGTCCCAGCTCCTTCAACAACTGCATCATCTCGCCGATCTGGCGGTCCATGCGGGTGATCATGCCGCAATAAGTAGCGCGCACGGAGTCGTACTGCGTCTTGCCGTCGGTGACGAACTTGCCGCGGAAGGGCTTGCGGTCCTCCTCGGGCACCTGCATCAGCGAGTGGGGAATGGTGTAGGCCAGGTAGATGAAGAACGGATTCCTCTGGTTTTTCTTAATGAAATCCTTGGCGTACTTCGAGAACAGGTCGTTGGAATAGGTCTTCTGACGGCCGCCGTCGTTCTCGTGCAGGCGCAGGACGCTGCGGTTGTAGTCGAGGTATTCGGTGTAGTAATACAAGGCGTGGTCCTGGTTGAGGTAACCCAGGAAGTCGTCGAAACCCTGGTCGTTGGGGATCCCCTCGGTGTCGGGTTCGGCCAGGCCCCACTTGCCGTAGAGCGCCGTGCTGTAGCCCTGTTCCTTGAGCAGTTCGGCGATCGTCAGGTCTTCGGGACGCAACGACACGCGTCCGCCGGTACGCACCGAGTGGTTGTTACGGATGTAGGCGTGGCCCGTGTGCAGGCCCGTCATCAGGCAGCAGCGCGAGGGTGCCGACACGGCGCAACCCGTGTAGTGGTTGGTGAAGCGGATGCCCTGCTCGGCCAGGCGGTCGATGTTGGGCGTTTTGATGATGTTGGGGCCGTAGCAACTCACATCGCCGATACCCATGTCGTCGGCCATGATGTAGATGATGTTGGGTTTTGCGCCCGTCTTGGGGGCCTCTTTTTTGGCCTGCGCTCCGGCGTGGAGCGCTCCGCCGGCGCATACTCCGGTCAGCAAAAGTGTCAGGTTGCGGTTCATGGTCTTATGCTATTATTTTTTCAGTTTCTTTTCCCACTGGGCGTATTTTTTCAGGAATGTAGTGCCCGAGCTGTTGTACCATCCGTAGCCCGTGCGGCGCTCGTGGTTCACTTCGGCCAGGGTGTAGACCACCGTCCCGTCGCGGCAGCACAGGAAGGGTTTCTGGTTTTCGAGGTCGTAGAAACGGGCCCAGTAGACTGTGGTGCTGTCGGGGTCGGGAACGAAGAACGTGTCGCCCTTCTTTTCGGAACGCTCGTTGATCAGCTCCACATTGGGGTCGTAATAGAGCCTCATGCCCTCGATCTTGTGGGTTTCATACCAGCGGGCGGCCGAACGGATCGCGTCGATCAACTCGGGCGACGGGTCGGGCTGTTCCATCAGGAAAGCCAGCAGGCTGGCGCTCTCCGAGGAGCACTGCGAGGGAAGTTCGTAGGTGCGCGCTTTGCAGGGAGCCAACGTTTTGTGGTCGTGCTGCTGGCACCAGACGGTTTTCACGCCGTCGATCACGATCTGGGTCTTGAGCACCATCTCCATCGCCCGGTCGAAGGCGGCGGCGGCGCGTACGCGGCGGGCCTGGTCGACCCAATCGTATTTCGGGTCCTTGTTCTCGATCAGCTGCATCAGTTGCATGGCGCCCAGGGTGACGTCGTCGTTGAAGGTGATGGCATCGACGTCCCAGCCGCGCCAGCCGCCGCTTTTGTTCTGCAGGTCAAGGATGTAATCGATCCCATGCAGGGCGCTCTGGAGGTAGCGTTTGTCGCCGGTGAGCTTGTAGACCTCGGCCAGGTAGTCGATCTGGGTGTAGGTGTTGCGGTTGTCGAGCGTGGTACGCAGACGGCCTTTTTTGGCTGCCAGCAGGCGTTTTTTCATCTCGGGGACGTCGAAAGCCGCGAACCAGTCGAGGTTCTTGGCCCAGCCGCCGTCGGCATCCTGCCAGGCAATCAGGTTATCGGCGATCTGGACATACTGCTTGGGGCTGTAGCGCAGGTAGGGTTCGCGGGTCTCGTGGGCGTTCCACCAATGGCTGAGGCCATCGTTGAATCCACCGACGGGGACTTTGGCTTCCTTGGCGTCCT
>JAVBRR010000118.1:0-8760 GCA_031547705.1 Rikenellaceae bacterium | reverse complement strand
AGCACGAACGACAGGATGTTCAGCCACATGACCGGATGGCCCAGTTGCGCGAAGGCCACTTTGTCCGAAGTTACGTGGGTGAGCACCGTCGCCAGGATTACCAGCAGTGAAGTGAGGTAATTCGGGACCGCTTCGGTGATCCACAGGATGATCGCGGCGGCGAAAATGGCCAGCATCGCGTAATTGATCCGCGAGAAGGCCTCCTCACCTACCTGTGCCAGGCGGTGGATGGCGTCTTCGCCCAGGTTGGCGGTATTGATATCGCTCAGGAACGAAATATTGGAAAAATAGTAGATCAGGACGAAGGCAATGATCGCCAGAGGGCCGCCGAGGCGCGCCATCCAACGCTCGAAGCCCGTTTTCTCCATTTTGGGAAGTTTTTCGACCCTGTAATTCTTCATATCCAGGGGATCGAAATGCTGCTGCTTGTCGGTCATAAAGTCGGGTTAGAAAGTCTGGTTAGATTAGTAGTTTGAAGCGAAAAATTTTGCCGGTTTCGTCACAGCCCACCCACATACCGCCTTTACTGCGGTCCACCACCAGCGCTTCGGCTTTGGGGACGACGGCTATATCCTGGGACGCTATCACCACTCCGTTGAGGTCGCAATGGAAGACCTTTTGCTTTTTGCTGTCCACGATCCACAGCGTGTGGTCGGTGTCGTCGTAGCAGATATCCGAGAAATAAGTGGCGAAAAAGAGGTCTTTGTGCCACACTTCCTGCGCTGCGGCGAGCGAATACTTGATCAGCCGCGCGGGGGTCTGGTTGACGATGTAGAGCGTGTCGCGCCCGTAGGCCACGCCCTCGATACCTTTGTTGTCCTGCACGCCCGGGACGACAATGTCGGTGACCTTGGCGACGCTCTTCTCGTTGCCCGCGAGTCGCCAGATCTCCATGTTCCCTTCGTCGGCCAGGTAGATCGCGCCGCTGGTGGGGTTGATCGTAATGCCTTCGAAATCGTTGCTCCCGGAGTAGGGCAGGGTGCGGACGATCTGGCCGGTGAGGCTCAGTTCGTAGAGTTTGCCGTTGTCGCGCGCGGCCATAAATCCGGTTTTGGCGTAGTTGTAGCACAGGCCCGACAGGTTCGTTAGCCCGGTGTTGATCACGCTGTCGGTGACCGTCACCACAACAGGCGGCGTGTCGCTCCCACCACCGGGAACCCCCGGGTCCTTGGAACACGAAACCGCCGCAAAGGCCAGGGCCGCAACTTGTATAGACCGTAAAATATACTTCATAGCGCAACAAAAGCGAAGATGCGGCGGGCACAATTGGGGCCAGGCGCCCGCCGCGTTCTTCAGAGAGTTATCCCTACCACTTGGTGTAGGGGTTTTTCATCAGCATCGAATTGTAGTATTTCACATCGCCCGTGACCTCCTTGCCCAGCCACGCGGGCTTGTCGAAGGCTTCGTCCTCGGCGGCGAGCTCTACTTCGGCCACCACGAGCCCCTGGTTTTCGCCGTAGAATTCGTCCACCTCGTAGGTGTGGCCGCCCACGGGAACCAGGTAGCGCGTCTTGTCGATCACGCCCGGTTCGCAGATCTTCAGCAACTCCTGCACTTCGGCCACGGGGATCTCTTTTTCCCATTCGTAGCGGCTCGAGCCGGCGTCGTTGCCGATGCCTTTGATCGTGATGTAGCCCTTGTCGCCCTTGACCCGCACCCGGACGGTGCGCTCGGGAACGGAGCTGAGGTAACCCTGGGTGATGCGGGTGCTTTTGGTCGCGGCGGCCTTGAAGTCGCCTGCGACAAGGAACTTGCGTTCTATTTCTTGTGCCATTTTATTGTTTTTTAGTTTATTAGCATTTGCATCCGCAACTGTCTTCGCATCCGCAGCACGCACAGCTTTCGTTGGCGAGGGGTTTGTCGGTCATCCCGATCACGCGTTTGATCGCCTGCAGGTAGTTGATGTTCTCGACCCCTGCGAGGCCCACGTCGGCGATGGTTTTCTGGATGTCGGCCACTTCGGTCGATTCGCTGTTGATCGTCACGATCTTGGCCCCGTTCACCAACACGTTGCCCACTTCGCAGATCGTGTCGTTGACCATGTAGCCCCAGCGCTGCTTGTGGACACGCACCGCCTGGAGGTCGGGATGGGCCTGGATCATGGCGATGAACTCGTCGTAGGTATAGCTATCCTTTTTCAGCTCGGGCATCGCCACCATAAAGGCGGGGAAGACCTCTTTCGCGAGCACTTCGGCCGACAGGGGGAACTCGCCCTTCATCAGCGGGTTCCACTGTTCGAGGCCGTCGACGTTCTGGACGAAGGTTTTGATGTCCATCTTACCGTCGCGGATCTTGGTGTTGTTGATGTCGTTGGTGCGCGAAACGATGTAGATTTCGTCGCTGTGGCGTTCCCACACCTTTTCGGGAACGGGCACCGACAGGCGTGCCATGCGTTTGTGGGCGCCGCAGAAGCACTGGCCGAAGGTGCGGAATTCGAACCGCGGTTTAGAGATCGCGCCGATCTCCATTTTTTCTTTGCTCATAATTATACGATTTTAGATTTTCTTGTGCTGATTTAGTTGGTTACGATCGCGCCCTGCGATGCGGTGTTGGCGAGGCCTGCAGATTCTACCGTGAGCACGAAGCTGCCGCTGCCGTCGGGTACGCGGGCGAACGAGTAGACCCCGCCGCCGCCGGCTGCGACGGTTTTGGAGTAATCCTCCGTGATCGAGTTGCCGTCATACAGCCCTGGGGGAGTGGAGTTGCGGTCGAACGTATCCACCAGGGTCGTGCCGTCGGGACGGTAGAGCTGGATCAGCAGATGCTGTCTGGCCGACAGCCCGTCGTTGGCCACGAGTGAAATTTTAGTGCCTGCCGGGGCCGAGTTCGCCGTGTTGCCTTTGTCCAGCGTTATGACCATCCAACTGTTCGCCGGGATGCTCGTGCTGGCAGGGACCGCCCAGTCACCGCCGCCGTCGGCCGAGGTCTTTAGCAGGAAGGCCGTGCCGTTCTTCTTAATCTTCATCCCGCTGATGTCCACCGCTGCCGCCGAAGTGTTGTACAATTCGATGAACTTGGTGTTGCCGTCCAGTTCGTTGATCTTGATGGCGGCGTAGTTGGGCGTGACGTCGGTGACGGTGTAGGTGTAGGCCGCGTTGGTCACTTCACCGCCCGGGGTGACGACGAACTTGTAGGTCACCGCGCCGCCGCTACCCTTGGCGGGGATCGAGTCGGCCAGGTTGTAGGTGAAGCCGTTGGCGGCGGCGTTCATAGTGATGTTGACGAATCCTGCGCCGAAATCGTAGGCCAGTTTTACGTCGGTGATGGCGTCCTTGTAGGTAATGTTGGCGCGCACGCCCACTTTCTGCGTCGAGGTGGGCGAAGCGGGGCCTACCCAGCCGCTCTTGATGAACACCACGGGGGTCGAGAGCAGGTTGGCGCTGTTGGCCCCGTTCGAGGTGCCCGGCGATCCGGCGGTGAACATCACCAGTTTCGCCGCCCCGTCGGTTTTGCGTCCCAGGGTCTGCCCGCTGGCGATGGCGCCGTTGAGCTGGTTGTCGCCGAAGTTGTCGAGCGAGTCGATGCGCGCTCCGGTAGCGTCGAAGAGTACGTATTTAAAGCCGCTGGCGGGCGACATGCCGTAGCCGGTGTAGTAGGGATAAGTGCCGTTCGAGGTTTGTTGTGCCAGCAGCAGGTAGCCGCCCCCGGAGATGGTCGCCCCGGCGGGGAAGGTAAAGGGGTTGTTGGACGAGTTGTTGTCCTTGGTCATGCTCCACCCTTCGAGGTTGATGGCATAGGTTTCGGCGTTGTATAACTCCCAGACCTTGCCGGTGGGATCGCATTCGTTTACGTACACTTGTCCCGTCGTGGCCAGCGAGCTGGCGCCTGCGGTGTAGCCGCCGGTGGCCGTGGAGATGCCGGTCTTGCTGTTGGTGGCGGTGATCGTGTAGGCCACCACCGCGCCGTTGGCCTGACCGGGGATCTGTGCCGAGTAGCTGTTGCCGGCGCCTTTGGTCATCGGGATGGCCGTTTGGGCCACACCGCCGAGCGTCCACGTGAGGACAACCGATTCGAGGGTGCCGTCGCCGGCGGTCACGTCGGCCGAAACCGTCGCAGCCACGCTGGCGCCCGGTGAAGCGGGATCCTGCGCGACGTTGGTGATGACCGGTACCACGATGATGGGCGTCAGGCCTGCTGTGGACATGGGATTCTCATCGCCTTCGGATTCGGCGGTGTAGTACCAGCCGCCCGTGCCGTTGGGTACGCGCGAGAAAGACTGGGTATTTCCCACCGACACCCCTTTCTGGAAGATATCGACGCGTTTACCGTCGGCATCCTTCATCTCGACCGTGATGGCCTGTTCGGCCGAGAGGCCCTTGATCATGTCGCTGGCGGGGTTCAGGGTACCTTTTTTCGTGCCCAGGAGTACGTAATAATCTCCGGCAGCGATGCTCATGCCTGCCGTTCCCGTCCAGGTGATCTCGGGATCGGAGGTGGCGTTGTTGTACCAAACCACGATGCCTTCCAGGCTGATGGGGCTTTCGGTGGTGTTGTAGAATTCGATGTATTTCTCCGAATCCTCTCCGGTACCGTTGATCTCATTGAGCACCAGTTTGCCTTTGAGCGGCGAGTCCACCACCGGCGGAGCGGGGGGAGCTACATACGGATCGTCTTTGACGCACGACGCGAGCACGGAGGCCGACGCAATGGCTGCTAACAATAACTTTTTCATAGAATTTATATTTTATTGGTTTTTTATTCGGATTGTCCTGCCTAAAAGTCGATTTCGAAACGCATGCTGAGCATCTGGTAGTCCACACCGGCTTTGCCGCCTTTTTCGACTACGTCGCGGTAGTTCGACGTGGCTACGCCGTTGGCGTCGTGGCCCACTTTGAGCTTGCCGCGGCCGTTGGCGTAACGGTCGTTGTTGGTGTACTGGTAGTTAAGTACGAACTTGACGTTGCTGTTGACGTAATAGTTAACCCCCAGGGTGTAGTTCTCGGCCGCGCCGCCCAGGATGTTGGCGTTGTTCATGTTGATGTAGTCGTAGCGGGCCAGGAGCTCGATGTCGCCCCATTTGCGTCCGCGCGAGGGTTGCGTGAATTCGCCGTCCATATAATCGAAACGCTGCTGGCCGCCGAAGAGCACGAAACCTACGTGGGCATACCAGCCGCTGAAACGCTTGACGCTCTTGTTGACGGTCGCCGGAGCGTTGTTTTTGATGAATATGTTGTTGCTGATGTATTCGCCCTGGATGCGGAAGCCTTTCCAGAACGCGGCCATTTCGCCGTTGTAGAGGAATTCGTGGTCAACTCCGGGAATGAGGTCGGAATCGACGTATTTTCTGCGGTTGATCGACGTGGCGTTGCGGGTATTGTAGCGTGCCATGCCGTATTCCATGATAGCCATGTCGGTTTTGGGCTGGCGGTACGATCCGCCTGCTGCGATGTGCAGACCGACGTCCTTGAAACGATAAAGGGGGTGGAGCGTGAATTTACCCGTGAAGTCCATTCCCTGGTTGCGGCCTTCGTCCTTGTTGTTGGCTTCCACATTGGTGATCTCCTCCAGGCCGGCTACGGCCTGGAAGAAGACGCCGCCGGAGATATTGAACCATCTGTGGTGCCATTGCACGTCGATCCCCAGGTGGCGTGAGGGAGAAAAGGTCTGTACTACCATGGGGCGCTCCATGAAGGGCAGGTAGCGCGACGAGGTGGTTTGCTCCATCGAGAAATCCTCTTTGAAGTTACCGGCGCTCACGTTCAGGCCCCAGCACGACGAGTAACGCAGGTAGGCGTCCTTGAGCTCGTAGACGCCGTTCGAGAAGTCCGAGTCGATTTCGCCGTACCAGTTGGGCGTAACCTGGGCTTTGAGGGCGAGCCTTGCGCGGCGGATCGAGACGTTGTTGCCGATGGGGTCGTAGTCCTTGTTCAGGCCGAAAAACATGGCCCCATCGACCTGTACGCGGGTGTCGAACCAGAAACGGTAGTCCTGGCTGGGAGATTCGAAAACCAACATGCCGCTACGGTTCTCGGCATGGACGGGTTCACGCTGCACTTTGATGCCATACTGGTTGTACCGCACCTCCGAGGGTTCGGTTATTTCCATTTGCTGCGCAAAAAGCGCTGCAGCCGGTACGAGGCATACGATCAGCAACAAGATTTTTTTCATAATAATTGAGAGTTTAGTTAGTATTTGTTTTTATATGGTTTTGACGAATTGCATCAGGTTTTGTTCGCGTTCGAGTTGCAGTTTCGCCCGCAGCCGGTAACGTCCCACCTCGACGCTTTTGGGCGAAATATTCATGAGTACGGCGATGTGTTTGGTCGAAAAACCGAGCCTGAGCAGCGTTGTAAGCCGGATCTCCTGCTCGGAAAGGTTGGGGAATTTCTGGTTCAGGCGCAGATTGAAATCCTTGTGCAGGGTTTCGACCCGGGCGTAAAATCCCTCGACTTCCTGGGCGAAGTGCATCCTCTCGCGCACCATCCGCTCGAGTTCGGCGATCCTCTCTTCCTGTTTTTTCCCGTCCGCCTCGTCTTGCAACTCTTTGATGCGGGGGTAGAGTTCCTCGAGAAAACTTTTCTGTTCTGTAATGCTCAAGGCGATGTTTATCAACTCCTTGCGTCTAAGTTCCAACTTGTCGGACAGGCTTTCGTTCTCGAGCATCACGGTTTTGATCTCCAGGGCGGTAAGCGCTTTCTGGTTTTCGAACAGCTGGTTTTTCTGTTCGATGTTTTTTTCGTGCGCTTTTCGGCCTATCTTCTTTTGCTTCCGGCCGTAGACCAGCGAGAGGGCGAGCACCACGATCGCAGCCAATACGACCAACGGGAGGGTCAGGTTCAGCAAATGGGGAGCCGACAGGCGGCTGCTCGAGATCAGCATATCGGCATCTACCAGGCTGAGCAACAGATAGGCCGTCCCATATGCGATGGCCGGTGCCAATACCAACGTAAGCGCCGCCCGGAATAATTTCTCGCGATCGGGTGTCGACCGGTGCCGGGCAAAACCCACTCCGGCCAAGGCCCCGAACGCCAACTGCGGCACCGACAGCGGGGTGGGGGACAAACCCAAGCTCCCGCACAGCGGTCCGAATGAAAAGAAAAACAAAACTACTGTCGCGGCGACCGCCATTACGAGCGCCGATTGGGCGTTGACATAAAATTCACGGTCTGAGAACCGGAAGATCGTCTTTTGCCACTTGTGGGGTGTGGCGACAAAAAGCACTGCGATCACCCCGGCGGCAAAAAGGCTCCCTGTCTGTATGTGCGGCAGGACGAAAGACATATCCAGGTTTTGCAGGCCTTTTTCGGCCAACACCGCCGCCAGGGGGCCGTTGTTTGCCCCGATCGCCAGCAGCATCATTACCGCCGCGACAACCATGGCCCTGTGAATGTTAAGGTTCCGTTTCAGTAGATGCCCTTGCCGTTTCCCGAAAGCCGCCTCCATCCCCAGGACGAGCCCCCAGGCCAGCAGTGCAGCCAACAGGGGAGCTGCGACCCATGATGCTCCCAGCGTCAGGGTGTATGACTGATCCAGCGAGCCGTTTCTGAAACTCTGCCACCCCAGCAGCGCCCCCATCAGGGCGTAACACATCGACGAGAGTTCCGATATCCGGATCGTGATCAGCAACGAACACAACGCCGAGGCGCCCAGGATCACCAGTGCCGTGATCGAAGGCGAACCGGCCCGCGAGGAGAGGTTGTCCGTCAGTGAGTTACCCAATAACAACAAGCCTGCTACGACCCCCGCTGCCGCGATGTAGCCCGACCACCGGATGCTAAAAACACCTGAGCCGAACAAACCGCTGACAGCCAGTGGCGTGTCGAATGTCCCGAGCCGCCACACGGCGACCAGGCAAACGGCTATTATTGCGATCAGGGACATGGGGTAGTTTTCTATAAATTACGTTTTATCGCCATAACCGATAGCAGGTCGGCGACTTTTTCTGCGGCATCCGAAAGGTCCTCGATATGCAGGGCAAAATACCGCAGGTGGAATTTTTCGCTCAGTTTCAGCGAGTCCATCTCGTGAAACACCCTGCGTTTTATGGCTTGGGCCTGCTTATCGGTCTCTTTTTCGTAGAAATAAACGCGGTGTAGCTTTTCGGTGATCGATTCGGGCGAACGAAAATAGGCTTTCGCCGCGGGAATCACGCTTTCCACGGCCAGCGTCGAAAGCTCGGTCAGTTTGATGAAGTCGCGGTTCAATTCGTCCGGAATGTGCGGCATCTCGATCTCAAATTGGAACAGGTTGTCATTCAGTACACTGGCTATGTGATCCATGTGTTCCAGGAGCCGCATCACGTCGCCGCGCTCGCGTGTCAGATACGATTGGGTGTATAGCTGCCCTTCGGTTTCCCGCCTCAGGGCATTGGCTTCAGCTTCCAACTTCGCCATACTCTGCAGGTTGTCCGTAAATTGGGCTGTATCGCCATACAGGTAGTTCTTTACACCCTCTTTGAAAATGAGCAGTGCGCGGTCTACCGTGTCGAAGAATCGATCGATATCCCCTATGATCTTGTTGGTTTGTTTCCCGCGGGTCATCATACTATTTTTCCACTACATGAGGTTCCAAAATTGACATATATACAAAAGTATAATTTTTTTGCCTGATATTTGCTTGTTGTTGTATCGGCACGATCAATGGAATTTTTTGTAGTGTTTTTTGAATGTATAATTAATTGTATTATAATATTTTAAAATTATAATGTAGCAATATTAATAAATAGTTAAGCTTATCTATATAGTCTTTGTATGGTTTTTTTGTGATCCATGTAATTATTTTTTTGTCCGGATGGAGGAATCTTCAGTCCTTCTTTTCCAT
>JAVBRR010000113.1:0-2516 GCA_031547705.1 Rikenellaceae bacterium | reverse complement strand
TGCAGATCCGCGATTGCATCCAGCAGACGCTCAACCCGATGGGGGTGGCCGTGGTGATCGAGGCGAGCCACATGTGCATGCAGATCCGCGGGGTGCAGAAACAGAATTCCGTGACCACCACCTCGGCGTTCACGGGCGTTTTCCTCTCGCAGATGCAGACCCGCGAGGAATTTATACACCTGATCAGCAGTAACCTGAGATAGTAAACCAAAAACAGAATAGACGATGAGTGGATTTTTTGGATGTGTGTCGAAGCGAGAGTGTGTTGCGGATGTGTTCTACGGTACCGACTACCATTCGCATCTGGGAACCAAAAAAGGGGGGATGGCGTTCTACAACGGCGAGAAGTTCATCCGCTCGATCCACAGCCTCGAGAGCGCCTATTTCCGCAACAAATTCGAGCCCGACCTGGGCAAATTCGCCGGTTCCAAGATGGGCATCGGGATCATCAGCGACGTCGAGTCGCAACCCGTGACGCTCACCTCGCACCTGGGACGTTTTTCGGTGGTCACGATCGGCCGCATCGACAACCTCGACGAGCTGGCCGCCGAACTGCTCGACAAACGCATCAATTTCGCCGAACTCTCGGGCTCGGCGATCAATCCCACGGAACTGGTGGCGATCCTGGTCAGCCTGGGCGACACGTTCGAGCAGGGCATCCGCCTGGTGCAAAGCAAGGTGCGCGGATCGTGCAGCATGCTGATCCTCACCTCGAAGGGCCTTTACGCCGTCCGCGACCGTTTCGGCCGTACGCCGGTGGTCGTGGGACGCGATGACGAAGGCTATGTGGTGGCTACCGAAAGTTCGTCGTTCGCCAACCTCGACTACAAGTTCGACCGCGACCTGGGGCCTTCCGAGGCGGTGTTCGTCACGGCCGAGGGGATCGAAGAAGTTATAAAACCCGCGCCCCGCAAGCAGATATGTTCCTTTATGTGGGTCTATTATGGCTACCCATCGTCGTACTACGAGGGGATCAACGTCGAAGACGCACGCTACCGTTGCGGCGCCGCCCTGGCTTCCCGCGACGAGGATTGCGGCGCCGATTTCGTTTCGGGTATCCCCGACTCGGGCGTGGGGCATGCTGTGGGTTACAGCAACCGCAGCGGACTGCCCTACAAGCGCGCCTTCGTGAAGTACACCCCCACGTGGCCCCGCAGTTTCATGCCCCAGAACCAGGCGATGCGCAGCCTGGTAGCCAAGATGAAACTCATTCCCAACGAGGCGTTTACACGCGGTTCGAGCATGATCCTGATGGACGATTCGATCGTGCGCGGCACCCAGCTCAAGGACAACATCGTCAAGCTGGCCGAAGCCGGCGCCCGGGGCGTGCACATCCGTGTGGCGTGCCCTCCGTTGGTCTATCCGTGTATTTTCCTGAATTTTTCGACTTCGCGCTCGACTTTCGACCTCTTTACCCGCCGCGTGATCCGCCAGTTGGAGGGGACCGAGGACTTTACGCCCGAAATGTTGGCCGAATACGCCGATCCCGATTCGCCGCGCCACGCGCGGATGATCGAGGAGATCCGCCGCAGCCTCGGGGCCGACACCCTGCGCTTCCAGCGTCTCGACGACCTGGTCGCAGCGATCGGCCTGCCCAAGAGCGAACTCTGCACCCACTGTTGGGATGCTTCGAGTTACCTGGAGTAGTCGCGCCGCCGGAATTCCGAACAGACGATCGCCGTCGCTGAAGCCACGTTGAGCGATTCCGAAAGCGAATCGCCATACGGCGGAATGTATAACTTGTGTGTTACAAGGCGTTCCAGGTCGGACGAAATTCCCCGCCCTTCGCTGCCCATCACCACGACGCCCGCCGGCGCCAGACCACATTTATATATGTTATCCCCCTCGAGGAACGTCCCGTAGACCGGTGCCCGGCACCCGCCGAGCCACTCGGCCAGGGGGGCGTAGTGCACCGCCACGCGGATGATCGCGCCCATCGTCGCCTGCACCACCTTGGGGTTGTAGCAGTCGGCCGACCCGGGCGAGCAAGCAATGTTGCGGATGCCGAACCAGTCGGCCAGGCGGACGATCGTGCCCAGGTTGCCCGGGTCCTGCACCCCGTCGAGCGCCAGGACCAACTCTGTTTGGGCTGCATCGGGATCGAACTCGGGGCGTTGCGGGATCTCGACCAGCGCCACTACTTCCGAAGGGGTCTTCAGCAGGCTCAGGCGCTCCATTTCGCGCGGCGAAACGATCTCGGTGGCGCGGAAGCGCCGCGCGAAATCCTCCGAAACGGTAAACAGTTGCCGCACCCGCAGTTCCGAGGCGAGGATTTCGTCCACGAGTTTAGCCCCTTCGGCCACGAACAGGCGGTGCTCGTCGCGCGCGCGTTTGTCGGCGAGCGAACGGATGAGTTGTATCTCTGCGCGGGTAGGCATTTGTCCTGTCGGTCGTTTTTATTGCAAACAAAGGTAAATAAAATGCCGGAAAAGTGCGGAAAGTTTTCAAAACCGCGATTTTTTATTACCTTTGCGGCGCTGAAAATATTATGAGAAGAGTGGTTTGAGCAAGTGCGC
>JAVBRR010000044.1:0-9118 GCA_031547705.1 Rikenellaceae bacterium | reverse complement strand
CACACACGCCCGTCGAACGAGGCGACGAAACCGGCCGGGGTGTCGATCCCCAGGAAGCGCCCCCCGCTGATGAGCGCCAGGCGGTCGCAGCGCGTGGCTTCGTCCATGTAGGGCGTCGAAACGAGGATGGTGATCCCCTGGGCCCTCAGGCGCGCGAGCATATCCCAGAACTCGCGCCTCGAAACGGGGTCGACGCCCGTGGTGGGCTCGTCCAACAGCAGCACCGAAGGCTTGTGGATCAAGGCGCACGAAAGGGCCAGCTTCTGTTTCATCCCGCCCGAGAGCGCCCCGGCACGGCGTGTGCGGAACGGCTCGATCTGGGAATAGATCTCTTTTATCAGGTCGTAATTCTCGCGGACGGTGGTGCCGAAAACGGTGGCGAAAAAGTTGAGGTTCTCCTCGACGCTCAGGTCCTGGTACAGCGAAAAACGCCCGGGCATATAGCCTATCCGGCGGCGGATCTCGCGGTAGCCGGCCACCACGTCGATCCCGTCGACCGCGGCCGTACCCGCGTCGGGCAGCAACAGCGTGGCCAGGATACGGAAAAGGGTACTCTTGCCGGCGCCGTCGGGTCCGATGATCCCGAAAATCTCGCCGCGCTCCACGGCCAGGTCGACCGAGCGCAAAGCCTCCGTCTCCCCGTAGCTCTTCGAGAGCGTATGTACCTCTACCGCAAGCATCGTGTCGTTAGAATTTCACGTCGCCGTACATTCCGATCTTGATGTAGTCGTCGTTTGGCACCGTCAGTTTGACCGGGTAGACCAGGTTGGCGCGCTCGTCGGCGGTCTGGATCGTCTTGGGCGTGAACTCGGCCTTGCCGGCGATCCAGGTCACCGTGCCGACGTACTGCCGCTGGGATTCGCTGCCCAGGTTGGCGTAGACGGTGGCCTGCTGGCCGAGTTTCACCTTGGCCAGCTGCTCGCCGGTGATGTAGGCGCGCAGGGTCATTTCGCGGATGTCGGCGATCTTGTACAGCGGTTTGCCGGGCGAGGTGACCTCGTACTGCTCGGTGTATTTGGCCAGCACGGTCCCTTCGACCGGATTGACGATGAACGACTTGACGATCTGGTCGTCGATCCTCTCGATCTGGGCGCGGTAGCCGCGGATCTGTTCGTCGACACTCCACACGCCCGTCTGCAACGAGTTGGTCTGGGCCTGCAGGCGTCCCTCGGCCACCTTCACGGCGGTGTTGGCGTCGTCCATCTGCTGGGGTGTCACGGCACCGCCCTTCAGCAGTTTTTCCATGCGGCTCTGCTCGCGTTTGGCGCGCTCGATCTCGGCCATCGTCGACACGATCTGCGCTTCGAGGTCGGGCTTGCTCATCCGCAGCGCCTTGCAGGAGGCTTCGAGCTGCACCTTATACAAATAGAGCTGCGTGGTGTCGACCAGGCCCACGCGGGAGCCGGCCTGCAGGAACTGCCCTTCCTTCACGTCGAACGAGCGGAGGGTTCCGGCCATTTCGGACGAAACGATGGTTTCGACCGCCTCGAAAATGCCCGAACCGTCGGTTTCGGGGGCTTTGCGGCCGCACGACCAGGCAAGGGCTGTCGCGCAAACCGTTGCAAAAAGGATGATCTTCTTCATATGGATCGGTGGTTTTTATTTGATTATGTTATACTTGTAGACATTGTGCCGGTATTGCAGCGCGTGCGAGGCGCGGGTGATGCGGGCGGTGCTCTCGGCGTTCACGTCGCGAATCAGGTCGGTGACCGTGCAGATGCCGTTCTCATACTTGAGTTCCGTGGCGCGGCGGACGCTCTCGCGCAGGGCGATGATCTCGTCGTCCTCGGCCATCTGGCGACGGAATTTCTCGGCTTCGCTCTCCAAACCCGTGAGTTCGAGGCGGTTGTTGAACAGGAAGGTTTCGCGCTGGGAGGCGACCTGCGCCTGGTTTATTTTCAGCATGTTGCGGTCGTTGCCCCGCGTGTACAGCCCCCCGATGCTCCACGAAACGCTCAACCCGGCCACGACCAGGTGGTCGAGCTTCGACGTCCCGAAATTCACCCCCGGGGTCATCCCCACCCCGTAGGCCATCAACCCCACGCGGGGCATGATGCGCGCCGTGAGCAGGCGGTCGCGGGCGCCGCTGAGCCGGATCTGGGCGTCGTAGAGTTCGAGCTCGGGGCGCGAAGACCCGGCGGTGGCCACGGCCTGGGGCGGCAGGGTCAATTCCGACGCCGAGTCAATGTCGCGCCCGGTCATAAACGAAAGCATCTGCAGGTAGTTCTGCTGCGAGGTTTCGAGCGCCACGCGGTTCTGGCGCAGGGTGAGGCGTTCGGCACGCAGGGCGTCACGGTCCGAAGCGAGGGCGGCGCCGTTGGCCAGGGCCGTCTCTATGCGCGCCAGGTTGCGGGCGTAGTTTTCGTCGAGCAGGTCGGCGGCCCGGAGCTGCTCGTCGAGCAGCAGCGCCCCGAAAAAGAGGTCGCACACCTTCTCGCGGATGCCGTGCAGCATCACTTCGAGGCTGTGGCGGTCGACCTCGGCCGAGGCTTCGGCGATCCGGCGGTTGGCACGCGAAGCCCCGCCGTCCCACACGGGCTGGTTGAGCTGGGCAATGCCGATAAATTGGTTGTGGCCGTTTTTGGCCGTGCTGCCGGGCAGCGAGATCTCGGGAAGGCCGCCCATGTACCCACCGATGGCCGTAAGCGAAAACTGCGGCAGCCACGACCGCGCGGCGTTCGAGAGGTTCATGTCGCGGCTGCGCTCCACCAGGTCGAACTGCGCGATGGCCGGATAGTTCTCGCGGGCCAGGCGCTGGCACTCGTCGAGGGTGACCTGGGCACGGCCGGCGGCCGGAAGCCCCAGCAACAGCAAAACTAAAATTCGCACTCGTTTCATATCATTACAGAACTAAGGACTACTCTTGCAACCTCGTCGCGGCGGCGGGCGATCAGGGCGTCGAAAGCCGCATCGTCGATGGCCAGGGCCGTGCGCAGGATCGGTGCGGCGAGGAACAGGAAGGCATTGAGCGACACGACCGTGATCAGCAGGTCGACCGCCGTCGTCGGACGGATCGTCCCGCGGGCGACCTCGGCCTGCAACTCCGAGTCGATCCGGCGGAACAGGCCGCCGGCCTGCGCCCCGAGCCCGCGCTTGATCCCCTCGATCCGCGCGGGATTGACGGTCAACTCGTTGATGATCAGAAAAGGCAGTTTGGGGTTGGCGGCGATGATGTCGAAATGGGCTTCGACCATGCCGCGCAGGCGCTCGGCAAAGGGGCGGTCGCTCTGCTCGATGCCGATCATGGCCGTCATGAAAAGGCGGATCTTCTGCTCGAAAACTTTCACGAAAAGGTTCTCTTTGGAACGGAAATAGTAGTGTACCAACGCTTGGTTGCACCCCGCCTCGCGCGCGATGTCGGTGGTCGACGCCAGGGCAAAACCCCGGTCGAGGAACAACCCCTCGGCGGCATCGAGTATCCTCTGTTCCATGGTCTTCTCCGCCAAAGGTTCGGCTGGGATCATGTCGTCTTGAACATCTTTCATTAATAGATTTATTAAATAACTCTATTTAATACAGCAAATAAAATGCCTTTTCCGCGAAAAACCAAATATATTGTCCAGTTTTTTCGTTTGTCCACAAAAAAACTTAACTTTGTCGGTTAAACAGAACCCGTTAAACTGTATGATGGCCCAAAACGAAAAACCCCGACCCAGAACACTCTGCAGGGCATTTTTTGTTTTCATATTGTGTTTACTCGCGTCTCCCGGACAGCTTTGGGCCCAGGGCGACGACGAGCAGTTGCGCAACCCCATCCTGATCATAAGTTCCTACAACCCCGACGCATCGAGCATCTCGACAACGATCAGCAACTTCATCTCGCAGTACGAATCCCTGGGCGGCAAATCGGTGGTGGTGACCGAGAACATGAACTGCAAAAGTTTCTCCGAAGCCTTCGAGTGGAAAGAAACCATGCGCACCATCCTGGCAAAATACACCGACCGCAAACTCCCCACCCTGATCATCCTGCTGGGGCAGGAAGCGTGGACTTCCTACCTTTCGCAGGAAGACCGCATCATCAAGGAGGTGCCCGTATTCTGCGGCATGGTGAGCCGCAACGCGGTGATCCTCCCTCCGTCGGGAACCCGGCTCGAGGACTGGGAGCCCGAGAGCATCGACGTGTTCCGCGATGTGCGTAACGTGGATATCCTGGCCGGGTATGTCTACCACTACGACGTGGCGCAGAACATCAAGCTCATCCTCGATTTCTACCCCGCCACCCGCAACATCGCCTTCATCTCGGACAACAGCTACGGGGGCGTGTCGATGCAGGCATTGGTAAAGAAGGAGATGGCCAGGTTTCCGACCCTCAACCTGATCCTGCTCGACGGGCGCAAACACTCGCTCTACACCATATCCGACCAGATAGCCACCCTGCCCGAGAACACCGCGATCCTGGTCGGGACGTGGCGCAACGACAAGAACGACCAGTACTTCATGACCAACTCCGCCTACACCCTCATGGGCGCAGGCAAGAATATCCCCACCTTCACGCTCGCATCGACCGGGATGGGCTACTGGGCCCTGGGCGGTTACTACCCCGACTACAAGAACATCGGACAGTCGCTCGGCACGCAGGCCTACAACCTGCTCTACCGCGGGTTGCGCGACTCGGTGTCGCTCAAGGAGTTCTCCAACTCATACCACTTCGACGCCATCAAGCTCAAGGAGTTCGGCTTCGAGAAAAAAATACTGCCCCCCGGTTCCAAGATCGAGAACAAAAGCAAAACTTTCTGGGAAGAATACCGCTACGAAATCGGCATCGTGATCGCGGCGTTCGTGGCGCTGCTGCTGGGACTCTGCATTTCGCTGGTGATGTACATCCGCGCACGCATGCTGCAGTCCCACCTCGAAAAATCCGAAAAGGAACTGATCGTGGCCAAGGACCGCGCCGAAGAGTCGAACCGCCTGAAAACCGCCTTCCTGGCCAACATGAGCCACGAAATACGCACCCCGCTCAACGCCATCGTGGGTTTCTCGTCGGTGATCTCGACCGAACAGTGCGGCCCCGACGAACTGGCCGAGTACTCCAAGATCATCAAACTCAACTCCGACCTGCTGCTGCGCCTGATCAACGATATCCTCGACATATCGCGCATGGAATCGGGCCGGATGCAGTTCAATTACGGCGAACAGGAGCTGGTGCTGCTCTGCCAGAACGTGATGGCCACCTGCTCGCGCAACGGCAGGGAGGGAGTGGAATACATCTTCAATGCGCCGGTCGAAAGTTTCATGCTCTACACCGACGCCCAAAGGCTCCAGCAGGTGCTGATCAACCTGTTGGGAAATGCCGGTAAATTCACACAACAGGGCTCCATTACGCTCGACTTCGAAATAGACGACCGGAAAGTGACCTTCTCGGTGACCGACACCGGATGCGGAATCCCGCCCGAAAAACAGAAACAGGTCTTCGAGCGTTTCGAGAAACTCGACGACATGGTGCAGGGAACGGGCCTCGGGCTCTCGATCTGCCGCCTGACGCTCGACAAGTTCGGTGGCGAGATCTGGGTCGACCCCAACTACACCGGCGGTGCGCGCTTCGTCTTTACCCACCCCCTGAGGCGCCCCGAGTCGGAAGAGTAATAGTTGAACAAAAAATCCCGCTTCGGCGGGATTTTTTGTTCAACTAGATCGGTTAATATTCGTTCCAGCTACGGATCTTCAGATCTTTTTTCTCCAGGCGGCAGAAAGCGTGGATGAAGGCGCTCGCCAGGCGGGCGTTGGTAATGAGCGGAATATTGAAGTCGATGGCGCTGCGGCGGATGGTGTAGTCGTTGTGCAGTTCGCTCTCCGAAAGGTTCTTCGGGATGTTGACCACCAGGTCGATGCGCTTCTCGCGGATGTACTCCAGCGTGTTGGGTTGCTGGTTGCTGTCGGGCCAGTGGAGCACCTCGGCTTTCACGCCGTTGTCGGCCAGGTAGGCAGCCGTGCCGCCCGTGGCGTAGAGGTTATAGCCCTTGTCCTGCAACGCCTTGGCGGCGCTGAGCATATCGGTCTTGGAGCGCGCGTCGCCGGTCGAGAGCAGGATGTTCTTCCTGGGGATCGTGTAGCCCACCGAGAGCATCGACTTGAGGATCGCCTCGTGAAAATCGTCGCCCAGGCAACCCACCTCGCCCGTCGAGGACATCTCGACACCCAGCACGGGGTCGGTCTTCTGGAGGCGCGAGAAGGAGAACTGCGGCGCCTTGATGCCCACGTAATCGAGATCGAAGGCCGACTTGTGGGGAATTTCGACCGGCAGGCCGAGCATCACCTTGGTGGCTATCTCGATGAAGTTCACTTTCAGCACCTTGGACACGAACGGGAAACTCCGCGAAGCGCGCAGGTTGCACTCGATCACCTTCAGTTCGTTGTCCTTGGCCATCACCTGCATATTGAACGGGCCGGTGATATGGAGGCCGTCGGCCACCAGGCGCGCCACTTTTTTGAGTTTGCGCATCGTTTCGACGTACATTTTCTGGGGCGGGAAGACCATCGTCGCGTCGCCCGAGTGCACGCCCGCGAAGTCCACGTGTTCGGACATGGCGTAGATCAGCACCTCGCCGTTGAGCGCAACGGCGTCGATTTCAATCTCTGTGGCGTTTTCTATGAATTCGGTCACCACCACCGGGTGCTGTTTCGACACGTTGGTGGCCAACGTAAGGAAGTGCTCCAGCTCGCCTTTGTTGGACACCACGTTCATCGCCGCGCCCGAGAGCACGTACGAGGGACGGATCAGCAGCGGGAAGCCCACCTCGTCGGCGAAGCGGTAGATATCGTCGATCGAGGTAAGTTCCTTCCAGCGCGGCTGGTCGACGCCGATCGAGTCCAACATCTGCGAGAACTTGTGGCGGTCTTCGGCGCGGTCGATATCGACGGCGGCGGTCCCGAGAATAGGTATTTTCTGCGCATCGAGCCTCATGGCCAGGTTGTTGGGAATCTGTCCGCCCATCGAAACCACCACGCCTTTGGGCGCTTCGAGGTCGGTGATGTCCAGCACCCGTTCGAGCGAAAGTTCGTCGAAATACAACCGGTCGCACATGTCGTAGTCGGTCGACACGGTTTCGGGGTTGTAGTTGATCATGATCGAGCGGTAGCCGTTGGCGCGGATCGTGTTGGCCGCGTTGACCGAGCACCAGTCGAACTCCACCGAGCTCCCGATGCGGTAGGCACCGCTGCCCAGCACCACCACCGAACGGCCGTCGCGGGAGAAATCGATGTCGTGTTCCGTGCCGTTGTAGGTGATATACAAATAGTTGGTCTGCGCGGGGTATTCCGCCGCCAGGGTGTCGATCTGCTTCACCACGGGCGTGATGCCGCGTTTCTTGCGCTCGTCGCGCACAGCCAGCATCTCGCGTTCGATCTCGCCGGAGGTGCAGTTGGTCAGCGTGCGTGCCAGCTGGAAATCGGAGAATCCCATCGCCTTGGCCTCGCGCAGCAGGGTATCGGGAACGGCGGCAACCGACGAATACTCTTCGAGGCGCCCTTCGAGCTCGATGATTTTATGCAGCTTGTGCAGGAACCACTTGTCGATCTTGGTCAGTTCGTGTATCCGGTCGACCGTGTAGCCTTTCTTGAGCGCCTCGGCGATCACGAAGATGCGTTTGTCCGTCGGGCGGCTCAGGGCGTCGTCGATGTTGTCGACCTCCAGTTCCTTGTTGGCTACGAAACCGTGCATCCCCTGCCCGATCATCCGCAGGCCCTTCTGGATAGCCTCCTCGAACGTACGGCCGATGGACATCACCTCGCCCACCGATTTCATGCTCGACCCCAGCTCGCGCGAAACACCCTTGAACTTGCCCAGGTCCCAGCGCGGGAGTTTACAGACAATATAGTCCAAAGCGGGTTCGAAACAGGCGGTCGTAGTCTTGGTGACCGAGTTTTTCAGTTCGTGCAACCCGTAGCCCAGTCCCAGTTTGGCGGCCACGAAGGCCAGCGGATAGCCCGTAGCCTTGGAAGCCAGCGCCGAGGAGCGGCTCAGGCGGGCGTTGACCTCGATCACGCGGTAGTCTTCCGACTCGGGGTCGAGGGCGTACTGCACGTTGCACTCGCCGACGATACCCACGTGGCGGATGATCCGTATGGCCAGACGGCGCAGTTTCTGGTGCTCGGAATTGGTCAACGTCTGCGACGGGGCGACCACGATGCTTTCGCCCGTGTGGATGCCCAGCGGGTCGAAATTCTCCATGTTACACACCGTGATGCAGTTGTCGTAGCGGTCGCGCACCACCTCGTATTCGATCTCCTTCCAGCCCTTCAACGACTTTTCGACCAACACTTGCGGCGAGTACGAAAAGGCCTTGTTGGCCACCGTTTCGAGCTCGGCGTCGTTGTCGCAGAAACCCGAACCCAGGCCCCCGAGCGTGAACGCCGGGCGCAGGATCACCGGATAGCCCAGCTCGTTGGCCACGCGTTTGGCCTCGGCGGTATTCGTCACGGCCTCGCTCTTGATGGTCTTTACATCGATCTCGGCCAGGCGCCGGTTGAACAGGTCGCGGTCCTCGGTGTCGATGATCGACTGCACCGGCGTACCCAACACCTGGATGTTGTATTTCTCGAGTACCCCGCTTTGGTAGAGCTTCACGCCGCAGTTCAGGGCCGTCTGGCCGCCGAAAGCGAGCAAAATCCCCTGGGGGCGCTCCTTCTCGATCACCTCCTCGACGTACTCGGGCGTCACGGGCAGGAAGTAAACCTTGTCGGCGATGTTTTCCGAGGTCTGGATCGTGGCGATGTTGGGGTTGATCAGCACGGTGTAGATGCCCTCCTCCTTGAGGGCCTTGAGCGCCTGCGAGCCCGAATAGTCGAATTCGCCCGCCTCGCCGATCTTCAGCGCGCCCGATCCCAGAAGTATTACCTTATCTATTTTTTGCCTGCTTTCCATCGCTCGATATTTTCTATGAATTTGTCAAAAAGGAAGTCGGAATCCGTCGGGCCGCCCGCAGCCTCGGGGTGGAACTGCACCGAGAAAAACGGTTTGGTTTTGTGGATGATGCCTTCCGAAGTACCGTCGTTAAGATTTGTGAAGTACGATTCCCAGCCATCGCCGAGGGTGGCGATGTCGGCGGCGAAACCGTGGTTCTGCGAAGTGATCATCGCGCGGTCGGTGCCCACCATCAGCGCCGGCTGGTTGTGGCTGCGG
>JAVBRR010000020.1:0-48543 GCA_031547705.1 Rikenellaceae bacterium | reverse complement strand
GCGCAGCTCGATCAGTTCGCGGTAACCCGGGGTCATGCGGCCCAGGTGGGCTTCGAGTTGGGCGCGCTGCTGGGTGTTGATAAAACTCTCCTCGGGTGTGGGCGATGCGGGAGACAGGGGGGTGTAGCTGGCCGGCAGGTTGTCCAAAGGCATGTTGTCGTGGCGCTTGCGCAGGTAGTCGACAAAGGTGTTCTTGGCGATCGTGTAGATCCACTGCCCGAAGGTGTAGGCGGGGTTGTAGCGGTGGAGGTTGAGGTAGGCTTTGACGAAGGTCTCCTGCAACAGGTCGGCGGCGTCGTCGGTGTTACCCCCGGTGCGCTGGACGTAGAGCTGGCGCACGGCGTCGCGGTAGCGGTTGAACAGGTGCTCGAACGCCACGGGGTCGCCTTCCAGCACGGCGGCCACGAGCTCCTGGTCGGTCGAAACGATATAATCCTCTAACGCCATATATTCCGGTTGGGGTTCACCCGGCGCGAAATACCTAATAACGCCGCGGTAACGGGCGAAACGAAATCATACACCACATAGCTCCACATCAGGCCCCGTTCGCCCAGGCGGCGGCAGATCCGCCACATCTCGAACTCCACGACAGCCAGCCGCAGCAACAGCAGCCCCACCGCCCCGAAACCTATTTCCAGGGGCAGCGATACCGCCACAACAACCACGGCAACGAAGAACAACGCGCGGCTGACCAGCTCGCAGGCCACGAAACGCCGCGCCCTGCGGGGGTAGAAACGGCGGGTCGAGCCGTAGAACTTGCACCAGCCGAACCACCAGCCGAGTCCTCCCCAGGCGCGTTGGCGCAGCGTGGCGTTGGGGCTCACGACCACGGCCGTGTTGCCGCCCCGGGCGATGCTCTGGACAAAGAGGTCGTCCTCGCCGATGTTCATGTTGAGGTGGTTGAACCCTTTGACCGAAAAATAAAGGCTCTTGGTGAAGCCCATGTTCTGGATAAACCCGCGGTAGGGTTTGCGGCGCACGGCCGCCGAGAGGCAGTTCGCGGCCGCCATCAGCCTGCTGCAACGCATCAGTTTCGTCCCCGGGGCCGCCTCGACGCCGCAATAGCCCAGCACCACCTGTCCGCTGGCGAACCCGCGGGCCATCAGCCGCAGCCACTTGTCGTTGGCGGGGTAGGCCTCGGTCGTGGTGATGATAATATTTTCGAAACGCGCGGCCTTGATGCCCACGTTGAGCGCCATCTTGTTACTGATCGGGAAGCGGTCGTCCTGGGCGATCTTGGTCACCACCAGCCGTCCCTGCCACTGGTGCTCCATCATCTGGAGCAAGCCGGCGCTCTCCTCGTCGCTCTTGAGGTCGACCACCACCACCTCGAAATCGTCGTAATCCTGGCCCAGGAGGAGCGGCAGGGTATTGGCAAGGTATTCGATGTTGTCCTGCACGACCACGACCACCGACACCGCCGGCGACTGCTGCCCTCCCCCGGTACGGTTGCGGAAGGCGGGGAGGCGGCCGTAGATCGAAACGTAGTAACGCAACTGGATGCCCAGCAGCACCAGCACGAGCAGCATAAGCGCCACACCCGCAAGTGTGTATCTGTCTATCAAATAGTTATAAATATCGAGTATCGCGTCCACCGTATAAAAAAGTTTCCACAAAATTAGACGAAATTACCCTATAAGCAAAAAACCAACGGTAAATAATTATCTTTGCACGATGAATTTCACCCTCGAACATACCTGTGCGGGATCACGGGCCAGGGCGGGCGTCCTGGCGACCGGTCACGGCGAGGTGCGCACGCCGATCTTTATGCCCGTGGGCACGGCGGCGAGCGTCAAGGGGGTGTTCCACCGCGACCTGGCCGACGAGGTGCGTGCACAGATCATCCTGGCCAACACCTACCACCTCTACCTGCGCCCCGGCGTGGAGGTGCTAGAAGAGGCGGGCGGGGTGCACCGTTTTTCGTCGTGGCAGGGCCCTGTGCTCACCGACAGCGGCGGGTTCCAGGTTTTTTCGCTCGCCGGGGTGCGCAAAATTACGGAGGAGGGGTGCCGTTTCGCCTCGCACATCGACGGCTCGAAACACCTGTTCACCCCCGAGAGCGTGGTCGACACCCAGCGCTCGATCGGCGCCGATGTCATGATGGCCTTCGACGAGTGTCCCCCGGGCGATTCGCCGCGCGACTACGCCGCCCGTTCGCTCGACCTCACACACCGCTGGCTGGAGCGCTGCTTCGGCCGCTTCGCCGCCACAACCCCGAAATACGGACACTCCCAGGCATTGTTCCCCATCGTCCAGGGATGTACCTACCCCGACCTGCGGGCGCGCTCGGCCGAGTTCGTGCAGCAATTCGGGGCCGAGGGTTACGCCATAGGGGGCCTGGCGGTGGGAGAACCGGCGCCGGTGATGTACGAAATGATAGAGCTCGTGAACGGCATACTTCCCGCCGACAAACCCCGCTACCTGATGGGTGTGGGCACGCCGGTCAACCTGCTCGAGGCGATCGACCGCGGGGTGGACATGTTCGACTGCGTGATGCCCACGCGCAACGGCCGCAACGGCATGCTTTTCACCTCGGAAGGGGTGATCAACATACGCAACGAGAAGTGGCGAAACGATTTTTCGCCCATCGACCCCGCCGGATGCTGCTTCGTAGACACGGTGTACACCAAAGCCTACCTGCGCCACCTGGCCATCTCGGGCGAGATGCTTGCCGCGCAGATCGCCAGCCTCCACAACCTGGCGTTCTACCTGCGCCTGGTCGAAACGGCGCGTGAAAAAATCCTCGACGGGACGTTCCCGGCGTGGAAAGAGCAGACGATCCAAAAACTGTCGCGAAGATTATGAAGAAATTCAAGTTCCCCGGCATCAAGATACTGGACTTGTACATCATGCGCAAGTTCCTGGGAACCTATCTCTTTACGATCGGGCTGCTGATCGTGATCGTGGTGATCTTCGATGCGGTCGAAAAGATCGACGACTTCATCGAGCTCAAAGCCCCCCTGAGCTCCATCGCCCTGGACTACTACGTCAACTTCATTCCGTTCTTCATCAACCAGTTCAGCGGGCTGATCACGTTCATCGCGGTGATATTCTTCACCTCCAAGATGGCCTACAACACCGAGATCATCGCCATCCTGTCGAGCGGGACGAGCTTCAACCGCCTGCTGTGGCCCTACTTCCTCTCCTCGCTGGCCATCGCCTCGCTGTCGCTGTTCCTCAATTTGTGGGTGATCCCTGCGGCCAACATCAAGCGCATCGACTTCGAGGGACAATTCCTCAAGTCCCACCTGGCCACCAACTACGAACCCCACATCTACCGCCAGTTGGAACCCGGCACGTTCGTCTACATCCGCGATTACTCGGGTGTGCGCAAGCGCGCCTCGTTCCTGGCCATCGAAACCTATCAGGGCAGCACGCTCACCGCTTCGCTCGAGGCGTCGGACGTGACCTTCGACCCCGAAACCAAACGCTGGAGCGCCCCGAAACACATCACCCGCACCTTCGAGAACGGGACCGAGACCTTCGTGCGCCGGCAGAAGCTCGACACGCTCATCAACCTCGACGCCACGGAGTTGGGCAAAGTCGAGGAGCTGGTCAAAACGATGGGGATCCGCACCCTCGACCGCTTCATCGCCCAGCAGCGCGACAAAGGTTCGGACATGATCGACATCTTCGAGGTCGAGCGCCACAAGCGTTACGCCTATCCGTTCGCCACCTTCATCCTCACCCTGATCGGGGTTTCGCTCTCGTCGCGCAAGGTGCGCGGGGGCACGGGGCTGCACATCGGCATCGGCATCGCGCTCTGCTCGTCCTACATCCTGTTCAGCCGTTTCGCCGAGGAGTTCGCCAAGAACGGGGTGCTGCCCACGATGCTCGCCGTGTGGCTGCCCAACATCCTCTACGCCGTGATCGCCGTTTACCTCTACCGCAAGGCGCCGAAATAGGGGTGTGTGCGCCTCACCACCGGGGCGTCATCGCATTGGGAATGTAGCGCAGCGTGGAGGAAGAGAACGACTCCTCGACCGCGATCAGGTCGAACTGCGCGTCGAGGTCGATGCCGTAGGCGGCGATGTAGGCCCGGGCGGCTTTCACCAGGGAGTCGAATTTGGTGCGGGTAAAGGCGTCTTCGGGTGCGGTGAGGCTGCCGCGGCGACGGCATTTGACCTCCACGAAGTGGATCGCGTCGCCTTTTTCGGCCACGATATCCAGCTCGTAACGCCCGCTGCGCCAGTTGCGGTGCAGGATACGAAACCCGTTGTCCATCAACCAGTCACACGCGGCATCTTCGCCGCGGCGCCCTGTGTCTGCTGTAGAACTCACCGTCCCAGAAGAAAATCGAAATCGTCGCCGGCACGCAACTCCTTCGGTTCCTGCCCGCTGTGGAAAATGCGCGCGGGACGGCTGCCGATGAGCGACAGTTTATGGCCTTCGCAATGCAGCATACACCCCTCGCGCAGGCCCACCACGTAGCGTCCCGGGTTGGCGGCGATGTACTCCTCGATGCGTTGTTCGCGCGTTTCGCCGGCGTGGCCCATGGGGTGCGCGTCGAGGTAGTGGGGGTTGATCTGGAAAGGAATGAGGTTCATCGCCTCGAACGACTGGGGCTGGACGATGGGCATGTCGTTGGTGGTGCAGATCGTGGGACAGGTCACGTTGCTGCCCGCGCTCCAGCCCACGTAGGGGATGCCTTCCTTCACACGCCGGGCGATCGCTTCGACGAGCCCCGTCTCCTGCATCTTGCGCAGCAGGGCGAAGGTGTTGCCGCCGCCGACCACGATGGCGCGCGCTTTCTCGACCGCGTGGGCGGGGTGCGAGAATTCGTGCGCCGAACGCACATTCACGGCGATGTCGTCGAAACGCCGCTGCACCTTTTCGAGGTATTTGTCGTAGGAGAACGTCACGGCGGCGTAAGGGACGAAGAAAACCTCGCCGATGTCGCCCAGGAACGCCCCGATCTGGTTGACAGGGTATTGCAGGTATTCCTCGTTGGGGTTGGTGGAGTTGCTGATCAGGAGTAGTTTCATAGCGCGGGTTTTAAGTCTCAGGTTCAAAAGTAGTGAAAAATCCTTTGAAATAGGCCGTCACGCGGTTATTATTGTCGTCGGCGCCGCTCTCGAGATCGATCTCGCAGTTGTTGTTGTCCGAGATTTTGACCGTGAGGGTCCCGGCGGTCAATCCCAGTTGCGTGGGTGCGCTGCCGCCTACCCCGAGGCTGTAGTAACCGCTGAAACCGTTGCCGTTGCCGGAAAAACTGAACGTCCCTGCCGGCGACGATCCGTCGGTGACCACGGTGAAAGAGAGGATGTCGCCCTGTCCCGACACCGAGGGGCTCAGCGAGCCGTTGACCAGCTCGATCGCGAAAGCCGTTTTGCCGGCGCCCATCAGGACGGGCTCCGAAATGTAGCACGTAACGATGTTGTACTGGCCGTTGCCCACCTTGAAGTGGTTTTGCTTGGTCTGTTCCGCGGCCACGCATCCCGCCAGGGAGATACACGCCAGCGCCAGGGCCATAACATGTAGAATTTTCATACCGTCCCGATTTAACGAATTATTTCCGGGACAGGGTTCAATTTTCAGGCCACAAAATCGGATTATTTCGACAGGACGTAGATCTGCTCGCCGTCGCGCTTCATCAGGTAGTGCTCGCGGGCGTACTGTTCGAGAAAGGCGTCGTCCTTGAGGTTTTCGAGCAGGGTGCTGTCCTCGCGGATGCGGTCGAGGTAGTAGTCGCGCTGTTGTTCGAGCTTGAATATCTGGCTTTTCAGTTTGCGGCGGTCCCAGAGGTTGTTTTTGTCGAAGACGGCCAGCAACAGCACGAACAGTGCGATCGTTATGATCCACAGCCTGCGGTCTTTGATAAAGGAGGGTGTCTTCACGGCAACGGGTGCGCTAAGGGATATGCATGAATTTGTGTGTCTGTACCGAAATGTTCCACCGCGGGTCGGCCTTGGCGTATTCGACGATCCGGGGGATCAGCTCCCCGTAGCGGCTCCACTCGGGCTGGAGGTAGAGCAGGCACGCGGGTCCCACCCGGCGGGCGCACTCCGCCGCCCATTCGAAATCTTCTTCGCCCTCGACGATCACCTTCAACTCGTCGGCCTGCGCCAGGACCTCCTCCAGCGGGGGACGCTGCCTCTTGGGCGAAACGCACACCCAGTCGAAGGTCCCGGTGAGCGGATAGGCCCCCGAGGTTTCGAGGAAAATCTCGAGCCCGTGTGCCTTCAACTGCGCCGTAAGGTGCCCCAGCGGGTACATCAACGGCTCGCCCCCCGTGATCACGATGGCGCGGGCGGGCAACGACGCGGCGCGCTCCACAATCCCGTCCACCTCCACGGGCGGAAACATCCGCGGGTTCCACGTAAACCGGGCGTCGCACCAGCGGCAACCCACATCACACCCCCCGAGGCGGATGAAATAGGCGGGTTTCCCGGTGTGGAACCCCTCGCCCTGGATGGTGTAGAAATCCTCGACCAGCGGCAGGCGGCGACCGCCCTGCAGCAGGTCCTCGCTGCTATTCGACAATTTTGTAGATATCTTTCAGGTTGCGTCCCAGTTGGTTGTAGTCCAGCCCGAAGCCCACGATGAAGTCGTTGGGGATCGAGATGGCGCTGTATTTCACTTCTATCTCTTTTTTGTAAGCCTCGGGTTTGAGCAGCAGCGTGGCGATCTCGACGCTGGCCGGCTGGTGCCCCACCAACGAGCGCAGCAGGTGTTCGATGCTCTCGCCCGTGTCCACAATATCCTCGACGACAATGATATGACGTCCCTGGAGGTTGTCCGTCAGGCCGATCAGTTCGCACACCCGGCCCGTGGAGCGGGTGCCCTGGTAGGAGGCCAGTTTGACGAACGACACCTCGCAGTTGAAGTCGATGCCCTGCATCAGCTCGCCCATAAACATGAACGCACCGTTGAGCACGCCCAGGAACAGCGGCGTCTCGCGACCGGCATAATCGGCGTTGATGCGTACGGCCAGGCGGTCGATCGCCAGGCGGATATCCCTCTGGAGGATGAACTGCTCGAAAGTCTTGTCGTGAAGGGTCACCTGTGCCATATCGCGGGGAATTTTGAAGATTGGTGCAATATAATTAACTTTGCGAAGGTAATAAAATTCCAAAAGATAATTGCAGATATGGTCGCAAAAGTTAGCATCATCATGGGCAGCACGTCGGATCTGAAAGTGATGGAGGGAGCTGCCAAATTCCTCGACGAGATGGAAATTCCCTACGAAATCAACGCCTTGTCGGCGCACCGCACGCCCGATCTGGTGGCCGATTTCGCACGCTCGGCGCACCTGCGCGGCGTGGAGGTTATCATCGCCGGTGCGGGCGGCGCGGCCCACCTGCCGGGTGTGATCGCAGCCTCGACACCCCTGCCCGTGATCGGGGTACCCATCAAGTCGTCGAACTCCGTGGACGGCTGGGACAGCATCCTCTCGATCCTGCAGATGCCCTCGGGAATCCCCGTGGCCACCGTGGCATTGGACGGAGCGGCGAACGCGGCGATCCTCGCGGTACAGATTTTGTCGGGTGCCGACCCGGTGCTGCGCGACAAGATGATCGGCTACAAGGCACGCCTGGCCGAAAAGATCGAACTCGCCAACGCCGAGCTGGCGCAGATCAAGCGGCCGTACAAAGTATAACCACATTGAATAACATTCTCTTAGCTTTCCTGCTCACGCTTTTTGCGGGGCTGGCGACCGGTATCGGGAGCGCCATAGCGCTGGTGGCCAAGCACACCAACACGCGGTTCCTGTCGTTCTCGCTCGGGCTGTCGGCCGGGGTGATGATCTACATCTCCTTCGTGGAGATACTCGCCAGCGCCCAGGGCAGTCTGGCGGGGGTCTACGGGCTCCGGATGGGCAACGCGATCACCGCCGTGGCCTTTTTCGGGGGGATGCTGCTCGCCGGGATGATCGACCGCCTGGTGCCCTCGGCCGAAAACCCCCACGAAGCCCACCTGATCGAAGAGCTCTCGGACAAAAGCCGTAAAAAGAGCAAAAATCTCGGACGCGTGGGGCTGGTCACGGCCATTTCGATCGCCATCCACAACTTCCCCGAAGGAATCACCACCTTCATGTCGGCCACCGAAACCCCCGCCATCGGGATCGCCATCGCCGTGGCCATCGCCATCCACAACATTCCCGAGGGGATCGCCGTGTCGGTACCGGTGTTCTACGCCACGGGGAGCCGCAAAAAGGCATTCTGGTACTCGTTCCTCTCGGGGCTGTCGGAACCGGTGGGCGCGCTGGCGGCCTACCTGGTGCTCATGCCCTTCCTGTCGCCGCTGCTGATGGGGTGTACGTTCGCCGCCGTGGCGGGGATCATGGTCTTCATTTCGCTCGACGAGCTCCTGCCCGCCGCGCACGAGTACGGACAGCATCACGTAGCCATTGCAGGCGTGGTGACCGGCATGGCCGTGATGGCGTTCAGCCTAATCCTCCTGATGTGATGGAACCGAAGCGCAAAATATCGAAAAACGTCGCCTGGATGATCGCCATCATCGTGATGCTGGCCGTGGGAATCGCCCTGCGCTGGGACTTCATCCGCAGCGAGGTGGCGACGGTCGTGGGACGGATGTTCGGCAAGTGACTTCTTCGTGCCGGCAGATAATAAAATGCGATTTTTTTGCGTTTTCGGTTATAAATTACTAATTTTGGCGCACATAGTATCACAAAAAGACACCCCGATGCGATATTTACTCGCTTTAATTCTCTCCGCAACGCTTTTGTTTTCGTCGCTCGATGCGGCGGCCTGGGGCAGCAAGAGCCACGACATCATCTGCCAGATCGCAACCAACCACCTCACCCCGAAAGCCAAAAAAGCCGTCGACCGCCTGCTGGGAGGATACACCATGGTCTACTATTCGACCTGGATGGACAACGTGCGCTTCGACCCCCAGTTCAACGACACCGACATGTGGCACTACGCCAACGTCAACGACGGCGAAACATACGAAACAATGCCCAAAAACCCGGGAGGGGATGTCTACGTGGCGCTCAACCTGATCGTTTCGAAACTCAAGAGCGGCGAATACGCGGCCAACAAGGAACGCGAAGCCACTTTCCTCAAATTCCTGATCCACCTGGTCGGCGACCTCCACTGTCCGATGCATGTGGGACACCTCGACGACGCGGGAGGCAACAAGTTTCCTATCAGATGGTTCCGCACCGAAACCAACCTGCACGCCATGTGGGACGACCTGCTGATCGACAACATCCGTAAATGGAGCTACACCGAATGGGTGGCCAACATCGACCGCGTCGATGCCGCACAGCAAGCCACAATCGCCGCCGGAACAATCCTCGACTGGCTCAACGAATCGGTCGAAGTGTGTGCCACAGTCTACGAAGACACCGGCATAAACGCCTACTTCGACTACTACAACATCGGTGGATTCTACGACCGCCTCGAGCTGCAACTCCTGCGCGCCGGCTACCGCCTCGCCCGCCTGATCAACGAGATCTACGGGTAATCTCCGCTAAATAGTTTCGTGGTTATGTTTACGGGGCGACGTATAGTTCGCCCTGAAATGCATTACGTTCCTCCAGACGGCGGGAAAGCATGGCGAGGAGTTGTTCGTTGCGCACCAGGCCCCAGTTGGGTCCGAGGTGGTAGCGGGGCGGGGCTTCGCTGGCGAAGCGTTCGACCACGAGCGTGGGGCGCAGGCGGCGGAGGACCTCGATAAAAAAGTCGAGGTAGGCCTCCAGGGTCCAGAAGCGGTAGGCTTCGGGGCGGGCGGCGTAGTCTTCGGCCATGGGCGTGCCGTGGAATACCTGAAGCTGATGGAACTTCACCGTGGTCAGGGGCAGGGCGTTGATCGCGGGGATGGCGTCGAGGATCGCCGGCTCGTCCTCGCCGGGGAGGCCCAGGATGAAGTGGGCCCCGCAATGGATCCCGCGCGCGGCGGTCATTTCGACGGCCCGGCGGGCGCAGGCGAAATCGTGGCCGCGGTTGACGGCACGCAGCGTGGCGTCGCAGCACGATTCGATGCCGTATTCCAACGCCACATAATGGGTTTCGGCCAGGCAGGCGAAGTAGTCGAGTTTCGCTTCGTCGACGCAGTCGGGGCGCGTTCCGACCACGATCCCCGCCACACGGGGATCGGCCAGGGCGGGGGTGTAGATCTCCTGCAGGCGCTCGAGCGGAGCATGGGTGTTGGAAAACGATTGGAAATAGACCAGGAAGCGGTCGGCGTGGCGGTAGCGGCGGGCGTGGAATTCGATGCCTTCGGCGATCTGGCGCTCGACGGAGTAGCCGCGGAAACAGTAGCTCGGCGTGAAAGCCTCGTTGTTGCAGAAAGTGCAACCCCCCGTGGCGAGGGTCCCGTCGCGGTTGGGGCAGGTGAAGCCCGCGTTGACGGTCACCTTCTGGACCCGTCCGCCGAACAGGGTGCGAAAGTAGGCGGCATAGCTGTTCCAGCGCCGGTCGTCTCCCCACGCATAAGTCATCGTTATTTTGTTTTGAGCGCTTCGATAAATCCGGGGAACAGCGTCCACAGGTGCTCGGTCTGGAGCCACAGTTCGCGCGCCAGGGCCTCGCGGGGCGGGCGCTCGCTCTCGATATCGCGCAGGTAATCCTCGCCCACGGGGTGCTCGTCGGCGATGAATTCGCGCCAATAGGGTGCGAAATCCTTCTTGAAATGGATCGCCTCGCCCTCGGAGATCGACCCCGCGCGGCGGAATTCGCCCCACAGCCGCAGGATCGCCTTGTCGGCGTATTTGTCGCTGATGTCGTCGATCACTTCGTCCAGGAGTTCGTACTCTTCGAGGGCTATATAGCAGTAGGCCAGGCGGCGCGTGGCTTCGAGGTGGTCTTCGGGATCGAGTTCGAGCATCATTTCGAGCATCGCGGCGCACATCTCGAAATCGCCGATCAGGAAGTGGTCGATGGCCGAGCAGCTCACCAGCAGCAACGCGTTCTGGCACGTTTCGTCCTCCCATTCGAGCACCGTTTCGGTATCTTCGGGGACGATTTCGGCCAGGCGCATAAAAGCGTCGTAGCGCGTGTTGCAGGCGCCCTCGATGTCGCCCGCGGCTTCCTGGGCCTGGGAGTCGGCCAGGGCGCGCTGGAAGATGTCGGTGCGGCCGTCGCAAACGATGCGGAACGTGTCCTCGGCAGTGGGTTGCAGTTGGATCTTATCCATTTTGAGAAACTGATTTGTTGGATTTTATGAAAAACAGAAGTGTCGCCGCGCAGACCCCGCCCGCCAGCAGCGTCCCGAGCGAATAGCCCAGGCCCAGCATCTGGGGCGAGGTGAACAGGTAGTCCGAGGTGATGAAGGTCATGAAGAGCGCCGGAATAAGGGCGACGTAGAAATTCCGGCGGCGGCGCGCCAGGTAGACCGTCGTGGTCCAGAGCGTGGCCACGGCCAGGGTCTGGTTCGCCCAGGCGAAGTAGCGCCAGATGACGTCGAACTGCATCCGCGTGATGGCGAAACCGACCAGGAACAGGGGGATGCAGATCCACAGCCGTTTGACCAGCGTACGCTGTTCGAGTTTCAGGAAGTCGGCCACCATCAGGCGCGCGCTGCGGAAAGCGGTGTCGCCTGTCGAGATGGGCGCCGCCACGACGCCCAGCAGCGCCAGCAGGCCCCCGACACGTCCGAGCGTCGTTTTCGAGATCAGGTCGACGGCCCAGGCGGCGTTGTTGCCGTGCTCGGCCAGCGAGGTGTTGAGTTCGCGCACCCCGCCGAAGAAAGCCATCCCGATCGCCGCCCAGATCAGCGCGATGATGCTCTCGGAGATCATGGCCCCGAAAAAGATGCCGCGCCCCTGCTTTTCGTGCCGCATGCAGCGGGCCATCATGGGCGACTGGGTGGCGTGGAAGCCCGAGATCGCCCCGCAGGCGATGGTGATGAACAGCGTGGGCACGATCGGGAAAGCCGCCGCGTCGGTCTTCATGTTGGTGAATGTGGCGGGCGTGAGTTCCGGGATCGTGTAGTCACCCCAAAAGAGCGCCCCCAGGATCCTCAGGGCCATGAAAAGCAGCGCGGCCCCGAAAACGGGGTAGATGTTGCCGATGATTTTGTCGATGGGCAGCAGGGTCGCCAGGATATAGTAGACCAGGATGACCCACACCCAGTTGGACACCTCCCACCCGGTCATCCCGCTCAGGATCCCCGCCGGGCCCACCAGGAAAACGGCCCCCACGAGCACCATCAGCAGGACGGTGAAGATGCGTATGAACCCCTTGAGCGAGCGGCCCAGGTAGATGCCCGCGATTTCGGTGAAGCTCAGTCCGCGGTGCTCGCACGAGATCATTCCCGAGAAGTAGTCCTGCACCGCCCCCAGGAAAATCCCGCCCAGGGTGATCCACACAAAGGCCACCGGGCCGTAGGTCGCCCCGAGCACCGCCCCGAAAATGGGCCCCAGGCCGGCGATGTTGAGCAACTGGATCAGGAACGTCTTCCATTGGGGCATCGGGATGTAGTCCACCCCGTCGAAATGGGTTTGCGAGGGCGCAGGGCGGTTGCGGTCGGCACCGAACAGGCGCTCGAGGTATTTCCCGTAGGTGAAATACGAAACGACCAGCAACGAGATGCAGACGAGGAAGGTTATCACGGCGTTACGCGTTTGATTTTCTTGGCTATGGCGATCCGTTCGCGGTTCAGGGCGTCGATGCGCAGCATCACCTCGCCCAGGGCGTCCTCGCCGAGCTCGGGATCGGCCAGGCGGGCTTTCAGCTCTCCGATGATCTGCTCGATGGCCTTCGACTTGTAGAGGATCACGGCGCGGGGCACCGCCACGCTCAGGCGCTGCTGCTCGCTCTCGACCACCACGTCGTGGCGCTGCCACAGGCGGCTGGGCGTGTAGTTGTCGTCCGAGGTGAGGATCTCGACCGCGGCGTTGCACACCGCGGGGTCGGGGTGGTTGATGAAGTGGTGGAGCGGGATCTCGCCCCCGGCGCGGAATAACTCGGCGTAACGCTCGTAGATCGTGCGGTACACGGCGCTCTTGAACGTGATGCCGTTGCGCTCCAGGTCGCCGGTGATGATCTCGGCCACACCGAGCGACACCACGTTGGGCCCTTCTTTGTAGTCGAAGTTCTCGCCGCCGTATTTGAGCAGGTATTTGACCAGCTCCTTTTCCAGCTCCTCGATGCTGCTGCCCGGGTTGACGCTCCCGATCGGGGGGGCGGCCGAAGGCTGGGGCTCGATGCGCTGGCGGCCCCGGATGAACTCCACGGTTTCGGCGTCGTGGTTGTGCGACACGCGTTTGCGCGCCACCTCAGACACGAGCAACCCCTCGTCGACGTCCATCATCCGGGCGCACTCCTTGATGTAGACCGAGCGCGTGACCGGTGCCGGGATGACCGCGATGGATTCGACGATATCGGTGATGAGCGCCGCCTTGGCCAGGGGGTCGCCCTTGGAATCGGCCAGCAGGATGCGCGTCTTGAAGCGCAGGAAATCCTCCTCGTTGGTGCGGATGTAGCCGGTCAGCTCGGCGGCGTTGTGCGCCCGGGCGAACGAGTCGGGGTCCTCGCCCTCGGGCAGCGCCACGACGCGCACGTTGAGTCCCTCGCGCAGGATCATGTCGATCCCCCGCAGCGAGGCCTTGATCCCGGCGCTGTCGCCGTCGTAGATCACCGTCACGTTCTTCGTGAAGCGGCCTATCAGGCGTATCTGCCCCTCGGTGAGCGACGTGCCGGACGAGGCCACCACGTTCTGGACCCCCGCCTGGTGCATCGACAGCACGTCGGTGTAGCCCTCGACCAGGATGCAGCAATCCTCGCGGCTGATGGCCGTCTTGGCGAAATAGAGGCCGTAGAGGATGTCGCTCTTGTGGTAGATCTCGCTCTCGGGCGAGTTGAGGTATTTGGCGACGTTCTTGTCGGTGCGCAGCGTGCGCCCCCCGAAGCCCACCACGCGGCCGCTGATGCTGTGGATCGGGAAGATCACCCGGCCGGCGAAGCGGTCGTAGTAGCCTCCCCGCTCGCGGAGGATCGTCAGGCCCGTGGCGGTCAGGAACTCCTCCTTGTACCCCTCGGCGAGGGCCGCCTTCGAAAATTCGTCGCCTCCCGCCGGACAGTAACCCAACCCGAAGCGCTCGAGCGTGGCGTCGCCGAAGCCGCGGTGGCGGAAATAGCTCATCCCCACGCTCTGGCCCTCCTCGGTGGCGTGCAGGGCGTTTTTGAAGTATTCGGCGGCGAAACTGCTCACCACCAGCATGCTCTCGCGGTCGTCGTTGCGGCGCACCTCCTCGGGGCTTTGCTCCTTCTCCTCGACCAGGATGCCGTATTTGGCGGCGACGTATTTCAGCGCCTCGGGGTAGCTCATCCCCTCGTGCTCCATCACGAAGGTGACCGAATTGCCCCCCTTGCCGCAACCGAAGCACTTGAAGAGCCCCTTCGAGGGCGAAACGACGAACGAGGGGGTCTTCTCGTTGTGGAACGGACAGCAGGCCGTGTAGTTCACCCCCTTCTTGCGCAGCGACACGAAATCGCCCACCACCTCGACGATGTTCGCCGCGGCATAGATCCGGTCTACGGTACTGTTGTCGATCATGTATGCTGCTAAATTAGCGGTAAAGGTACAAAATTTATCGCGCACAAACCGGGTTCCGTTCCGGATTTTTAGTAACTTTGCCGTTCGTAAGGCTTTGTTATGAAATTCAAACTCGTATCCAAATTCAAACCCACGGGCGACCAGCCCCAGGCGATCGAGGAGTTGATCCGCCTGATAAAGGACCATCTCGGGCACACGACGCTGATGGGGGTGACGGGTTCGGGCAAGACGTTCACCATCGCCAACGTGATCGCCCGCCTGGGGCGTCCCGTGCTGGTGCTGAGCCACAACAAAACCCTCGCCTTCCAGCTTTACAAGGAACTCGCGGGGTTCTTCCCCGAAAATGTGGTCTGCTACTTCGTTTCCTACTACGACTACTACCAGCCCGAAGCCTACCTGCCGGCCAGCAACACCTACATCGAAAAAGACCTCTCGATCAACGAAGAGATCGAGCGCCTGCGGCTGGAAACCACCTCGGCGTTGCTCTCGGGACGCAGGGATGTGATCGTCGTGGCGAGCGTTTCGTGCCTCTACGGCATCGGCAACCCCGAGGATTTCAACGCCACGGCCATCAAACTCGAAAAGGGCGAAAGCCTCAGCCGCAAGCAGTTTTTCTACTCGCTGGTGGGCGCCCAGTACACCCGCACCGAGACGGAACTCACCAACGGCACGTTCCGCGTGAACGGCGAAACGGTCGACGTGAAACCGGCTTTCGGCGACGCGTGCTACCGCATCGCGTTTTTCGGCAACGAGGTCGATTCGATCGCCTCGATCGATCCCGCGAGCGGCCAGAGCCTCGAAAAACTCGACCGCGTGACGATCTACCCGGCCAACCTCTTCGTGACCACCAAGGAGAAAACCGAGGCCGCCATCCGCCAGATCCAGCTCGACCTGGGCGAGCAGATCAAGTTCTTCGAGGAGCAAGGCAAGCACCTCGAAGCGCAGCGCATCAAGCAGCGCGTCGAGTACGACCTCGAGATGATCAAGGAGTTGGGCTACTGCTCGGGCATCGAGAACTACTCGCGCTACCTCGACGGACGCGAGCCCGGAACCCGCCCCTTCTGCCTGCTGGACTACTTCCCCGAAGACTACCTGCTGGTGGTCGACGAAAGCCACGTCACCATCCCCCAGATCCGGGCGATGTACGGGGGCGACTACTCGCGCAAACGCAACCTGGTCGACTTCGGCTTCCGCCTCCCCGCGGCCATCGACAACCGCCCCCTGCAATTCCAGGAATTCGAACAACTGGCCGGCCAGACCATCTACGTGAGCGCCACGCCGGCCGACTACGAAATAATCAAATCCGAAGGTATCCTCGTGGAACAACTGATCCGTCCCACCGGCCTGATCGACCCGCCGATGAACATCCGCATTACCGACAACCAGATCGACGACCTGATGGACGAGATCCGCACCCGCACCGAACGCCGCGAACGGGTGCTGGTCACCACCCTCACCAAACGCATGGCCGAAGAGCTGTCGAAATACCTCACACGCATGGATATCGCCAACCGCTACATCCACTCCGAGGTCGAAACCCTCGAGCGGGTCGCGATCCTCGAAGGCCTGCGCAGCGGTGAATTCGACGTACTGATCGGCGTCAACCTCCTGCGCGAAGGGCTGGACCTGCCCGAGGTGTCGCTCGTAGCGATCATGGACGCCGACAAGGAGGGATTCCTGCGCAACGCCCGCTCGCTCACCCAGACCGCCGGGCGCACCGCCCGCAACGTCCGGGGCGAGGTGATCCTCTACGGCGACAAACGCACCGACTCGATGCTCGACGCGATAGCCGAGAGCAGCCGCCGGCGCGACAAACAATTGAACTATCTGATGGCAAACGAGATAGTGCCCACCCAGGCCATCCGCAACGAAGCGCCCCAACCCGCTGCGGCGGACGACACGACCGTCCTCTATCCCCTGGGCGGGGGTTACGCCCTGGCGGCCGACCGCCGCGGCGAATACGAAACGGCCGAGGATATCGACCAGGCCATCGAGGCCGAGCGCCTGCTGATGGACCAGGCCGCCCAGCGCAAGGATTTCATCGCCGCCGCACGCCACCGCGACCGGATGTACGCCCTGCAGGCCGAGGCTGAAAAGATGGTTCCGGATGAAAAAGAGAAATAAAGCCCGGGGGCCGTTGGCGGCCTTGATCACCCGGGTGATCGACACGCTCTACATTCCTCCCGTGCGGCGCATAATGCCGCTGGAGACATTCCGCTACGGGGTCTGCGGCGTACTGAATTACGTCGTCCTCGACCCGTTGCTCTACTACATCGCCTTTCATTATATCTTCGACGAGAGCACGCTCGACCTGGGATTCTACGCCATTTCGGGGCACATCGCCGCGCTGATCCTCGTTTTTCCCATCACGTTTTTCAACGGTTTCTGGCTCAACAAACACATCGCCTTCCGCCGTTCGCCCCTGCGCGGCAGCACCCAGCTGATGCGTTACGCGCTGGCCGTGTGCGGGTCGCTGCTGCTCAACTACGGCTGCATGAAACTCTTCGTCGACGCCCTCGGCCTGTTCCCCACCCCTTCGAAACTCCTCTCCACGGGTGTCACGACCGTCTACAGCTACCTCGCCCAGAAATATTTCACCTTCCGGCGGTAACCCGGCGCGGTTTGTCAGAAAGAGTACCCGACGCCGACTGCCCCCGAGGGTATGATATCGCCCGAGGTACCTATGATGGGCGTGAAGCCGATGCGCCAGGTGAATCCCCCGTCTATGGGTTGGCGGCGGTACATAAACGAGAAATGGCCGATCACGTTGCCGTAATCACGCCGGAAATGGTAGGAATACAATTCGACCTTCTGGGCGATGAAAGTCGCTCCCGCCCCCACTTCAAACGTGTGCGGCGAGGTGCTTTTGCCAAAAACATAGTTCAACCCCACGGGAAAAGTCATGTAGGAACGGATATCTCCGTCGCTGCTGGCCGTTCGGCCCGTGCCGAAACCCGCCCCGATCCGGAAACCGAATCCCAGGGAGTTGCCCGCCACGAAGCGGCTGTCGAAATTGGCCGAGAACAGCACCCCCGCGCCCCCCATTTCGACATAGAACTGGCGTCCCGACATGGCGGCGTCGCCGCGGCTCTGCGCCCGGGATGCTACGCAGCAAAATATTGTCAATAAAAGAATTATCGTCTTTTTCATTGCCTGAAAATTAAGAACGGGCCGCCCTTTTGCAGGAGCAGCCCGTTCGTTGTCGATTATAGTGCGAAACGCTACTGCGCCTTGCGGGCTACGGTACTCTTGCCTGTGGCGGCTTTCGAGCCGGAGGTTTTAGCTGCCGTGTTGCGGGCCGTGGGTTTGGCACCGGCCTTGGCGGCAGGCTTGGCAGCCGGTTTTTTGGCTACTTTGGGCGCTGCGGCGGGCTTGGCTTCCACTTCGGCTCCTTCTGCAACGGCTCCTTCAACGACGGCGGCATCGCTCGCACCCTCGGCTTTGGCGGCACCGGCGCTGCGGCTGCGGCGCGTCTTGGCCTTGGCTGCGGGAGCGCTGGCGTTGTAGGTTTCGTTGAAGTCCACCAGTTCGATGATACACATTTCGGCGGCGTCGCCCAAACGGAAACCGGTCTTCAGGATGCGGGTGTACCCTCCCGGACGGTCGGCCACGCGGGGCGCGATGTTGCGGAACAGTTCCGTAACGGCCTCCTTGCTCTTGAGGTAGCTGAATGCCGTGCGGCGTGCGTGGGTCGTATCGTCTTTCGACTTGGTGATCACCGGTTCGACATAGCCGCGCAGGGCTTTGGCTTTGGCGAGGGTCGTGTTGATCCTCTTGTGGAGAATCAGTGAGGTCGCCATATTGGCCATCAACGCTTTACGGTGTGCGCTCTGGCGGCCGAGATGATTTACTTTCTTATTGTGCCTCATGGTTTACTTAGTCTTTATCAAGTTTATAGATCGATACATCCATTCCGAAATGGAGTTTCAGCGAGTTGAGCAGGTCGTCCAACTCGGTGAGCGACTTCTTGCCGAAGTTGCGGAACTTCAGCAGGTCGTTGCGGTTGAAGCGTACCAGGTCGCCCAGTGTTTCCACTTCGGCGGCTTTCAGGCAGTTCAACGCACGCACCGAGAGGTCCTGGTCCGAGAGTTTCATCTTCAGCAGCTGGCGCATGTGCAGCACCTCTTCGTCAAACTCTTCGGTAGCGCTGGTTTCTTCCATGTTGATCGTGATCTTCTCGTCGGAGAAGAGCATGAAATGGTGTATCAGGATCTTGGCGGCCTCTTTGAGCGCCTCTTTCGGATGGATCGAACCGTCGGTGGTGATCTCAAGGTTCAACTTTTCGTAGTCCGTCTTCTGCTCCACGCGGTAGTTTTCGACCGAGTACTTCACGTTCTTGATCGGCGTGTGGATCGAGTCGATCGGCAGCAGGCCGAATTCGGCCTCGGCGGGACGGTTCTCCTCGGCAGCCACATAACCGCGGCCCTTACCGATGGTGATGTCCATCTGGAGTTTGGTGTCGGGTGAGAGGCGGCAGATCACCAGTTCGGGATTGAGCACCTTGAAACTCGAAAGGAAATTCGAGATGTACCCGGCGGTAAGTTCGCTCTGGCCGGCGACCGAGATCGTCACCTTTTCGCTGTCGACGCTCTCGACCGTGCGCAGGAAACGTACCTGCTTGAGGTTGAGGATGATCTCTATCATACCTTCCATAACCCCGGGGATAGCCGTGAACTCGTGGTCCACGCCCGCGACCTTGACCGTAGTGATCGCATAACCCTCCAGCGAGGAGAGCAGGATGCGGCGCAAGGCATTGCCTACGGTGATCCCGAACCCGGGCTCCAGCGGACGGAATTCGAACGTCCCGTAGCTGGATGTGGATTCGAGCATGATAACCTTCTCAGGCTTCTGGAATGCTAATATTGCCATAACGGTTATTTTTTACTTAGAGTACAATTCGACGATGAGTTGTTCCTTGATTGCTTCGGGAATGTCTTCTCTTTCGGGTTTCTGCAGGAAGCGGCCGGTGAGGGTTTCCTGGTTCCAGTCCAGCCACGCGTAACGGCTCTTGCGGCCGCCGGAGAGCGAATCCTGGATTACTTCGAGGCTCTTCGATTTTTCGCGCACGCTCACCACGTCGCCCACTTTGAGGCTGTACGAGGGAATGTTCACCACCTCGCCGTTGACGGTGATGTGGCGGTGCGACACCAGCTGGCGCGCTGCGGCCCTCGTGGGCGCGATGCCCAGGCGGTAAACCACGTTGTCCAGGCGGCATTCGAGCAGCTTGAGCAGGTTTTCACCCGTGATGCCCCCTACGCGTGCGGCTTCCTCGAACGTCTTGCGGAACTGGCGTTCCAGCAGGCCGTAGGTAGCTTTGGCTTTCTGTTTTTCTTTGAGCTGGACGCCGTATTCCGACACTTTCTTGCGTTTACGGTTCAGCCCGTGTTGTCCGGGAGGGTAGTTGTTCTTCTCAAACGCTTTGTCCGCCCCGAAGATCGCTTCGCCGAATTTGCGCGCGATTTTTGATTTTGGTCCTATGTATTTTCCCATTGTTTTACACTTTTTGATTGTTCTTCGTTGGTTCTATGCAGCCTTACACGCGACGGCGGTTGGGCGGGCGGCATCCGTTGTGCGGCATCGGCGTGACGTCGACGATCTCGGTCACCTCGATCCCTGCGCCGTGGACGGTCCTGATAGCGGACTCGCGTCCCGAACCCGGGCCTTTTACATAGACTTTCACCTTGCGAAGTCCCATATCGTAAGCAACTTTTGCACAATCGGCGGCTGCGGTCTGGGCGGCGTAGGGCGTGTTTTTCTTCGACCCGCGGAAACCCATCTTACCGGCAGAACTCCAGCTGATAACCTCACCCACCTCGTTGGTGATGGTGATGATCACATTGTTGAATGAGGAGTGGACATACACATTGCCCTGAGCCCCCACCTTCACAACCTTCTTCTTGACTGCTACTGTCTTCTTTGCCATAATCAATTATTACTTAGTTGCTTTTTTCTTGTTTGCGACTGTTTTCTTGCGTCCCTTGCGGGTGCGGGCGTTGTTTTTCGTGCTCTGGCCGCGCGTGGGAAGGCCCAGGCGGTGGCGGATGCCGCGATAGCAACCGATGTCCATCAGTCGTTTGATGTTCAGCTGGACGATCGAGCGGCATTCGCCTTCGACCTTGATGCCGCTGTCGGCAATGGCGCCGCGGATCGCTGCGACCTGCGTGTCATTCCAGTCCTGGACTTTGATATTGTAGTCGATCCCGGCCATGTCGAGGATCTTGCGCGAGGTGCTGCGGCCAATGCCGTAGATATAGGTCAGTCCTATCTCTCCCCGCTTGTTTTTAGGTAAATCTACACCAACTATACGTGCCATAAATTTCTGATCTGTTTTTTAGTTTTTTACCGCCCCGGACGCCCCGACACAAAAACCTCGCGGGATCACCGCCTGATTGTGTCGCACGCCCCGGGCAAACGGGTACGCCTACCCCTGGCGCTGTTTGAATTTGGGGGTCTTTTTGCAGATTACGTAGAGCCTGCCTTTGCGCTTGACGATCTTGCAATCTTCCGAGCGCTTCTTGATCGATGTACGAACTTTCATGATAGAAATTCTACTTTTTTAATCTTTTACTTGTAACGGAAAGAGATGCGCCCCTTGGTCAGATCGTAGGGCGACATTTCGACTTTCACCTTATCTCCCGGGAGGATTTTGATGTAGTGCATCCGCATCTTTCCCGAGATGTGGGCGGTGATCACGTGGCCGTTGTCCAACTCGACGCGAAACATCGCGTTCGACAGCGCCTCGGTGATCGTCCCGTCCTTTTCAATAGCAGTTTGCTTTGCCATAGAGTCTTGTTTTTAAGCCCGCACCCCCACTGCAGGGATCGCGGCTTCGATGATTTCAAAGTTTGTCAACACATCCGCACTCCCGCGTCCCACCGCCACGGCAAACTCGTAGTGTGCCGAGGGGCGCCGGTCGCGCGTGCGTACCGTCCATCCGTCCTGCTCGAAGACCACGGCCTTCGAGCCTGCGTTGATCATGGGCTCGATGCAGATTACCATACCCTCTTTTAACAAGGGCCCCCTGCCTCGCGCTCCATAATTGGGGACTTCGGGGCTCTCGTGCATCTTGCGCCCGAGCCCGTGGCCCACCAATTCACGCACCACCGAGAAACCGTTCGCTTCGGCTGTTGCCTGCACAGCTGCGGATACATCGCCTACGCGATTACCCGCCACAGCCTGTGCGACACCTTTATAAAGAGCTTCTTTGGTCACCTCGAGTAGTTTCGCCGTCAGCGAATCTATCTCTCCCACCGCAAATGTATAGGCGGAATCGCCATAAAACCCCTTCATAAATGTGCCACAGTCTACCGAAACTATATCGCCTTCCCTGAGGGCGTAGTCCGACGGAATGCCGTGTACAACCTGCTCGTTCACCGACACGCACAGCGTGGCCGGGTAGCCGTTGTACCCAAGGAATCCGGGAACTGCTCCGTGAGAACGGATAAAATCCTCCGCTACGCGGTCCAGTTCTTTGGTGGTCACTCCCGGGCGGATCATTTTACCGACCTCGGCCAGGGTGCGCGACACGAGAGCGTTGTTCTCGCGCAGCAGTTCCACTTCTTCCTTGTTTTTTATCTCAATCATTTCAGAAATCCTTCCGGTCTTCAAAATTTTCCGGCATCCGGGGCTACGAAAACCGCCCCTGTCGCCCTATTTCCAACCTTCCGGCCTCCTTTTTAAAGAACTCTTTGTTTGCTGTACCGCGAGCCTTACGAGCGTCCCTTGATACGTCCGGTCTTCATCAGCCCGTCGTAGTGGCGCAGGAGCAGGTAGCTCTCGATCTGCTTGAGGGTGTCGAGCACCACGCCCACCAGGATCAGCAGCGACGTCCCTCCGTAGAAGAGCGCGAACTGCCGGTCGATGCCCAGCTTCGAGGCGAACGAAGGCAAAATTGCCACGATAGCCAGGAAGATCGAGCCCGGGAGGGTGATCCTCGTCATGATGGTGTCGATGTAGTCGACCGTCTTTTTGCCGGGCTTCACGCCGGGGATAAATCCGCCGTTGCGTTTCATGTCTTCGGCCATCATGTTGGGATTCACGGTGATCGCAGTGTAGAAATAGGTAAACGCGACCACCAGCAAGCCAAATACCAGGTTATACCAGAAACCTGTGTAGTTGTTGAATGCCGCCACAAACCCCTGCATCCACTCCACGCGCTGGAAGATCATGGGAATGAACATCAGCGCCTGTGCGAAGATGATGGGCATCACACCGGCAGCGTTGATCTTCAAGGGAATGTACTGGCGCACACCGCCGTACTGTTTGTTACCCACGATACGCTTGGCATACTGCACGGGGATTTTCCGTACGGCCTGCACCAGCGCGATCGTAGCGCAAAAAACCAGGAACAGCATCACCAACTCGACCACCAGCATCACCACCCCCCCGGTAGATTCCGTGAAACGGGTGTTGGCTTCGGCCAGCAGCGCGTGGGGCAGACGGGCGACGATACCGACCATGATGATCAGCGAAACGCCGTTACCGATCCCCTTGTCGGTGATCTTCTCGCCCAGCCACATCACGAACATCGTACCCGCAATGAGTACCACGGTCGCAACGATCTCGAACAGGAAGCTGCTCTTGCCCAGCACATAGGCTGCTTCGGGCAGTTGGGTGTGGAGGTTGGTCAGGTAAGCCGGGGCCTGGAGCAGCAACACTCCGATGGTCAGGTACCTGGTCCATTGGTTGATTTTGCGGCGCCCGCTCTCACCCTCTTTCTGCAGCTTCTGGAAGTAGGGAACTACGATTCCAAGGAGCTGGATAACGATCGAGGCCGAGATGTAGGGCATGATCCCCAGGGCGAAGATCGAAGCGTTGTGGAAAGCGCCTCCCGAGAAGATGTTCAGCAGGCCCAACAGACCGTTGCCTTCCACCTGGGATTTGAGCGCGCCCAGCGCTTCGGGGTTGATCCCCGGGATCACCACAAAACTACCAAACCTATAGATAAGAAGGAGTCCCAGCGTATAGAGAATTCTCTGGCGCAGTTCCTCGATCTTAAATATATTTTTGATTGTTTCAATTAGTTTTTTCATTATTACCGCCGTCTAATGGTTCGATTACAATTTGGTTACCGTACCCTTTTGGGCTTCGATAGCGGCCACGGCCGACTTCGAAAAAGCGTGGGCCGTAACTTCCAGGGCTTTCGTGAGGGTCCCGTTGCCGAGGATCTTCACCCGGTCGTTCTTCGCCACGAAGCCTGCTTCGATGAGCGTTTCGATGTTCACCGCCTTGAGGTTCTTCTTGGCGGCCAACTCTTCGATCACCGAGAGGTTGATAGGCTTGTACTCCACCCTTTTGAGGTTCGTGAAACCGAACTTGGGCAGGCGCCTCTGCAAGGGCATCTGGCCCCCTTCGAAGCCCAGTTTACGCGAATAACCCGAGCGGGACTGTGCTCCCTTGTGGCCGCGCGTCGATGTGCCGCCACGGCCCGAACCCTGTCCGCGTCCGATTCTCTTTTCGCTTTTCGTCGACCCTGCTGCGGGTTTCAGATTACTTAAATCCATTATCTTGAACTGTTATTGGTTCTACAACTACTTTACTTTTTCGACCTTCACCAGGTGGTGCACCTTTTCGATCATACCCAGGATAATGGGCGAATCGTCGTGCTGCACGCTCTGGTTCATCTTGCGAAGTCCCAGCGCGTCGAGGTTGGCGCACTGGAGTTTGGTCTGGCCGATACGGCTTTTGGTCTGCGTTATCTTCAATTTTGCCATGTTCGTATCGTATTAACCGTTAAACACTTTGTCGAGCGAAATGCCGCGAACCTGGGCCACGGTGTGGGCGTCGCGCAGCTCCATCAGGGCTGCGATCGTTGCCTTCACCAGGTTGTGGGGGTTCGACGAACCTTTGCTCTTGGCCAGCACGTTGTGGATGCCTACGCTTTCCAACACGGCGCGCATGGCACCGCCCGCGATGACTCCCGTACCGGGCGCTGCCGGGCGGATCATCACCAGCGAACCGCTGTAAGCGGCTTCCTGCTTGTGGGGAATGGTGCCCTTCAGGACCGGGATCTTCACCAGGTTCTTCTTGGCGTCTTCCACGCCCTTGGCGATAGCGGCGGTCACTTCGCTCGCCTTACCGAGGCCGTAACCCACGATGCCGTTTTCGTTACCCACCACGACGATGGCCGAAAAACTGAATGTGCGTCCCCCTTTGGTCACCTTGGTCACGCGCTGGATAGCCACCAGGCGGTCCTTCAGTTCGAGGTCGCTCGTTCTAACTTTCTTTATGTTCTCTTTTGACATGCTTGCTTAGAATTTAAGGCCACCTTCACGGGCAGCGTCAGCCAATACTTTAACTCTACCGTGGTACAGGTAACCGTTACGGTCGAAAGCTACTTCCGTAATACCTTTTGCTATAGCGCGTTCGGCAGCCAGCTTGCCTACAACGGCCGACACGTCGGCTTTGGGCATGCCTTTCACTTTTTCCACCACGTCCTTCTCGACCGACGAAGCGGCCACGAGGGTCTTACCCGAAAGGTCGTCGATCAGCTGCACATAGATCTGCTTGTTGCTGCGGAATACAGACATACGAGGACGCGTCGCGCTGCCGCTGATGGTCTTGCGGATGCGCATTTTGATCCTCTCTCTTCTTTTGATTTTATCCAATGACATAGTCTACTGTTTTTTACTATTTGGCATTAGCGCTCTTGCCGGCCTTGCGGCGCAGCGTTTCGCCTACGAACTTGATACCCTTGCCTTTGTAGGGTTCGGGCTTGCGCAGCGAGCGGATCTTAGCCGCCACCTGGCCCACGAGCTGCTTGTCGATGCTGCGGAGCGTGAGGATCGGGTTTCCCTTCTTTTCGGTCACGGCTTCGGCCTTAACCTCGTCGGGGATCATCAGGTGAATGTCGTGGGAGTAACCGAGGCTCATTTCGATGATCTGGCCTTTGGCTTCCACTTTATATCCAACGCCCACGAACTCTTGTTTGATTTCGTAGCCCGTCGAAACGCCGACAACCATGTTGTTGATCAGCGCACGGTACAATCCGTGCATCGAGCGGTGACGGGGCTGGTTCGTAGGACGTGTAACTGTCAATACGCCATCCTCGACGGACACCGTGATATCCGAGTCCACTTTCTGGCTCAGGGTGCCGAGAGGTCCTTTCACGCTCACCACGTTGCCGTCAGCGATCGTTACAGTCACTCCGGCAGGCAAGTTTACAGGTAATTTTCCAATTCTTGACATTTTCTAAAGTCTTAATTTTAATAGATATAGCACAATACTTCGCCGCCGACGTTCTCCTGGCGCGCCTTTTTGTCGGTCATCACCCCTTTGGAGGTCGACACGATGGCGATACCCAGGCCGTTGAGCACTTTGGGCATGTGGTCCACGTCGGAATAGCGGCGCAGGCCCGGACGGCTCACCCGTTTGAGGCCCTTGATGGCGTTGGTTTTGGTTTCGGCGTGGTACTTGAGCGCGATCTTGATGATCGGGTGCCCTTTTGCATCCGTATCCATTTTGTAAGCAAGGATATAGCCTTGCTCGTACAGGATTTTTGTGATCTCCTGCTTGATCTTCGATGCGGGAGCTTCAACCACCTTGTGGTTGGCTTTCACCGCGTTCCTGATTCGGGTCAGGAAGTCTGAAATAGGATCAGTCATTGTTTTTTATCCGAATTAGTTAAATTGTATTCTTTGCTCGTCAGCGCGCGGCCGATTACCACGACGCCTTCTTAACGCCCGGGATCAACCCGTTCGAAGCCATTTCGCGGAACTGGATACGGCTGATCCCGAACAGGCGCATGTAACCCTTGGGGCGGCCGGTGATCTGGCAGCGGTTGTGCAGGCGCACGGGGTTGGAGTTGCGCGGAAGTTTCGAGAGGCCCACCTGGTCGCCGGCTTCTTTCAGGGCGGCGCGTTTGGCGGCGTATTTCTGCACGAGTTTGAGGCGTTTGACCTCGCGTGCTTTCATCGATTCTTTTGCCATTTTTTCTCTTTATTTGAATTATTCGGCGGTCGCTGTTTTCTTGATGTTCTTGAACGGAAGGCCGAATTCGCGCAACAGGGCGAGGGCTTCGGCGTCGGTCGGGGCCGAGGTCACGAACGTGATCTCCATACCGAACATCTTGGTGATCTTGTCGATCTCGATTTCGGGGAAGATGATCTGTTCGGTGATCCCGAGGGTGTAGTTGCCCTGGCCGTCGAACTTGTCGTTGATCCCTTTGAAGTCGCGGATGCGGGGCAGTGCCACGGCGATCAGCCTTTCGAGGAATTCGTACATCATGTCGGCGCGAAGCGTCACTTTCACCCCGATGGGCATGCCCTTACGGAGTTTGAAGTTCGAGATATCCTTCGTCGATTTGGTCACCACGGCTTTCTGGCCGGTGATCTGGGTCAGTTCGGCGGCAGCCACGTCCAACAGTTTCTTGTCGGCGATAGCCTGGCCCATACCCTGGTTGATGACGATCTTCTGGAGTTTGGGGACCTGCATGACGGTCTTGTACGAGAACTCTTTCATCAGGGAGGCAACGATCTTCTCCCTGTACTGTGTCTTAAGCGTAGTTTGGTATGCCATTATTTGATCTCCTCCCCTGACTTTTTAGCGTAACGGACATATTTGTTTTTATCGTTCAGCTTGCGGCCGATGCGGGTAGCTTTGCCCGACTTGGGATCCAGCGGCTGAAGATTCGAGATGTGGATCGGAGCTTCCTGCTTCACGATACCACCCTGGGGGCTTTTGGCGTTGGGCTTGGTGTGTTTCGAAATGATGTTGAGGCCCTCGACAATGGCGCGTTCCTCTTTCACCAGTACTTCGAGAACCTTACCCTGTTTACCTTTGTCGTCGCCGGCATTTACGTAAACGGTATCCCCTTTTCTGATATGCAATTTGGTTGACATCTTCTTTACTATAAATTGTTTACAATACTTCGGGGGCGAGAGAAATGATCTTCATATACTGGTCGCGCAGTTCCCTGGCCACGGGGCCGAAGATACGCGTGCCGCGTATTTCGCCCTGGTTGTTGAGCAACACCACCGCGTTGTCGTCGAAGCGGATGTAGGAACCGTTCGCACGGCGGATCTCTTTTTTGGTCCTCACGACCACCGCCTTGGACACCGTTCCCTTTTTCATATCGCCCGAAGGGGTCGCGCTCTTCACCGTCACGACGATCTTATCGCCGATCGATGCGTAGCGCTTCCTCGTGCCGCCCAACACCCGGATGCAAAGGACCTCCTTCGCACCGCTGTTGTCGGCCACTATAAGTCTGCTTTCTTGTTGTATCATGGCTATTTAGCTCTTTCAATAATTTCTACTAATCTCCAGCGTTTGGTCTTGCTCAGGGGGCGTGTTTCCATGATCTTCACGGTGTCGCCTTCGCCTGCGGTGTTCACATCGTCGGCAACCATGAACTTGGTTGTCTTGTTGACGAACTTGCCGTAGATCGGATGTTTCACTTTCCTTTTGACGGCCACCACGATGGTTTTGTCCATCTTGTTGCTGGTAACCACACCGATACGCTCTTTTCTCAGATTTCTTTCCATAGCGTGCATTTATTTAACGGTTTGCTTTTGGCTCAGAATAGTAAGCATTCGAGCGATATCTCTGCGCGATTTGCGGATCACCGTCGGGTTTTCGATCGGAGAGGTCTTGTGGTTGAGTTTCAACCGCATCAGGTTGGCCTTTTCCGTAGCGATGCGCTCGGTCAGGTCGGCCACTGAGAGTTCTTTGATTTCTGCAGTTTTCATCTCTTCGTCTTAGATTGAGGTTTCGGTGTAGTCGCGGCGGACGATGAACTTGGTGGTGATCGGGAGTTTCTGGGCGCCGAGGCGAAGGGCTTCCTGGGCCACTTCGAAAGGCACGCCTTCCGCTTCGATCAGGATACGGCCGGGCGTTACCGGGGCCACGAATCCTTCGGGCGCACCTTTACCCTTACCCATACGTACTTCGGCGGGTTTTTTCGTGATCGGCTTATCCGGGAAGATCCTGATCCAGATCTGGCCTTCGCGTTTCATGTGGCGCACGATGGCCTGGCGGGCGGCTTCGATCTGCCGTCCGGTGATCCAGGTGGATTCCAGCGCCTTGATGCCGAAAGAACCGAACGCAAGCTGGTTGCCCCTCTGGGCAAGACCCTTCATGCGGCCTTTCTGCATTCTGCGGAATTTTGTTTTCTTAGGCTGTAACATATCTGTTCTCTTTTTTTCTATCGGTTATTGTTGTTCGGACGACGGCGTTTGCCTCCGCGATCCCCGCGGTCGCCGCGGTCACCACGTTCGCCGCGGTCGCCACGGGGGCGTCCGCCGCCCTGGGATCCGCCGCCCTGCATGCCCGAAGCGCTCGAGCCCTGGATTTCGAACAGGTCGCGTTTGGCGTATACTTCGCCCGTGCAGACCCACACCTTGATCCCCAGGATACCCACTTTGGTCAACGCTTCCGAGAGGCTGTAGTCCACGTCGGCGCGGAAGGTGTGCAAAGGTATGCGGCCTTCCTTGTAGGTTTCGCTGCGGGCCATTTCGGCGCCGCCCACGCGGCCCGAGATCTGGATCTTGATCCCTTCGGCGCCCATGCGCATCGTCGAGGCGATGGCGGTCTTCACGGCGCGGCGGTACGAGATGCGGCCTTCGAGCTGGCGGGCGATGTTCTGGCCCACGATCACCGAATCCACTTCGGGACGTTTCACCTCGAAAATATTGATCTGTACCTCTTTGCCGGTCAGCTTCTTGAGTTCTTCCTTCAGCTTGTCGACCTCGGTGCCTCCGCGTCCGATGATGATGCCGGGACGGGCGGTCGAGATGGTGACGGTTACCAGCTTCAGGGTGCGTTCGATGATGATCTTCGAAATACTCGCTTTTGCCAGACGGGTGTTCAGGTACTTGCGGATCTTGTTGTCTTCCACGAGCCTCGTCGAGAAGTCCTTGCCGCCGTACCAGTTGGAATCCCAACCCCGGATGATGCCCAGGCGGTTTGATATCGGATTAACTTTTTGTCCCATCTGTTTACTTTTTTTCTTCGGTTATCAGTTTGTCTACAACGATCGTAACGTGGTTCGAAAGCTTGTGGATCCTGTGCGCGCGACCCTGGGGCGCGGGCTGGATGCGTTTCAGGATGCGGCCGCCGTCGACGAAGATCTCCTTGACGCAGAGCGGGGTGTCTTCCAGCCTCTGGCCTTCGTTCTTCGCTTCCCAGTTGGCGATCGCCGAACGTAACAATTTCTCGATCTTGCCCGAGGCCTGCGTCTTGGAATAACGCAGGATTCCCAGCGCCCGGTTGATTTCAACGCCGCGCACGGTGTCGGCCACTATGCGCATCTTGCGCGTGCTCGTAGGGCAGTCGCGCAGAATAGCGATCGCTTTCTGCTTCTTCTCGGCCTTGTATTGCTCGGCCATTATGCTCTTTCTTGAACCCATTTCCTACTATTTTTTCTTGTTTCCTGCGTGACCACGGAAGTTCCGCGTGGGGGAGAATTCACCCAGCTTGTGGCCTACCATGTTTTCGGTTACGTAGACGGGGATAAACTTATTCCCGTTGTGGACTGCGATGGTCTGCCCAACGAAGTCCGGAGAAATCATACTTGCACGCGACCAGGTCTTGATAACGGCTTTCTTCCCGCTCTGGTTCTGGGCGACGACCCTCGACTCGAGTTTGGGTTCGATGTATGGTCCTTTTTTTAATGAACGGCTCATTCGACTATTATTTTTTTAATTTTCAATCAACTGTGGGCTACTTCTTGCCTTTCGAGATAATGAATTTCGAAGTAGTCTTCTTCGGGTCGCGGGTTTTGTAACCCTTGGCCAGAAGACCCTTGCGCGAACGGGGGTGTCCGCCCGACGAACGACCTTCGCCACCACCCATCGGGTGGTCGACCGGGTTCATCGTCACACCGCGGTTGTGCGGGCGGCGGCCCAGCCAGCGGCGGCGTCCTGCCTTACCGTGTTGTTCGAGGCTGTGGTCGGGATTGGACACCGCGCCAACGGTAGCGCGGCACGTTACGAGCACCATGCGGGTTTCGCCCGAAGGGAGCTTGATAATAGCGAATTTACCTTCGCGAGCCAGCAGCTGTGCGTAGGTACCGGCCGAGCGTGCCATCACGGCGCCCTGGCCCGGGTAGAGTTCGATGTTGTGGATCACGGTTCCCAGGGGGATCTCCGACAGGGGCAACGTGTTGCCGATTTCGGGGGCCACACCGGCGCCGCTGAGGATCGTCTGGCCTACTTTCAGGCCGTTGGGGGCCAGGATGTAGCTCTTCGATCCGTCGTTGTAGACCACCAGCGCGATGCGCGCCGAGCGGTTGGGGTCGTATTCGATGGTTTTCACCACGGCGGGCATACCGTCCTTGGCGCGGCGGAAATCCACCAGGCGGTACATTTGTTTGTGTCCGCCGCCGATGTAGCGCACGGTCATCTTTCCGGTCTGGTTGCGGCCGCCCGAGTTTTTCTTGGGGCGCAGCAACGACTTCTCAGGCGAAGACGAAGTAATATCGTCGAACGTACCGGTGATCTTATGTCTTGTACCCGGAGTTACGGGTTTAAACTTTTTAACTGCCATTTCGATTAGATATTACTGTAAAAATCAATTTTATCTCCGTCTTTCAGCGTAACAATCGCTTTCTTGAAGTGGTTCGAGCGGCCGGTCAGAAAACCTGCTTTCGTATAGCGGCTCTTGTCCTTGCCCATGTAGAACATCGTGTTCACGCTGGTCACCACCACGCCGTACATCTCTTCGACGGCCGACTTGATTTGCAATTTGTTAGCTCGCGGATCGACAATAAAACCGTAGCGGTTCAGTTTTTCGCCCTGAATCGTCATTTTCTCGGTCAATATAGGCTTAATCAATGCTTCCATCTTCGTTTACGCTAACATTTCGTTAATTACATTTACCGCTTTCTCGGCCATCAGGATCTGCCCGGCGTTCATCACATCGTATGTGTTGACGTTCGAGGCGATCGTCACCTTCACGTTGGGAAGGTTGCGCACCGAAAGCATCACATTGGCGTCGCTTTCGCCCAGCACGACCAGCAATTTCTTGCCGTCGAGTTTCAGGCTCGAAGCCACGCTGAGGAACGACTTGGTTTTCGGTGTTTCGAACGAGAAGTCTTCCACCACCGTGATAGCCTGGCCTTGAACCTTGTAGCTCAGGGCGCTGCGGCGTGCCAGTTGTTTGAGTTTCTTGTTCAGCTTGAAGCTATAGTCGCGGGGTACGGGACCGAAAATGCGGCCTCCGCCCGGGAACAACGGGCTCTTGATGCTGCCTGCGCGAGCACCGCCCGTACCTTTTTGCTTTTTGAGTTTTTTGGTCGACCCGGCTATTTCATTGCGTTGTTTCGCTTTGTGGGTACCCTGGCGCTGGTTGGCGAGGTACTGCTTGACGTCGAGCCAAATGGCGTGGTCGTTGGGTTCTACCGCAAAGACTCCGTCGGCGAGCGTAACCTTTTTGCCGGTTTCCGCTCCTGAAATATTATATACAGCTAATTCCATCGTTTAGTCCTCGATTAATAAGTAAGACCCTTTGGCTCCCGGAATCGAACCCTTGACGAGCAACAGGTTGTTTTCGGGGATTTTCTTCAGTATGCGCAGGTTCAGAACCTTCACCTGGTCGCCGCCGGTCTGGCCGGGGAGGCGTTTGCCCTTGAACACGCGCGAAGGATAAGACGAAGCTCCGAGCGAACCGGGCTTGCGCTGGCGGTTGTGCTGGCCGTGGGTCTGTCCGCCCACACCACCGAAACCGTGGCGTTTCACAACGCCCTGGAAACCTTTACCCTTCGAGATTCCCGTCACGTCCAACCAGTCGTCGTCCATGAATACGTCCAGGGTAAGTACATCGCCCACCTTCAATTCGGCATCGAAGTCGCGGAACTCCGCGAGGCGGCGTTTGGGGGTCGTGCCGGCCTTCTTGAAGTGGCCGAGCAGCCCGCTGCTGGTGTTTTTCTCTTTCATTTCGTCATAGGCAATCTGAACAGCCGAGTAACCATCGTTCTCAACCGTCTTGATTTGCGTAACTACACATGGACCAGCTTCAATAACGGTGCATGGTATATTTTTACCATCGGCACCGAAAACGGAAGTCATTCCGATTTTTTTTCCTATTAGTCCTGACATTTTTATTGAGTTGTTTTCTGTTTCTTGTTGTTTTTGTTCCGGTCGATCTTATATATAATAAGGTATCGCCGGATTATCACACCTTGATCTCGACCTCGACACCGCTCGGAAGCTCCAGCTTCATCAGCGCGTCGATCGTTTTGGGCGTCGAGGAGTAGATGTCCAGGATGCGCTTGAAGGTGCACAGCTGGAACTGCTCGCGGGCCTTCTTGTTGACGAAGGTCGAACGGTTGACCGTAAAGATCTTCTTCTGTGTCGGAAGGGGCACCGGACCGCTCACTACTGCTCCCGTACTCTTGACGGTCTTGACGATCTTCTCGGCCGACTTGTCGACCAGGTTGTGATCGTACGATTTGAGTTTAATGCGAATTTTTTGACTCATATTTTTATTTTTTACTCTTTTAACCTCTATTCCAGTTCGTTGTGACGACCCGAAGATTTCTCGATGATATCCTTGGCCATGCTGCCCGGGATTTCGTCGAAGTGGGAGAATTCCATCGAGGAGGTAGCCCTGCCCGACGAAAGGGTACGCAACACGGTTACATAACCGAACATCTCCGAAAGGGGCACCTTGGCTTTCACCACGCGGGCCGTACCTTTGGATTCCATGCCCGAGATCTGGCCGCGGCGCTTGTTCAGGTCGCCGATGATGTCGCCCATGCTCTCTTCGGGGGTCACCACTTCGACGCTCATGATCGGTTCCATGATCACCGACTTGGCTTTGGGGGCCGACTGGCGGAAACCGTTGCGTGCGCAGATTTCGAACGACAGCGAGTCGGAGTCCACCGCGTGGAACGAACCGTCCAGCAGCGTAACCTTCATGCTATCGATCATAAAGCCCGCGAGCGCCCCGTTGGCCATAGCGGCTGCGAAGCCCTTCTGCACCGAGGGGATGTACTCCTTGGGAATGTTGCCGCCCTTGACCGAGTCGACGAACTGCAGGCCCACCACACCTTCGTCGGCGGGGCCGATTTCGAAGATGATGTCGGCGAACTTACCGCGGCCGCCGGTCTGCTTCTTGAACACCTCGCGGTGCTGCACGGTAGCGGTCAGGGCCTCTTTGTAGTTCACCTGGGGTGCGCCCTGGTTGATCTCCACGCCGAATTCGCGCCTCAGGCGGTCGACGATGATCTCGAGGTGCAACTCGCCCATACCGCTGATCACCGTCTGGCCGCTGTCGGGGTCGGTCTTCACCGTGAAGGTGGGGTCCTCTTCCGACAATTTGCCCAGCGCGATGCCCAGCTTGTCGAGGTCTTTCTGGGTCTTGGGTTCCACCGCCAAACCGATCACCGGCTCGGGGAAGGTCATAGATTCCAGAACGATAGGTGCTTTTTCGTCGCACAGCGTGTCGCCCGTGCGGATATCCTTGAAGCCCACCGCCGCACAGATATCGCCCGCCGGAACGAATTCGATCGGGTTCTGTTTGTTGGAGTGCATCTGGTAGAGGCGGCTGATGCGTTCTTTCTTGTCCGAACGGGTGTTCAGCACATACGAACCCGCATCGAGCTTGCCCGAGTAAGCGCGGATAAATGCCAGGCGGCCCACAAAGGGGTCGGTGGCGATCTTGAATGCCAATCCGCAGAAAGGCTCGCTTTCCGACGGTTTGCGCGACACTTCCTTGCCCGTGCGGGGGTCGGTGCCGATGATGGCGTCGATATCCAGGGGCGAGGGCAGGAATGCCATGATGTAGTCCAACAGCAACTGCACGCCCTTGTTCTTGAACGACGAGCCGCACAGCATCGGAACGATCACCATCTGGCAGGTAGCCTTGCGGATGGCGGCGATCAGTTCGTCGGCGGTGATCGAGTCGGCGTCCTCGAAGAATTTCTCCATCAGCGCTTCGTCGACCGAAGCGACCTCCTCGATGAGCTTGGCGCGCCATTCGGCGGCTTCGGCCTGCATCTCGGCGGGGATATCTTCGTAGTGGAAGTTGTCGCGGACGTTCTTGTCGTCGTTGTAGATGATAGCCCTATTATATATAAGGTCTACCAACCCGTAGAAATCGGCTTCGCGGCCCATGGGCAGCACCACCGGAAGCGCATTCGCTCCGAGGCGCTCTTTAACCTGCGCGCAGACGTTCAGAAAGTCGCTCCCGATGCGGTCCATCTTGTTGACGTAACCGATGCGGGGCACGTTGTATTTGTCGGCCTGGCGCCACACGGTTTCGGACTGGGGCTCGACACCGCCCACGGCGCAGAACGTCGCCACGGCGCCGTCCAGCACGCGCAGCGAGCGCTCCACTTCGACCGTGAAGTCGACGTGTCCCGGGGTGTCGATGATGTTCACCTGGTAGGTCTGGTCCTTGTAGTTCCAGAATGCGGTGGTCGCAGCGGAGGTAATGGTGATACCGCGCTCCTGCTCCTGCGCCATCCAGTCCATCGTGGCGGTCCCTTCGTGGGTTTCGCCGACCTTGTGGGTTTTGCCTGTGTAGAAAAGGATTCGTTCGGAAGTGGTGGTCTTGCCGGCGTCGATGTGCGCCATGATACCGATATTCCGCGTATATTTCAGATCTCTTGCCATCGTTTCTCTCTTTCTCCCTTCTTCTAAGCTCTGAAATGGGCAAACGCCTTGTTGGCATCGGCCATGCGGTGCATTTCCTCTTTACGCTTGAATGCGGCACCTTCCTGGTTGTAGGCGGCCATGATTTCGCCGGCCAGTTTTTCGGACATGCTTCGTCCCGGGCGCTTCTTCGAGTAAAGGACAAGGTTTTTCATGGATAATGAAATTTTGCGCTCGGGTCTCACCTCCATAGGCACCTGGAACGTAGCTCCACCAACCCTGCGGGATTTGACTTCCACTTGAGGGGTGATGTTTTCGAGCGCCGTACGCCAAATGTCGAGAGGGGCCTTGTCAGCATCTTTCATCTTCTCGCCTACGATATCCAACGCTCCGTAGAAAATCGCATAGGCAATACTCTTCTTACCGTCCAGCATAAGGTTGTTGACGAACCTTGTCACAAGCACATCGGAGAACTTGGGATCCGGAAGTAGAATTCGCTTTTTAGGCTTTGTTTTTCTCATTGTTTTGTTTCGCTAAAATTGTTTTTTGTTTTCTTCAGGGCTTTCGCCCCTTTGTTTTCGGCGGGTTGTCCGCCCTGTTTCGTTTCGGCCGTTTACCCGGCCGAGGAGGTTATTTCTTCTTGGCGGGAGCAGCTCCTGGTTTGGGGCGCTTGCTTCCGTACTTCGAACGGCGCTGACGGCGTCCGTCCACACCCGCTGCATCCAGCGCGCCGCGAACCAGGTGGTAACGTACCCCGGGCAGGTCTTTCACACGGCCTCCGCGCACCAGCACGATCGAGTGCTCCTGCAGGTTGTGGCCTTCGCCGGGAATGTAGGCGTTCACCTCCTTGGTGTTGGTCAGGCGCACACGGGCTACCTTACGCATCGCCGAGTTGGGTTTCTTGGGTGTTGTCGTGTACACGCGCACGCATACGCCGCGGCGCTGCGGGCACGAATCGAGGGCGGGCGACTTGCTGTTGAATTCGAGGCGCTCCCTTCCTTTGCGTACTAACTGTTGAATAGTTGGCATTTTACGTACTTTTTGTCCTTTTGTTGTAGTTAATTACTCGTTCCCATTATCCAAAATGGACTGCAAAGATACTAACAATTCCCTAACAACAATGCGCCACACCAACTTTTTTCGGCTATAAAGCGTTATTTTTGGCCTGTTTCGGGACTTTTTCAGCCCATTGTCTATTGTATTTTTTTATGGTTTTTAATATTTTATAGTTAAATATTATTATATGGGTTGTCGTATTTATATAAATACATTATTATCAATATTTTAGTTCTGTGAAATGGCGGCCGCACGCAAAAAATCGGAAGGGAACACGGAATTTGTAGAAAAAAACCTAATTTTGCCCTCTCTGCAACAAAACAAGATAATGGATTACAATTTCAAAGAAATCGAGGCCAAATGGCACGGGGAGTGGGAACGCCGCGGGACTTACCGCGTGGTGACCGACCCCTCGAAACCCAAATTCTACGTGCTGGACATGTTTCCCTACCCCTCGGGCGCAGGCTTGCATGTAGGCCATCCGCTGGGGTACATCGCCTCGGATATTTACACGCGCTACAAGCGCCTGTGCGGCTTCAACGTGCTGCATCCGATGGGTTACGACGCCTTCGGGCTGCCGGCCGAGCAGTATGCCATCCAGACGGGCCAACACCCCGCCGTGACCACCGAAAACAACATCCGCCGCTACCGCGAGCAGATGGACAAAATAGGCTTTTCGTACGACTGGAGCCGCGAGATACGCACCTGCGAACCGGACTATTATCACTGGACGCAATGGGCTTTCATCCAGATGTTTGAGTCGTATTATTGCAACGACGCGAAGCAGGCGCGCCCCATCGCCGAACTGAAGGAGGTTTTTGCCGCCCAGGGCAGCGCAGGGCTCAACGCGGCCTGCACCCGCCCGCTCTCCTTCACCGCCGCCGAATGGAACGCCATGGACGAGGCCGCGCGCGAGGAGGTGCTGCAGAACTACCGCCTCGCCTTCCGCGCCGACACGATGGTCAACTGGTGTCCGGGACTGGGGACCGTGCTGGCCAACGACGAAGTGAAGGACGGGCTTTCGGTGCGCGGGGGCTATCCGGTCGAGCAGAAGCGCATGAAACAATGGCTGCTCAGGGTGACCGCTTACGCCGAAAGGCTGCTGGACGGGTTGAACCGCCTCACCTGGAGTGAGTCGCTGAAGGAGATCCAACGCAACTGGATCGGCCGCAGCCAGGGCGCCCAGATCTTCTTCCCGGTCAAGGGCCGCGACGAGCAGATCGAGGTCTTCACGACGCGCCCCGACACCATTTTCGGGGCCACGTTCATGGTGCTCGCCCCCGAGCACGAACTGGTGGCCGGGCTCACCTCGGCGGAGCACCGCGACGAGGTGGAAAACTACATCGCCGAAACCAAGAAACGCTCTGAACGAGAACGTATTGCCGAAACAAAACGAGTGTCGGGCGCCTTCACCGGAAGCTACGCCCTCAACCCGTTCGACGGCACCGAAATACCCATCTACATCAGCGATTACGTCCTGGCCGGCTACGGCACGGGGGCCATCATGGCCGTCCCCGCGCACGACTCGCGCGACTGGGCTTTCGCCCGCCATTTCGGCCTTCCGATCATCCCCGTCGTGGAGTGCGGCGACCTCGGCGAGTCATCCTACGACGCAAAATCGGGCAAAGTAATCAACTCGGATTTCCTCAACGGGATGGATGTAGCCGAGGCGATCGAAGCGATGCCCGCCGAAGTGGAGCGGCGCGGATTGGGCAAAGCCCGGGTGAACTACCGCCTGCGCGACGCCATTTTCAGCCGCCAGCGCTACTGGGGAGAGCCCTTCCCGATCTACTACAAGGACGACATAGCCTATCCGCTTGCACTGGATAAACTGCCGCTGGAGCTGCCCGCGATCGAGAATTTCGGTCCCACGGCCGAAGGCGAACCGCCCCTGGCGCGCGTGGCGGGATGGCACACACCCGAGGGTTACCCCTACGAACTGAGCACGATGCCCGGGTTCGCCGGTTCGTCGGCCTACTACCTACGCTACATGGACCCCCGCAACGACAAGGCGCTCGTGGGCAGGGAGGCCAACGAATACTGGCGCAGCGTCGACCTCTACGTGGGCGGCATCGAACACGCCACGGGTCACCTGATGTACTCGCGGTTCTGGAACATGTTCCTCTACGACCTGGGTTATGTGTGTGAGGAAGAGCCGTTTAAAAAACTCGTCAACCAGGGGATGATCCAGGGGCGCTCGAATTTCGTCTACCGCGTCAAGGGCACCAACCGTTTCGTGTCGCTCGGGCTGAAGGACCGCTACGACACCCAGGAGATCCACGTCGACGTGAACATCGTGCGCAACGACATCCTCGACACCGAGGCGTTCCGGCGCTGGCAACCCGAGTTCGCCACGGCCGAATTCGAGTTGGAGGACGGCAAGTACGTCTGCGGCTGGGCCGTGGAAAAGATGTCGAAATCGATGTTCAATGTGGTGAACCCCGACCTCGTCGTCGAAAACTACGGCGCCGACACGCTGCGTATGTACGAAATGTTCCTCGGGCCCCTGGAGCAGGCAAAGCCCTGGGACACAAACGGTATAGACGGCGTACACAAGTTCCTGCGCAAGTTCTGGCGCCTGTTCTACGGCCGCGACGGAGTGCTGGCCGTGAGCGGCGAAGCCCCCGCGGCGGACGAGCTCAAAACGCTCCACAAGACGATCAAAAAAGTGCGCGAGGACATCGAGAATTTCTCGTTCAACACCTCGGTGAGCGCCTTTATGATCTGCCTCAACGAACTGGGAACGTGCAACAAACGCGCTGTCCTGGAGCCGCTTACCGTGCTGCTCGCCCCCTTCGCGCCCCATATCGCCGAAGAGCTGTGGTCGGCCCTGGGGCACGACGCGACGATCTTCGACGCGGCCTACCCCGAGTGCAACGAAGCGTATCTGGTTGAGAATGAATTTGAATACCCCGTGTCGGTCAACGGCAAGTTGCGTTTCAAAAAGACCCTGCCCCTGGGCATCCCGCCCTCCGAGGCCGAGGCCCTGCTGCTGGCCGACGACAACGCCGCCCGCTACCTCGAAGGCAAAACTCCCCGGAAGATCGTCTTCGTCCCCGGGAAGATCATCAACATAGTAGTCTGATAGTTCCTCCGCATCAGCCGCGTCCGTCCCGCCATCCTCGGATGCCATCGGGGCGGGCGCGGTGGTTTGCAGGCAAACCGCAACTTTCCCTCAAATAATCAATGACTTTCTATCTCGCGGAAGAACTCCCCGAGCGTGATGCCGTAGTAGTCGCAAAGGTCTGACAAGGTTGTAATCGTGATGGAGTGTTTTCCGGTTTCTATTCTGCTGATAAACAGATTAGTATCATAAAACACAACCTCTTGTGTCAACCCCCGTTCCGCACGGACCTGTTTTAGCTTTTTCACAATCGATCGAACCAATACATCGTTGCGTCTTTTTGTCTTCATACTACAAAGAACCGGATATTATAAACTATTTTTAACGATGAATTAATCGTTGAATAAGGGTTTATGTTACTTTTGCAAAAAAATTAAGACAACACGGTCGGACGCGGTCGAATTGCGCCTCGCCGAAGCCTGCGACTCCCTAAGCATGATCAAAATACAAAGGTGCGGCAATACCCGATAAGCGTCGCGATACCACAAAACCGAACATTTTCCGGACTAAATTTGGTATTTCGGAAATTATTTCTACATTTGTATTAGCGATGTAAAGGTTTTTGCTTTACTGACCTAAAACTAATCTAACCAAATGAACCGGGGACGTACCGTGACGGGAAGCCCTGAAGAGCAACAGGCGCCTTGCAAAGGGCGTCTGTTTTTTTGTCCGGACAGGAAAATAAATGCCTTTTCGGCCAAAAATTTGAATATTACAATCATTTACCGTAAATTTGAGGTTTTCCGGGAGGTCCCACGGCTGGGGTTTCCCTAAGATTGTATAAAGCATTCGATGATAAGAACGCTGTTGGCACCCCTATCGCTGTTGTACGGAATGGTTATCCATATCCGCAACAAGTTCTATGACTGGGGCGTCTTCGCAGCGCAGGAGTACGACATTCCCATCGTGTGCGTGGGCAACCTGGCGGTGGGCGGTACGGGCAAGACCCCGATGGCCGAGCTGCTGATCGACCATTTTTCGCACGGCTACAACGTCGCCCTCCTCTCGCGGGGCTACAAACGGCGCACGAAAGGTTTCGTCGAAGCGCAGGTCGACTCGTCGTTCCTGGCTGTGGGCGACGAACCCAAGCAGATCAAGATGAAGTACCCCGAAGCGGTGGTGGCCGTGTGCGAAGACCGCAACGAGGGCATCCGCCGCATCCGCGCAATCCATCCCGAGGTGAATCTGATCGTGCTGGACGACGGTTTCCAGTTCCGCAGCGTCGAGGCGTGGGTCAACATCGTGATGATGGACTACTCCAAACCGTTCTACAACGACCACCTGCTGCCGTGGGGCGACCTGCGCGACAGCACGTCGCAACTACATAGGGCTCATTTTGTGGTGGTTACCAAATGTCCGCCCGACATCAACGCGCTGAACATGCGCATCGTCAACAAGTCGCTCGGCCTGTACCCCTACCAGCGGCTCTACTTCTCGTTCATCAGCAACGGCTCGATCGCGCCCCTGTTCGCCGATGTGGCCACGGACAAGATCCTCGCCGGGCACAACGTCATCGTGATGGCCGGGGTGGCCAATCCCGCGCCCATGGTGGCCTCGGTCGAGGAGCGCTACACGGTGGTCGACAAGCTGATCTTTCCCGACCACCATCCCTACCGTATGCGCGACCTGGCGCTCATGGAACGCAAACTGCGCGAGGCCCCCGAGGGGACGATCATCGTGACGACCGAAAAGGACGCCGTGAAGCTCACCAACCGCAAGCGCATCCCCCTGCTGTTGCAGCAACGGCTCTACCTGATGCCGATCAAAATGTCGTTTATCGAATATTCCGAACAGAATTTCTTACGAAAACTCGACCACAATGTTAAATCAAATCCAAAGTACGGCCTCCTTCATTAAGGAGCGCTCGGGCGGCTTCACGCCCCAGGTAGGAATCATACTCGGCACCGGCCTCGGCGGCCTGGTGGACCGCATCGACATCGCCGCCGAGATCGACTACCACGACATTCCCGGTTTTCCCGTTTCGACGGTCGAAGGCCACCGCGGACGCATGATATTCGGCTCGCTGGGCGGCAAAAAAGTGGTCGCCATGCAGGGCCGCTTCCACTACTACGAAGGTTACACACCCCAGCAGGTGGTCTTTCCCGTGCGGGTGATGAAGTTCCTGGGCATCGGGCGCCTGTTCGTGTCCAACGCCAGCGGCGGGGTGAACCCCGGTTTCCGCACGGGCGACCTGATGGTCATCACGGACCACATCAACCTGATCCCCAACCCGCTGATCGGCCCCAACATCGCCGAGTTAGGACCCCGCTTCCCCGACATGAGCGACGCCTACGACCCCGCGATGATCGCCCTGGCAAAAAAGGTCGCCGAAAAAGAGGGTATAAAACTGCAATACGGCTGCTACGTGGGCGGCACGGGCCCCACATTCGAAACCCAGAAGGAATACGGCTATTTCCGCGCCATCGGGGGCGACACGGTGGGCATGTCCACCACGCCCGAAGTGATCGCCGCACGCCACATGGGAATCCCCGTGTTCGGCGTTTCGGTGATCACCAACATGGGCCTCGAGGGGCTCAAATCGACCCACGAAGAGGTGCAGATCGAAGGCGCCAAGGCGGGCGAAAGAATGAATAAACTGTTTATAGAAATACTGAAATCCTTATGATCAACAAAGTAATCCTGATAGGGAACGTGGGCGCCGACCCCGAGATCCGCACGCTCGAAAGCGGCGTCAAAGTGGCCCGGGTGCGCCTGGCCACCACCGAACGCATCTTCAACCGCCAGACCCAGGAAGCCAAGGAACACACCGAATGGCACACCGTAACCCTGTGGCGCAACCTGGCCGACGTGGCCGACCGCTTCATCCGCAAGGGCAGCCAGATCTACGTCGAAGGCAACATCCGTTCGCGCGAGTGGACCGACGACGCCGGCGCCAAGCGCTACGCCACCGAGATCCTGGCCAACGACCTGAAACTCCTCGGCCGACGCCCCGAAGGCGCCGGACAAAGCGAAGGCGCCCCCTCCGGCGGATGGCAACAGGCAGCGGCTCCGGCCTCGGCCGCCCAGGCCACCCCGGCCCAGCAGCCGGCCACGCCCCCGGTCAACGATCCGGACGATCTGCCGTTCTGATTTTAACTGCTTTATAATCTGCGTTATTCCGCTTCGTTTCGCAACGATAGCGGGCCTTGGTCCAAGGACTCGATCCGGGCTGGCCATCCCGCTTCGGTACGGATGGTGATCGTCAGTTCGAGGCGGCTCGTGTCGCTGCGGATTTCGGCCGAGCCGGTGAGCGGCACCGAACTTTTGAGCAGGTTTCCGAGGATTTCCGTCAGGTCGCCACCGGTACTTGTCACCGGGATGTCGTTGCGGCCGGTCAACAGCCACGTACGATCGACATAGGGGAAGGCTACGCAGACCTTGCGGGCCAGGTCGACACTGATACCGTTGTTCCCGCGTTTGATCTGGTAAAGGTTCTCGGGGCGCTTGAGGCCGATCTCTGCCGCAAAGGCATTGATCGATAAGCCGTTTTTGTCGATAATCTGCTCGAGGCGTTTCCAGGCGTCGAGGTTTTGGCTGCGTTTTTCCCCGGGGGAGGTTCGGTTGGATGTTTCTGGGAGCATAATTCTGTCAATGAGTAATTTAAATAAAAAGGCGTGGAGTACAATCGAAGCTCCAAGGCACCGCCAAGCGCCTTCCCCTCCCTTGTTACATCCACGCCAGGTTGTATCATACAACACAGGCAATAAATTAGGAGGGGAACCATTGAAAATAGGTTTTTTTGGCGGATTTTTGGAGCTTCTCCTTTTTTCGTGTTAACCGAAAAAATATGTGTGTTTAGTTAGTTTACACCATAAGCTGGTTTTTTAGTTCATTACAAAGATAGTGCGAATTCTGAAAAAGCGTCGATTATATGTTAAAAAACAGACGACGACCGGTAGTAAATCCCCAGGGGAAGGGGTTTGGCGCTGCGGTCGGCAAAATAGAGTTCGCCGAACTGCTCCTGCCCCCGCTTGCCGAAAGCCGCGGCAGCCATCCCCCGGGCCAGCAGGGGCGATAACCCCATGGAGTATAAATTGAGGATCAATAAGTTGTTGTCTGGAGACAACAGCCCGGCACAGTCGCGCAGCAGCGCGGGCAGGTGTTGTTCGAGCACCCATTTCTCGCCTTCCGGACCGCGTCCGTAGGCAGGCGGATCGAGCACCAGGGCGTCGTAGGTGTTGCCGCGGCGCAGTTCGCGGCGCACGAATTTGGGGGCGTCGTCGGTGATCCAGCGGATGCCCTCCAGGCCGCTCGCCTCGGCATTTTCGCGCGCCCAACCCACCACCTGCTTCACCGAATCGACGTGGGTCACCTCGGCCCGGGCGGCGCAGGCGGCCAGCGAGGCACCCCCGGTGTAGGCAAAGAGGTTAAGCATCCGCGGCGGACGGCCCAACGCGGCGGCCAGGCGGCGCACACGGTCGTAGATCCAGTTCCAGTTGGCGGCCTGCTCGGGGAAGACGCCTACGTGTTTGAACGCCGTGAGCCCCAATCGCATACGCAGGTCCATCCCCTCGTAACGGTAGCCTATCGTCCAGCGGTCGGGCACACCGGGGCGCAGCGTCCACCGGCCCCGCTCGTCGCCCGCGCGGTCGCGCACAAACCCCGCGTCGGCCAGGCGTTCCCACTCGGCCTCGGGCAACGAACGCTGCCACAGCGCCTGCGGCTCGGGACGGCGGAGGGTCAGGCGCCCGAAGCGTTCGAGTTTTTCGTAATCGCCACTGTCGATGAGTTCGTAGTCGGTCCAGTCACAGGTCAGCAGTTCGGAAACATACATAAGGCAGACGTTTATCGTATTACATTCATTACACATCGGTTGCAGTCGAATTCGAGGCGGAACTGCTCGCGGCCGCGGCGCAGGAACAACTCGCCGCACAGCGACGGATCCTCGCGCAGGCACTCGCCGATCTCGCGGCGGATGCAGTAGGGCGTCGACAGGACGCACACACCCGAAAAATCGGTGCGCAGGTCGTGGCCCGGCTCGATCTCCGCGACCCCGTGGTCGCGGTAAAAGTCCGTGGCCAGGCGGTTGACCACGTTGGCCGTGGCGTCGAGGCGCTGCGCGGGATAGGGGAAGGCCGTGTTTTCGGCGCTTGGCGACGGGCGGCGGTATTGCTCGAGGCGCATCCGCTCCAACGCTTCCAGGGCCTCGCGGCGCACGCCGTTGGCGACCGAAACGGGCACGAAAGGCATCGCTCCCGGCGCCTCCACCCGCACGGCTGCGATCCGGAAAATGGTGTCGCCGCCTTTGGCCAGCTGCGTGCGCAGCGACGCTTCCGCCGCCTGCGGATCGCGCGCTTCGGTAAAGTCCGCACGGTGGGTACAGGTCGTTTCCACACCTTCTGAGTCGGTGACTGTCAATTCGATACCTTCCAGCGAAACGCATGCGCGAACCGTGGCGTCGATCTTCCGCACAACGCGGCTGCGCGCAAGCGCCTGGGCGAAGCGGTGGTCGTGGTTGCGAAACAGTTCGACCCCGGGCGCGACGAACTCCATGCTCGCGGGCACGATCCGGGCGCCCTCGACGCCGTTGACATACGTTCCCCGCAGCGCACCCCCCGCCATAAAACACAACCCGTCGCCGGGCACAAGCGTCACCCCGGGCAGGAGTTCGATCTCGAAACCCCCGCGCCGGGTGCTTACCACGCGTCCCACCGCCTCGCCGAACGACTTGGGCGTATCGAACGAGGCCGCTCCCGCCGCCCGGCCGTCGAAGTAGTATTCCGTGGCACCGCGGGCGAAGCTCTTGGCCGGGTCGGGCTCAAAATCGAAGTGCGACACCCCCGCCGAAGCCCGCCGAAGCCCGGGGCGCGCGGCGATCACTTCGTCCAGCGCGCGGCGGTAGTGGGCCACCGTGTTGCGGACGTAGTTGTCATCCTTGAGCCGCCCCTCGATCTTGAACGAGGTGACGCCCGCATCGACCAGCTCGCCCAGGCGCCCCCCGAGGTTCAGGTCGCGCAACGACAACAGATGTTTACCGGTAACCAGGGTTTTTCCGCCGGCATCGACCAGGTCGTAAGGCAGGCGGCACGGCTGGCTGCATTCGCCGCGGTTGCCGCTCCGGGCACCGAGGCTGCGGCTCATGTAACACATACCACTGTAACACACACAAATAGCTCCATGGACAAACACCTCCAGCTCGGCATCCGTAGCGGCACGCACGGCGTGTATCTCGTCGAGCGACAACCCCCTCTCGAGGATCACACGCGAGAACCCCGCCTCGCCCAGGAAGCGCACCCGCCCGGGCGAGAGGTTGGTCGTCTGGGTCGAAGCGTGCATCGCGACACCCTCGATCCCCATCCGCCGAAAAGCCATGTCCTGAACGATCAGCGCATCGGCGCCCGCCGCCGCGACCTCGCGGGCAATCCGTTCGGCATCAGCTAATTCGTCATCAAAAACCAACGTGTTGAGCGCCACGTAGACCCGGACCCCGAACCGGTGGGCGTATTCGGCCAGGCGGGCGATATCCTCCACCGTGTTGGCCGCGGCACGCCTCGCCCCGAACGCCGGCCCGCCGATGTAGACCGCGTCGGCGCCGTAGTCCACGGCACACATCCCCGCGCCGAGGTCGCGCGCAGGGGCCAAAAGCTCTATTTTCCTGATTGTCAATACAAAAATATCAATAAAACAACCCCTTCCGGTTGAAGATTGCGTATCCGAAATTGAAGGTTATGAACCAGTTGTTGGCCGACACGTCGTATTTCGAAAGCGAGAGGCTCACCGGGCCTACCAGGGTCTGGTAGACGAACGAGGCGTCGAAAATGTAGCGCAACCGTTGGCGGATCCCCTCCTTCACCCCGTCGTAATTCTCGGGCAGGAAGGCGAAAGCGCTGGTGCGCAGGTAGGCCTTGGGCGTGAACTCGAAGGTCGGCAGAATCCCCAGACCGATGTACGACGGGCTGCGGAACTCTTTCATATAGACGATCTTGCTATGCACCGTGGGCGTGAAGGCGGGCGAGGAGATGTTGGTCGCGTAGGCGTTCGTGAAGTTGGGGTGCGACGTGACGGTGATGTCGCCCAAAATCCCGAACGAGAACCACTTGGGCCTCTTGAACCAGAAATATTGCTCGCGCGAATAGTGTGCCCCGAACCAATAGCGGCTGTGTTTCTCGGCCGGCTGGCCCAGCATCCGGCCCGTGGTGCCGGGGGTGTAGATTTCGTGTCCGTTGACGAAGATCAGCGACATGGACTCGGCCGTTCCGCGGGTGGGATACAGCACGTAGTTGAATATCCGGCGGTCGAACTCGAACTTCGCCCCCACACAGCGGAAGCGTGTGCGGTCCATCGTGTCGGCATCGTCGTAGTCGCTGCTCTGGAAGTAGCGGTAGGTGTCCCAGCCTCCGTTCACGGCCAGGTTTATCACCGAATGGTGGCTCACGGGCGTTCCGAAAGCGACGTTGAAATACGAATCGGCATCCTTGGCGTAGGTCAGGTCGTTGATTTTCGAGATGCGCCCGTAGTTGCTACGGAAGTAATTGTAGTAGTTGTAGATATAGCCGTATTCGTAGTAAAGCGGGAAACGTTTCCAGGCAAAAAGGTCGGTACGTGCGCGCACCACGGCCGAGGTGTAGAACGGGCTGAAATAACCGTCGACGGAGTAGCTCTGCGAACTGCGGCGGATGGTTTTGTACTCCAGGCCCACGTAGGCCTGGTTCAAGGCCGTCGACGAGATGTTCCCCCCGATCATCAGTTTGAGGCTCGGCTTGGTACGCATCCGCATCGAGAGCGAGAACAGGTGCGTCGAGTCGTTGTACGTCACGTCGGGGTAGAAGCCTTCGATCTCGCCTTCGGAAAGGATCTTGAAATACTGGTAGCGAAACTGGTCGAAACTGTATATCTGTCCTTTACGGTTCAATTTCAATTCGTTGCGGACGTAATCGCGCTGGTGGGAGTTGAGGCCCACCAGGTCGTAGTCGCCGAAGATCAGGGGCGGCAGCGACTCGGTGTAGGCCGTGCGGCGCGCGGCGAGCGCGGTGGTGTCGACGCGGCGGTGCACGAGGCGCTTGATCGAGTCCATCTGCAGCATCGTGTCGTCGTAGCCGCACTGGATGATGTAGGCGCTGCGCGAAAAGTCGAGCATCGACACATCCTTGAAGATGCGGTCGATCATCACGCTGTTGCCCTCGGGGAGGTTGTAGTCGGTGTGGAGCATCGTCAGGGCGAACACCTGGTCCATGAGGCTGTTCTCGTCGGGGTTGTTGCTCCCTTCGACGCATTTGCTGCCGATCAGCACGTCGGGGCGGAAGTCGGACTGCAGCACCTGGAAGGGGAAGTTGTTGTACAAACCGCCGTCGTAGAGGATGGTCGAGTCGTTGGGTATTGGCCTGAAAACAAGCGGAATGGTCATCGACGTGCGGATCGCCTTGCCCAGGTCGCCCGAGCGGAAGACGATCTCGCGCCGGTTGAGGGCGTCGGTGCCGATGCAACGGAAGGGGACGAAAAGTTTATTGAAATCGCCGTCGCAAGCCGCCGAGGCGGGCGAAAAGTAGTCGACGAAAGCCATGTCGATCTGGTTCGAAGGGATCAGGTTGGAGGGCATCCCGGGGTTTTCTTGTTCTCGGGACCGAAGCGCAGCGTGAGCATCGCCGCACTGGGGTGCATGGCCTTGAAGTAGTAGAGGTATTTGTCCTCGATCTTGCCGCTCATCCAGTAGCCGATCTGGGGCGAGAGCGCCAGGTCGACCATCTCCTGCGGCGATTTTCCCACGGAATAAAGCCCCCCCACGATCGCACCCATCGACGTTCCGGAAACGTAGTCGATCGGGATGCCGTTCTCTTCCAGGGCCTTGATCACCCCGATGTGGTAAAGCCCCTTGGCCCCACCGCCGCTCATCACAAGGCCCACGCTCTGGGCCCCCGCCGCCAGCGGAAGCGACAAAATAAGTGCCGTCAGAAGTGTTTTTATACGCAACATCGCCAAAAATGCTTACCTTTGCCCTTTAAGGGCACACGCCCCAAAATTAGCTATTTTTAAGATATGTTGGACAAAATAGAGTCTTTAATCGAGCAAGTGACGGCATTCGAGCCCAAACTTGCCTCGGAAATCGAGGAATTCCGCATCAAAATACTGGGAAAGAAGGGCGAACTCAACGCCCTGATGGAGGAGTTCAAAACCGTCGCCGCCGACCGCAAACGCGAAGTGGGCCAGCGGATCAACGCCCTCAAAACCCTGGCGACCGATCGGATCAACGCCCTGAAAGAGAACCTCGAACAAACCACAGCCCCCGCATCGGCCGTGGGTGACATGACCCGTCCGGGCAGCAGCGCCGCCCTGGGCACGCGCCACCCCATTTCGCTCGTACGCAACGAGATCGTCGAGATCTTCGCGCGCCTGGGCTACACCGTGGCCGACGGTCCCGAGATCGAGGAC
>JAVBRR010000143.1:0-12936 GCA_031547705.1 Rikenellaceae bacterium | reverse complement strand
CCTCGAGCCGCTGGGCTTCACCTGGAAGATCAACGTGGCGCTGCTCTCCGGAACGGCGGCCAAAGAAGTCATTGTGAGTACGTTGGGGGTTCTGTATACCGGCGACGAGGACGACGATACCGCGGTGTTGTCGCGCAAGATCAAGGCGCCCGATCCGCTGACAGGAAAGCCCGATTTCAATCCTTTGGTGGCGCTGTCGTTCCTGGTTTTCGTGCTGCTTTACTTCCCCTGCTTGGCGTCGCTGGCGGCGATAGCCAACGAAACGGGTAGTTGGTGGTGGGCGGTTTTCTCGGTGGTCTACAACACGTTGCTCGCCTGGGGCGTGGCATTCGCGGTCTACAACATTGGCGGGCTATTTGTGCATTGATCTGTTATGGACCTTCAGAGCATCATAGTTTATGCGATCGGTGCCGGAGTGGTTATCCTGCTCGGTGTCAGACTGTACCGCTATTTCGCCCGCCGGAAATACCGGCAGCCGGGTCCCTGCTGCGGTTGCGGCGAGGATTGCCCTAAGCGTAAATAGAAATCATCCTTGCTTTTCTTTCATTCCAAAAATATTTATTTGTCTGAAAATCAAATATAAAAAATATTTATTTTCATAAAAGTGATTTATTTGTATCTTTTCTGGAAAAAATGTGATATATTTGTCGCATGAATCCATGCCCAAAAGTACAAACCTAAAAAAACGCTATTATGAAAGAACAAACAAAACCAAGCCCTGCCCACAGTTATTCCGGCTTTCTAAGCGTGGCGCCGCTGCCTCTGATCGTTTTCAACGGATCGGCAGCAATCTTCGTTTTTATCGCGATTTATACTTTTTTGTTGACAGTGATTTTCGTCCGGGTCTACAAGGAGGCAAAGAAATCGAAACTGGTCAAACCCGATCCCATGAAGGTCAAGATCACGACAAAATACTCCTGGCTGGGGGGACTTGCCGGATTGAGCGGATTGAATTACTTTTCCACGGGCCTTCCGGTTTATCTCTTTTTTTTCGGTTTTTTCGCCCTGTTCGGGTTTTATTTTGTCTATCGGTACATCCGTCATCGGATCAACGATGAGAGGATGGTCGCCAATCACCGGAAAGCCTGGACAACTGCGTTGGCGATACCGTTTAGTTTTGTTATCTTTACGGGTGTCATGACGGGAGTGGGAGGGTTTGCCATCCACAACTTCAAAATGTTTATTGCGATAAGCAGCGGTGCTGCTTTTGCACTGACGATGATCACCTACTGCGTTTCGTTTTACTGGTACGAAAAATACTCTTCCTGACAATGTCCGAGTTTACGAGTTTTCTGAAAGATTACCGCACGCAGGCGGGGTTGACCCAAGAGGAGTTGGCCGATAAAGTGTATGTCCGGCGCGAGACGATCGTCCGCCTGGAGGCGGGCAAATACAATCCCTCGCTGAAGCTGGCAATCGATATTTCTCGGGCGCTGGATACGCCGATCGAGAAGATTTTCGTGTTCGAATAACGCATTCTCTCTATCAATTAAAAAGCGGCTCAGGGCCGCTTTTTAATGATCTCCATTCCGGTTTTGATCGCCTCCTCGTTGGCGGGGAGGGTCGAGTGGAGCCTCTCGGGCAGCGACTTCGCGAGGCCCTTCAGGGCGTTTTCGAGCGTCACCACGGGGCGCACTTTCAGGTAGCCGCCCAGGATCATCGTATTGAACATCCGTGCGTTGCCTTGCCGCGTGGCCTCGGCCGTGGCGTCGATCGTGTAGATCGAAATATCGGTGCGCGTGGGAGGCTTGACGATCCCGTTGGTGTCGTAGATCAGCACGCCGCCGGGTTTCACAGCCGACTCGAATTTGTCCATGCTCTGCTGGTTGAGGATGATGGCCGTGTCGTAGAAGTGGAGGATCGGCGAGGAGATGCGGCGGTCGCTGACGATCACCGTGACGTTGGCCGTCCCGCCCCGCATCTCGGGACCGTACGACGGCAGCCAGCTCACTTCGTTGCCCTGCATCACACCCGAATAGGCGAGTATCTTGCCCATCGACAAGACTCCCTGTCCTCCGAAACCTGCTATTATAAGTTCTTCTTTCATGTGTAGTTGTCTTTAAATGCGGTCTATTCGTCTTTCAGGTCGCCGAGCGGGTAGTGCGGGAACATATTCTCTTCCATCCACCGGTTGGCTTCGGTGGGAGTGAGTTTCCAGCCGCTGTTGCACGTGGCGACGATCTCCACGAAGGACAATCCCTTGCCGGCCATCGAGTTCTCGAACGCTTTGCGGATCGCTTTCTTGGCTTTGCGGACGTTGGCGGGCGAGTGGACGCTCTGGCGCGTGACGTAGCAAGTGCCGGCCAGGTGGGCGATCATGTCGGAGATCACGAAAGGATAGCCGTGCAGTCCCGCGTTGCGCCCCTCGGGACTTGTGGCGGTTTTCATGCCGAGCAGTGTGGTGGGCGACATCTGTCCGCCGGTCATGCCGTAAATGGCGTTGTTGATGTAGATGATCGTGATGTTGTCGCCGCGGTTGCAGGCGTGGATCGTTTCGCCCGTGCCGATGGCGGCCAGGTCGCCGTCGCCCTGGTAGGTGAAGACCATTTTGGCGGGGTTGAGGCGCTTGATACCTGTTGCCACTGCGGCCGCGCGGCCGTGGGCGGCTTGTACCCAGTCGATGTCTATGTAGTTGTAGGCCAGAACCGAGCATCCCACGGGCGAGATGCCGATGGCGTCGTTTTCGAGGCCCATTTCGTCGATCACCTCGGCCAGGAGCTTGTGCACCGTCCCGTGGCTGCACCCCGGACAATAGTGCATCGTGTTGTCCGTTATCAGGCGCGGTTTGGCATAGACGAGCGTGTCTGTCGTATTTTCGGCCATGGCTATCGTGTTTTTTCGATTATCGATGTTTTCAGGGCGTGGTAGACCTCTTCGGGCGAGTGGATCACTCCCCCGCAATGTCCGAAATGCTCCACCAGGGGGGTGCATCCCACGGCCAGGCGCACGTCTTCGACCATCTGGCCCATGCTCAGTTCGACCGAGAGGAATCCCTTCACGCCGCGGTCGGCCAATGCCCGCAGTTGCGGGACCGGGAACGGGAAGAGCGTGATGGGGCGCAGCAGGCCCACTTTGTACCCCTCTTCGCGTGCCATTTCGACCACGCGCTGGCAGATCCGCGACGAGGAACCGTAGGCCACCATCACAAATTCGGCGTCGTCGCATTCGATCGCCTCGCAGCGTATTTCGTTCTTGGTCACCTCTTTGTATTTCGCCTGCAGTTTGTCGTTGAATTTCTGCTGCCCTGCGGGATCGAGGTCGAGCGAGGTGACGACGTTGCGTCCGCGCGATCCGTCGGCGGGCTTGCCCTGGGCGGCCCAGGAGCCGCAGCGCGCTACGACCGCCGCGTCGCTGTCGCGTTCTTTCTGGGGCGAGAGCACCACTTTTTCCATCATCTGGCCGATCAGCCCGTCGGAGAGCATCATTACCGGATTGAGGTATTTGAACGCCAGGTCGAAACCCAGACCCACAAAATCGTACATCTCCTGCACCGAATTGGGCGCCAGGACGATCAGGCGGTAGTCGCCGTGGCCGCCGCCTTTAACGGTCTGGAAATAATCGCTCTGCGCAGGCTGGATCGTCCCCAGTCCGGGGCCGCCGCGCGAAACATTCACGATCAGGCACGGCAACTCGGCGCCGGCCAGGTAGCTGATCCCTTCGCTCATCAGGCTGATCCCCGGGCTCGACGACGAGGTCATCGCCTTGCGTCCGCTCGCCGCGGCGCCGTAGAGCATGTTGATCGAGGCGATCTCGCTTTCGGCCTGCAGGACCGTCATGCCGGAGCTCTCCCAGGGGCGCATCTCCATCAGCGTTTCGAGGATTTCGGACTGGGGGGTGATGGGGTAGCCGAAATAACCGTCACACCCGCAACGGACCGCAGCTTCTGCGACCACTTCGTTGCCTTTCATCAATTTCACTTCTTCCATAGCGGTTATTCCTGGGCGGGTTTTTGTCGGTAAACGGTGATGCAACTGTCGGGGCACACCAGCGCGCAACTGGCGCATCCGGTGCACAGGTCGGGTTTGGCCATGTGGTTATAGCGATACCCCATGGCGTTCACCGACGGCGAGAGCGCCAGCACTTCGAAAGGGCACGCCACCACACACACGCTGCATCCTTTGCAACGCGCCTGGTCGACCACGATTCTTCCTTTTATTTTGGCCATAACACTTACACTTCAATATCAAATATTTAAATTTTCTACAAAATTAAAACAATATTCTCGGATTTCAAATAAATTTCATACAATTATTTTGCCACCGGGCCGTAAATCAAAATACTACGGAGGCACAGCAAAACGAGTGCCTCCGTAGTATCAAAATTATCAGGCTCTTACTCCTCGAAAGTATGGATCACGACGCCCGAACGCAGTTTCGGTTCGAACCACGTGGTTTTCGGGGGCATGATGTTGCCCGAGTCGGCGATGTCGATCAACTGCTTCATCGACACGGGGTAGAGTGCGAAAGCCACTTTCATTTCGCCCGAGTCGACCCGTTGCTGCAACTCGCCCAGACCCCGGATGCCGCCCACGAAGTCGATGCGCTTGTCGGTGCGCAGGTCTTTGATGCCAAGCACTTTGTCGAGGATGAGGTTCGAGAGCACCGTCACGTCGAGCACGCCGATCGGATCGTTGTCGTCGTAGGTGCCGGGGCGTGCCGTGAGGCTCCACCACTGCCCGTCGAGGTACATTCCGAAGTTGTGTAAACCTGTCGGTTTATACGTTTCCCTGCCTTTGGCCTCGACGAGGAAATCCTTGCTCAGTGCTTCGATCAACTGCCCGGGGGTCAGCCCGCCCAGGTCTTTCACCACGCGGTTGTAGTCGATGATCTGCAGCTGGTTGTCGGGGAAAGCCACGGCCAGGAAATAGTTGTACTCTTCCTTGCCGGTATGGTTGGTGTTGGCCGCTTTGCGTTCGGCGCCCACACGTGCCGCGGCGGCGGTGCGGTGGTGTCCGTCGGCGACGTAAAGTGCGGGTATCGAGGCGAATATCTCGGTGATGCGGTCGATCGTGGCTTTGTCTTTTATACGCCACATCGTGTGCCCGAAACCATCCGCCGCCACGAAATCGTACTCGGGGGCCTGCGAAGCGACGATTGCGGAAACGATCTCGTCGATGCGCTTGTCGGCCGGGTAGGAGAAGAATACGGGTTCGACGTTGGCGTTCTGTATCCGCACATGGATCATGCGGTCTTCCTCTTTGTCGGGACGCGTGAGTTCGTGCTTTTTGATTTTGCCGTCGAGGTAGTCCTCGAAGTTGCAGCACAGGGCGATCCCGTACTGGCGGCGGCCGTTCATCGTCTGGGCGTAGATGTAATACTCCTCGTTGGCATCCTGAGTGAGCCAGCCGCGCGAGCGCCACGCCTTGAGGTTCTCGACCGCCTTGTCGTAGACCGCCTGCGAATGCTCGTCGGCTATGGGGGCGAAGTCGATCTCGGGTTTGATGATATGCAGCAGCGATTTTTCGCCCGCTTCGGCTTTGGCTTCGGCGGAGTTGAGCACGTCGTAGGGGCGCGAGGCCACTTCGTCCACTATCTCTTTAGGCGGACGTATGGCCGCGAACGGTTTGACTTTTACCATGTTAGTTCTTATTTACCTGGAAACGCGTGTCGCCGCTGCGGAAAAATTCCACGATCTGGCGTGCTGCCGCGAGGCCTGCGTTGATGTTGGCTTCGGCGGTTTCGGCGCCCATTTTCTTGGCTGTGGCGAAGACGCGCGTCCCGAACTGGGCGTCGAGCGCTGCCTGGGTGTCGGCGGCAATATCGGTGGCGTATTTCAGGTCGGTACGCTCGGCCAGGAGCTTGGCCAGGCCATCTTCGTCGATCACCTCCTTGCGGGCGGTGTTGACCACTGTGGCCCCTTTCGGGAGCTTCGACAACAGGGCGTAATTGATCGATTTTTTGGTTTCCGGCGTGGCGGGAATGTGCACCGACACGTAGTCGCTCTTCGAGTACAGCTCGTCGACCGAATCCACGGCCCACACGTCGTCGACCTTGAAAACGGTCTTGTCGCTCACGAACGGGTCGTAGGCGATCACCTTCATTCCCATCGCTTTGCCGTAGCGTCCCACCAGGCGCCCGACGTTGCCGTAGGCGTGGATCCCGAGGGTTTTGCCGCTGATCTCGGTGCCGGTTCCGGGCTCGAAGCGGTTGCGTGCCATGTAGATCATCATGCCGATGGCCAGTTCGGCCACGGCGTTCGAGTTCTGGCCCGGGGTGTTCATCACCACGATGCCACGGGCCGAGCAGGCGTCCAGGTCGACGTTGTCGTAACCCGCTCCCGCGCGCACCACGATCTTGAGTTTCGGGGCGGCGGCCACCACTTCGGCCGTCACCTTGTCGCTGCGGATGATGATCGCGTCGGCGTCGGCCACAGCAGCAAGCAGTTGTGCGTTGTCGGTGTATTTTTCGAGCAGCGCGACCTGGTAGCCGGCGTCCCCGATGATTTTCGTGATTCCGTCGACCGCGCTTTTTGCGAACGGTTTTTCGGTAGCGACTAATACTTTCATTTTCTCATCTATTAATGATGTGAATTCTACGCTTTTGTGTTTCGGGGGCGGCGTGTATGTATGCATTACGATGCCCATAACACCGGATTATTTGACGTGCATTTTTTCGAATTCCTGCATGCAATCGACCAGCGCCTGGACGCTTTCGACGGGAAGGGCGTTGTAGCACGAGGCGCGGAAGCCGCCCACCAGGCGGTGTCCCTTGATGCCGACCATGCCTTTGCTCTTGGCGAAGGTCATGAAGTCGTCGGAGAGCGATTCGTACTCGGGGGTCATCACAAAGCAGATGTTCATCAGCGAGCGGTCCTCGACGGCCGTAGTGCCCACGAACATCGGGTTGCGGTCGATTTCGCCGTAAAGCAGCGCCGCTTTTTCGCGGTTGAGTTTCTGGATAGCCGGCACGCCGCCGATGGATTTGAGCCATTTGAGCGTTTCCTTCACCACGTAGATCGCGAACACGGGCGGGGTGTTGAGCATCGAACCCTCCTTGATGTGGTTGCGGTAGTCGACCATCGAGGGCAGCGGGCGCGAAACCTTTCCGAGAATATCTTCGCGCACGATCACGAACGTAACGCCCGCAGGCCCCATGTTCTTCTGCGCGCCGCCGTAGATCATGCCGTACTTGCTCACGTCCACCGGGCGGCTCAGGATGTCGGAGCTCATGTCGGCCACGACCGTCACGGGCGAGTCGATATCGGTGTGGAGTTCGGTGCCGTAGATGGTGTTGTTGGTGGTTATATGGATGTAATCCAGATCCTTGGGAATGTCGTATCCTTTGGGTATGTAGGTGAAATTCTTGTCTTCGGACGAAGCGAGAACCTGCACTTCGCCGAACAGTTTGGCCTCCTTGAGCGCTTTCTTGGCCCACACGCCGGTGTTGACGTAGCCGGCCTTGTGTTCGAGCAGGTTGTAGGGGACGTGGAAAAATTGCGTTGAGGCGCCGCCGCCGAGGAACAGGATCTTGTACTCTTCGGGGATGGCCAGGAGTTCGCGGAAGAGGCTTTCGGCCTCGGCCACAACGGCTTCGAACTCTTTGGTGCGGTGCGATATCTCGAGGATCGACATGCCGCAGCCTTCGAAATCGAGGATCGCTTGGGCGGCGTTTTCGATTGCCACCCGGGGCAGGACGGACGGTCCCGCATTGAAGTTGTGTTTTTTCATACCACGTCGGTTGTTTTGTTTGTTTCCGGAACCCTTCCGGAAATATTCTTTTTTGATCGCTACAAAAATACCGCTTTTTCAGCAAAATCGGATGGCCGTTTGTCGAAAAAATTAGCATTTGTGGAAAATTTGAACACTTTCTCAATTTTGTTTAACAAATTCGTACCTTTGTGTGGCAAAATCGGATAATTATGATCAAATCTATGACCGGCTACGGCAAGGGCGAGGCTTCGTTCGCCAACCGTAAATTCACCGTCGAAATACGCTCCCTGAACAGCAAACAACTGGACTTAACGGTCAAATTGCCATCCCGTTACCGTGCCTACGAATACGAAGTCCGCAACTTGGCGTCCAAGGCGCTCCTCCGCGGCAAGGTCGACGTTTTTGTAATGTGCGAAACGATCGCCGGCTCCACGCCCATGGCGGCGGTCAACGCCGGAAATTTCGCGGACTATTTCCGGCAGCTTGGCGCCCTCGGGATTGCGAACTGGGGCACTCCGGAGGTGGATGCCGCGGCCTTGCAGTCGATCCTGGCGATGCCCGAGGTGGTGGCCTCCGAGTCCGCCGCTATCCCCGACGAGGAATTCAAGGCGCTGTCCGACGCCATTTATATCGCCCTGGGCAGCCTGGACGCTTTCCGTATGCAAGAGGGGGCTATCCTGATCGCCGATCTGCTGGGGCGTGTGGACCGGATCATGCAACTCCGGGATGCGGTCGTGCCGTATGAATCGGGGCGGGCGGAGATCGTCCGGAACCGCATCCGCGAATCGATCGCCTCGCTCGGCATCACGGTCGACACGAACCGCCTCGAGCAGGAGATGATCTATTATATAGAGAAACTCGATATCACCGAGGAGAAGGTGCGCCTGGCGAACCATTGCGCTTACTTCCGCGAGGTGGCCGCCGGCGAGGAAGGGGTGGGGCGCAAACTGGGCTTCATAGCCCAGGAGATGGGACGCGAAATCAACACCCTCGGCTCGAAGGCAAGCGATGCGTCGATCCAGAAAATCGTCGTCGAAATGAAGGACGAGTTGGAGAAAATAAAGGAGCAGGTGCTCAATATTTTGTAGTTGAAGTATTGCTTTCATTTTTCGAAATAAATAATTAAATATAAATATAATAACATATTTGATTTAAAGTAATGGTCGAAAATAGCACGTCCGGTAAACTGATCATCCTTTCGGCTCCTTCGGGGTCGGGAAAGACCACGATCATGAAGCGCCTCCTGGAGCGTTTCCCGATGCTCGAATTTTCGATTTCGGCCACAAGCCGCCTCCCCCGGGGCGACGAAAAAAACGGCGTCGACTATTACTTTTTTTCGCCCGAAGAGTTCCGGAAAGCGATCGACGAAGATCGTTTTGTGGAGTGGGAAGAGGTGTATGCCGGGCGTTATTATGGCACGTTACGCAGCGAAGTGGAGCGCATTTGGGCGGCGGGGCATGTGATCGTTTTCGACGTCGACGTGGTGGGCGGCATCCGTCTCAAGGGAATTTTCGGCGAGGCGGCCCTGTCGGTCTTCATCATGCCCCCTTCGGTAGAAGAACTTCGCAACAGGCTTATATACAGGGGAACCGATCCGCACGAAACGATCGAGGAGCGCCTGGCCAAAGCCCGCCACGAGATCGCTTTCGCCCCGCAGTTCGACGCCGTTGTGGTCAACGACTCCCTCGAAGAGGCTGTGGAAGGGGTGAGCGGTGCGATCGAGAAATTTTTCGGTATTCTTCCATAAATATGAAACGGATAATCATCTATCCGGGTTCGTTCAATCCGGTCCATAACGGCCATTTGTCGATAGCGAAATATTTGATCGACAAATCGTTGTGCGACGAACTCTGGTTGGTGCCCTCGCCCCGGAATCCCCTTAAGTCCCCTGCCGGTCTGGCGCCCGACCGGGATCGCCTGGCTATGGTGCAGTTGGCCGTGGACGGGCTGGCCGCCGGGGAGCGCGTGAAGGTTTCCGGCATAGAATTTGACCTTCCCAAGCCGTCGTATACCATTGACACCCTTAGAACTTTGACCGCCGCCTATCCGCAATACCGTTTTTCGCTCGCGATCGGCAGCGACTGCCTGGCGGAGTTCGACCGCTGGAAGGATTACCGGGCGTTGCTGACTGACTATGAAGTGCTGGTCTATCCACGCGGCGGGGCGGATTGCCGCCCGGAGTTCGCCGGTCGGGTGAAGTTACTGGAGGATGCGCCCCTGCTCGAATTTTCGTCGACCGATGTGCGCGAAAGGATCGCCCGCGGGGAGAGTATACGGGGGATGGTCCCGCAAGGGGTCGAAAGGTATATCGGGGAACATAAGTTGTATGTCTAATCGCCTCGGATCATGGATTTACGGACAAGGATACAAAACGAAATATCGGTGCTGACCGACGCCATACGGCAGAGCCCCGAGAATATCTCGCTCTACCTGGAGCGCGGTAAACTATACCACCACAACGGCAGTTTCGACCGCGCGCTCAACGACTTCAACGTCGTGGCGACCCTCGACCCCGAAAACTCCGAAGCGCAGGCCTACATTGCGATGCTGATGGAGATTTTCGAATTCCGCTACAAGGATATCTACAATCCATAAGAACTTCGTATCTTTGCGGGGATAAAACACCCCGAAATGAAGCTCAATATAGCCCTTATGGCCGGTGGGAATTCCTCGGAAAGAGAGGTTTCGCTGCGTAGTGCGCAAAACGTCGAACAGTCGCTCGACACCGGCAAATACAACGTATACAAGATCGACCTGCACGGCCGCAGTTGGAGCTACGAGGCTCCCGGTGGACGCCGACACGAGGTGGATAAGAACGATTTCTCGCTCACCGTGGACGGCAAGCGCATCGCGCTGGACTACGCCCTGATCCTGATCCACGGCACCCCGGGCGAGGACGGCAAGTTGCAGGGCTACCTCGATATGATGAACATCCCTTACTCGTCGTGCGACCTGGCCTCGTGTGTGCTGACCTTCGACAAGGCGGCCTGCAAGCGCACCGTGGCGGGAACGGGCGTCGGCCTGGCGCGCGAAGTGTTCGTCCGCCGGGGCGAAAGGGTCGATATAGACGGCGTTATCGCCCAACTGGGACTGCCCCTTTTTGTCAAGCCCAACGCCAGCGGAAGCAGCTGCGGGGTGACCAAGGTGCGCAGCCGCGAAGGGATGGAACCCGCCCTGAAAGCCGCCTTCGCCGAGAGCGACGCCGTGCTGATCGAGGAGTTCATCCAGGGGCGCGAAATGGCGTGCGGTATTATGAATGCAGGCGGCCGTTACTACATTTTCCCGGTCACCGAGGTTATTCCCAAGAACGATTTCTTCGACTACGAAGCCAAGTACACTTCGGGTATGTCGACCGAAATAACACCGGCCGAGATCAACCCCGTGCTGAAAGCTAAACTGGGCGATGCGACCCTCGAGGCCTACCGCGCCTGCGGATGCCGCGGGGTGGTGCGCGTGGATTTCATCGTGCGCGACGGGGAGCCCTACCTGGTAGAGATCAACTCGGTGCCCGGCATGAGTGCCGGCGGCGGGATCATTCCCCAGCAGGCTGCGGCGATGGGCATGAGCCTGGGGACGCTGTTCGACCTGCTGATCGAAGAAACCCGGGACGCGCGATGATCGAGATCGACGGCAAAATACTGAGCACCGACATCCTGACCACCCGGTTCCTGTGCGACCTCGCACAGTGCCGCGGGACGTGCTGCGTCGAGGGCAATGCCGGAGCGCCCCTGGAGGCGGACGAGGTCGATATCCTCGAAGAGGAATACGAAGCCTACAAACCCTACATGACCCCCGAAGGCATCGAGGCGGTGGGGCGGCAGGGATTTATGGTGGTGGACGGCGATGGCGACTACACCACGCCCCTGGTGGACGAGGCCCAGTGCGCCTACGCGCTGGTGGAGGACGGAATCACGCTGTGCGCGATCGAGAAGGCGTATAAAGCGGGCAAGACCCCGTTTGCGAAGCCCGTATCGTGCCATTTGTATCCGATCCGGGTGATGCGCTTCTCGAACGGCACGTTCGGGCTGAACTACCACCGCTGGAACGTGTGCGCCCCGGCGCTGGAATACGGTGCGGCGAAAGGTGTGCCGATGTACGTGGCTTTGCGCGAGCCGATCGTGAGGCGTTTCGGGGAGGAATTCTACCGCGCCCTCGAAACGGCTGCCGACCTGCTGGCCGGGGCGGAGTCGCGCTAACGGGGTGCGTTTTTCCGGATTATTTGCTATCTTTGACGGTTTAAATTAGCGTTGTTTATGATTTTTAGAAATATAGCTGTTGCGTTTTTGTTTCTGATAACTATTTCGGTGTCGCAGAGCGCCGCCCAGCGGCGCAGGGCCGCCTCGATACCGGTGACCCCCAAACTCGAAGACCTGCCGCGCCGCGCCGTCGATACCCTCGAAACGGCCGATCCCGATACCCGCGTGGTGATATACAGCAACAATACGTGGAGCTACTCCCGGCCTTCGATGTCGGCGCTCGACAAGCTGCCCTTCTACCGCCAGCACTGGGACACGACCCAGGTTTTCGCCTACAAGACGATCGAGCTGGCCGACCTGCCGCCGGTGATCGAACTCAAGCTGATCTCGTCGCTTTCGGATTTCCATTACCCCCTCCTGGGCAAGGTCTTTTCGAAATACGGACCCCGCGGGCGCCGCAACCACAACGGAGTCGATCTCCCGCTGAAGGTCGGCGAACCCATCTACGCCGCTTTCGACGGCAAGGTGCGCTATTCGAAATACAACACCGGCGGTTTCGGCAACCTGGTGATCGTCCGCCATCCCAACGGGCTGGAAACCTGGTACGCCCACCTCACGCGCCGCAACGTCGTGCCCAACGACTACGTGAAGGCGGGGCAGATCATCGGTTTCGGGGGCAGCACGGGGCGCAGCCGCGGACCGCACCTCCATTTCGAGATGCGCTATTGCGACCAGACGTTCGATCCCGAGCACGTCCTCGATTTCGAGTCGGGGCAGATCCGCTACCAGACATTCGCCCTCGAAAAATCGTACTTCAACATCCATTCGCGCGCTTCGGACCAATTGGACGAGGACGACGAAACGGATCACCTGAATTTTGCCGCCACGGTCGCCGCCACCGACACCACGACGATGGATATCCTCGAGCGCATCGAGTTGGCCAACAAGACCCGCACCGAACAGCAGGCCAAAAGCAAGACCGCCCAGGTGAGTGCGGGCAACGCGGTCTACCACACCGTCCGGCAGGGCGATATGCTGGGCAAACTGGCGATCCGCTACGGGGTTTCGGTCGACCAGATCTGCCGCCTGAAC
>JAVBRR010000114.1:0-9234 GCA_031547705.1 Rikenellaceae bacterium | reverse complement strand
TTGGAGAAACTTCGTTTCTCATGGTTACTTTGTTCTACCCAAAAAGGTTGTGGGGTGGGGGTCAAGCCCCCGACCCACAACCTTTATAAGGTACAGTAATGTAAATATCAGAAAACGAAGTTTTCCCAAAAGTTTTCTGGTTCTCTTTTACAAAAGAGAACAAAAGAGATAAGGTGTAAAATACTATACAGTTACCTTACTTATACCCGATGACGAGCACTTTGGAGAATTCCCAGAATTTTTCGCGGTCTTTGATCACCAGCGACGAGTAGATGCGTTTGTCGCTCATCACGAATTCGTACGATCCCGAGGGGTGCGAGCTGATCAGTACGGCGTTGGGTTTGCCGATCAGCACCTCGTCGAACGAGCGGATGTCGATCTGCGTGAAGCTGTCGAGGCTGCGGTTTTCGTTTATTTTTAGCGTCTTGCCGATGAATCCGGATTTGTATACAATTTCCTTGTTCACCAGTTCGCGCTGCGATCCGACGATGTAGTAGGCCACGTTGAGCATATCGCCGCGGGTTTTGACCTCGCCTTCGAGTTGCGTTTTCTCGACGTTGAGCGACGCCACAGTGCCCTCGAGCCCCGAAACGGTGGTGGTCAGCTGGTCGACTTGGACGTGCAGGTTGGCCAGGTTTTCCCTGAGCGTTTTGATCTCGGCGTCCTTGACTTCGGCCTGGGCCGACATTTCGCGGATCATCTTTTCGAGCGACGCGATGCGGATGTTGGCCCTTTTGAGCCCGGCGGCGCTTTTCTCGAGCTCGGCGATGGTAGCCCGGTTCTCGATCAGCAGCTGGTTGATCGCCTCGATGTCCTCGTTGATCTGGGCTGCGGCCTCTTTTTTGATCTCGCCGTCGCTCACCACGGCGTTGAGGAGGTTTTCGCGCTGTTTGATCGCGCTCAGGTTCTCGGTCACCTTGTTGAGCGACTCGAACACCCCGTCGATCATCGAATCGCGGGCTGCGAGCACCTGTTCGAGCGAATCTTTCGAATTCAGCAGGCGCTGGGCCTCTTTCCCGCGTCCGCAGGACGACAGGACGACCATGCCTGCGCAAAGGATATAAATGATTGCTTTCATAGCGGTATATTTTACTTAGAATGTGTATTTTATGGATAATCCGATGTCGTCGGCGTAGAACCTGCTCGCCGCTCCGATGTTCAGCATGGGGCGGTAGTCGATCGCCATGGCCACGGGAGCCCCCGGCACTTTGTACTCCAGGCCGGCGACGGCTTCGGCGCCTATGGCGAATTTTTTCACCCCGCCGCTGTGCCTGTTCCAGCTTCCGATGTGGCCGCCCGCGCCGAAATAGAAGTTAAATCCCTGGGCTATAACGGGTATGTGGTGTTCATACAGTACCGTGATCAGCACGCCGGATTGGATCGAGAGGGTTGCTTCGAGGGCGTTCTTGGGGTCGAAGTTGTATTTGGCGGCGAATCCCGACGTTTCCACGCCCCCTCTGATTCCCACGCCCCAGTTGTATTCCTGGGCTTTGGAGGCCGGCACGGCGGCGCACAGCAACAGGCACACTATTAATAACTTCCTCATTTATATATTGTTTTTCGGGGTTTATCTCCCCGGTTTCCGTTCTGCAAAATTAGGCATTAATTCGTTACCATTGATTTTTTTGGTCCAATATTTTGCAAATCGCGCGGCATTGCCTACTTTTGTGAACCAAAAACGGGGGCCCATAGCTCAGTTGGTTAGAGCAGCGGACTCATAATCCGAAGGTCGTGGGATCATGCCCCTCTGGGCCCACTTTATTGTCAAGGAGTTGCGAGTGATCGCAGCTCTTTTTTATGTTTTTGCGTGTGGTTGAAAAATGAAAAAAGGCTTGCGAAGCGCTTCGCAAGCCTTTTTCTTTGGAGTGACACCACCAGGACTCAAACCTGGAACCTTCTGATCCGTAGTCAGATGCTCTATTCAATTAAGCTATGGTGCCGTTTTAGAGCCACAAATATAGGTCTTTTTTGAAATCCCGGCAAATTTTTTGTTACTTTTTTGCCTTTTTGGTCGATTTTGCCGTTTTTGGCTCCTCTTTTTCGACCGGAGTGAGGATCTTGGAGAGCTCTTCTTCGACCCTTCCGCCGTAGAGGTTGCGCGCCAGGATGATCCCCTCGCTGGATATCAGCACGTTGGCCGGGATAGCCCGCACGCCGTAGGTGTCGGCCGCTTCGCTGTCCCAGAATTTGAGCGTGCTTACGTGCACCCACGGCAGTCCGTACCGGGCGATCGCTGCCAGCCAGTCTTCGCGGCTGCTGTCGAGCGACACGGCGTAGATCTCGAACCCGGCGTCGTGGTATTTTTCGTACGCCTCCTTCAGGTAGGGCAATTCGGCGCGGCAGGGCCCGCACCACGAGGCCCAGAAGTCGAGCAGCACGGCGTTCGGGCCCACACAGTCGGCCAGCGCACGCGTCGTGCCGGTCGAGTCGGGCAGCTGGATGTCGATGAAGGGGCCTCCTATCGCGGTGTTTTTCAGCGCGTCGGCCATGGAGAGCACCATGCGCAGGTAGACGCTGGGCTGCATCGCTTCCGCAAAGCGGCCGACCTCGGCGTAGAGCTCGGGGTAGTCGAGTTCGTAGGCTTTTTCGCGGTAGAAGACGTAGGCGCCGGCTACGTTGTCGCGGTTGGCCTCGATGAAGTCGTCGCGCAGCATGGCGGCTTGGATCTCGGCCATTGCCGGGTCGTCGTCGTACTTCATCCAGATCGAGTCGGAACGGTCGATGTAGCGTTTGTAAAGGTCGTCGAGGGGCGAGCCTTTCACCCGGATGGCGCCCCGGTCGGCGAGGGTGCCCCTGATGCTTATCTTGCTGTTTTCGAGCATGAAACTTCCCAGCGAGCCGGCTCCGGTTTCGACCGAGGCCATCACCGGAAGCGCCAGGGTGCCCTTGAACGTGAATTTCCCGCCCGAAACGACGGCCGAGTCGATCGTGACCGGCAGTTTCCCTTCGTAGAGGGTCAGGTAGACCTGTCCCGACAGGCCTTCGATGTTGCCCGACAGCGTGTAGGCGGGTTGTTTGTCGCAGCTCCACAGTGCGAACAGCGCGGCGAGTGCCGGCAGCATGATTTTTTTCATCATCTTATTTCTTTTTTAAAACTCTCTCCGGGTTTCCCGCCACGAAACCCTCCCACGTTTGGGATTTGCGTTTGGCGGCGGGGATCTTCGACGCTCCGGGGGCGGCAGCGTACAGGGGCGATGAGGTAACGAAGTGGTGGCACACGGCCACCGCCAGTCCGTCCGTGGCGTCGAGGCGGCGCAGGTCGTACTCCACGTGCAGCATGCTGCGCAAAAGCGCTGCCACTTGTTCTTTCGAGGCGGCGCCGTTGCCGGTGATCGCCTGTTTCACGCGCCGGGGGGCGTACTCGAAAACCGGCGCCCCGCTCACCAGCGCCGCGGCCATCGCCACCCCCTGGGCCCGCCCCAGCTTGAGCATGCTCTGGACGTTCTTGCCGAAGAAGGGCGATTCGAGGGCCACCTCGTCGGGCCGGTACGTCTCCACCAGCGCCGCCACCCGTTCGAACAGGTGGCGCAGCTTCTGGTAGGGGTCGCCGAATTTGTGCAACTCGATGTCACCCAGCACGACGCACTTCATGTCGCGCCCGGTGATCTCGAGCACCCCGTAGCCCGCCCGGTTGGTGCCGGGGTCTATGCCGAGGATGGTCATGACGCCTTACCTTATTATTTAAATGCCTCTTTGTCCTCGATGAGTTTGTCTACTTCTTTGGCCAGCTTTTCGAGTTTGGCTTTCATTTCGGGCAGGTTGCGGAACACGGCGAACGAGCGGTGATACTGCAATCCGGGCAGCGAGGGGTAGCCCATCTGGGTCATGTCGTCGCCGACGCTCGACAGGACGCCCGCTTTCGAGGCCAGTTGCACCCGGTCGCCGATCGTGAGGTGCCCCACGATGCCCACCTGGCCGCCGTACATATTGTTTTTACCCACTTTGGTCGATCCGGCGATGCCTACCTGGGCGGCGCACACGGTATTTTCGCCCACCGATACGTTGTGGGCTATCTGGATCAAGTTGTCGAGCTTCACGCCGCGGCGCACGAAGGTCGAACCCATCGTGGCGCGGTCGATGCAGGTGTTGGCCCCGATCTCGACGTCGTCCTCGATCACCACATTGCCCAGTTGCGGGATTTTGGAGTAGGTGCCGTCGGGCTGGGGTGCGAACCCGAAGCCGTCGGCGCCGATCACCGCACCCGAATGCAGGGTGACGTTGTCGCCTATCACGCAATCTTCGTAGATCTTCACCCCGGCGTAGATCGTCGCGTTTTTGCCGATCTTCACCCGGTCGCCCACGTAGCTCTGGGGGTAGATCTTCGAGCCTTCGCCCACCGAGGCGCCCGCCTCGATCACCGCGAATTCACCCACGTAGCACCCCTCGCCCACCGTGGCGCCCTCGGCTATCGAAGCTTTGGGCGAGATGCCTGTTTTTTGCGGTTTGCTGGCCGCGTAGAGTTCGAGCAGCTTGGCGAAGCAGGCGTAGGCGTCGTCGACGCGCACCATGGTGGTCTTCACCGGGTGCTGGGGTTCGAACGAGCGGTTGACGATCACGATCGACGAGTCGGTGTCGTAGATGTATTTTTCGTATTTGGGGTTCGACAGGAACGAGATCGCCCCGGGCTGCCCCTCCTCGATCTTGGCGAGTGACCACACCGTGGCGTCCTTGTCGCCCACAATATCGCCTCCCAGGAATCCGGCGATCGTTTCGGCAGTAAATTTCATAATATGGGTATTTTAATAGTTATTTTGTTTTAATTTATTCAGCCTTGCTTTGCAAGGCTGGCAGCCCGAAGCCCCCGGCTGCGGAGGGCTGCAATTTCGCCTGCGGCTTCAATCTTGCCTCCGCGGGCTTCGGTCTGACCCCATTTGCGACCGTCGCGCGTTGGGGTTGCGGATGTTACCTCCCTTCGCTTTTCGGCACCGCGCCTGCGGCGCGAATTGCCGGCTCCGGTCGGTGAGCTCAGTTGCCTGCGGCAACTTCGGTTTTGCTTTTGTAGAATTCTATGCGTTCGGTGCAAATGAGTCGGGTCACGTCGCGGAGTTGCTCGACGCGCGTGATCAGGGTGTCCAGGTCTTCGCGCGTGATCTCGAATCCGGGGTTGTAGCGCCCCTCGACATAAGCTCTCTTCAACAGATCGAACAGACGCTTTTCCTCCTCGGTATTGCGCGGAAAAACCGCCGGCAGCGAACCGTCGTGCTTGCAGGCGGCCGGGTAAAGTTTCTCCAGATCGTGGATCTTCGGGGAGTACAAGGTGAACACCAGCGGGATGCAATGAAGCAGATTTTCAGCGGCTTGGTGCAGCATAAAGGCGGCCATCGGAAATTTCTCCCTTTCGTAATAAAGTTTCACTCCTGCCATAAACTCTCCTGACGTTTCCATCTTTTCCTTAAAATACCCTTCGGCGAGAGCAAGTATTTTTTCGGGAGGCAGGCTGTGGATCGACGGCACGGTTGGGGTTGTCAGGCCGGGTGCCTTGTAGAGCAGTACGCCGTCCTCGACCATGTCGACGTAGAACGACCGCAAGTCCCTGACGTTCTTCTTGAAAAGCTTGATGCTGTCGTGGATCACCTGGATCGGGGTTTCGGAATCGCTGAACCACTCTTCGTGTTTGGCCACGGCGGCGGAAATCCTGCCGCTTACATCGGCGGGGGCATTGTCGCTGACCACCACCTCGATATCGTAGTCGCTGCGGAACTCGGTGGGGACCCCGAATTCGACGCGCGCATCGAATTCCACGTAATTCCCCCGGGCGTAGCTGCCGTAGAGGATGATCATCCGCGTTTCGGGCACCTCGGCCAAGATCGTCCCGATCAGCGACCGGAGCTCCTGCTGCTTGTGCGCGGGTAGATGGGCTATGGAGGTTTTCATCAGCTTCCCTGTTCACACATGAATTTGATGCGCACCAGGCGGATCTCCTCCTCTAAGTAGTCGCCGCCCAACTCGGCCACCGCCTCGTCCAGCGAGTCGCTCGTGGCGTCCTCGCGGAAGTAGGCGTAGATGTCCTCGGCCTTGTCCTCGTCCATCACCTCGGCGATGTAGTAGCTGATATTGAGCTTCGTACCCGAGTTGACGATGGCTTCGATCTCGGTGAGCAGCTCGTCCAGGTCGAGGTCGCGCGCACGGGCGATGTCCTCGAAATCCATCTTGCGGTCGATGCTCTGGATGATGAACACCTTGTTGCCGCTGCGGTTCACCACGCTCTTGACCACCATGTCCTGGGGCCGGACGATCTCCTTTTCCTCGACGTAGGAGCGGATCAACTCCACGAACTGTTCGCCGAACTTGCGGGCCTTGCCCACGCCCACACCGCTGATGTTCTGCATCTCCTCGATCGTGACGGGGTACTGCACCGACATATCCTCCAGCGAGGGGTCCTGGAAGATCACGAACGGGGGCAGCTCGTGCTGCTTGGCCACCTTCTTGCGCAGGTCGACCAGCATGGCGAACAGCTCCTCGTCGGCCGCACCGGCGCCCTTGCCGCTCGGCAGCGCGATGCCGTCCTCCTGGTCCTCCTCGTCGTAGTCGTGGTCGAGGGTGATGGGGATCGGGAAAGGCTTTTTGAGGTACTCCCCGCCGGCTGCGTTGACCGACAGTAGGCCGTAGTTCTCGATGTTCTTGTCGATCAGCCCCAGGATCAGCCCCTGGCGGATCACGGCGCCCCAGAACCGGTCGGTCTGCTCGGCCCCGGCGCCGAACCATTCGCTCTTGTGGTGGCCGTAGGACTTGATCAGGGCGTTCATGTGGCCCGTGAGCACGCTCACCAGGTAGTCGGCCTTGAACTTGTCGCCGATAGCCCCCAGGGCCTGCAGCGCCATGAGCATAAACTCTTTGCCTTCGACCTTCTGCTTGGGATTGAGGCAGTTGTCGCAATTTCCGCAGTTGTCCTCGGTGTAGTTCTCGCCGAAATAGTGCATCAGCGTCTTGCGGCGGCAGAGCGACGACTCGGCGTAGGACACCGTTTCGAGCAGCAGCAACTTGCCGATCTCCTGCTCGGCCACGGGCTTGCCCTGCATGAATTTCTCGAGCTTCTGGATGTCCTTGTAACTGTAAAAGGTGATGCACTTGCCCTCGCCCCCGTCGCGGCCGGCGCGCCCCGTTTCCTGGTAGTAACCCTCGAGGCTCTTGGGGATGTCGTAGTGGATCACGTAGCGCACGTCGGGCTTGTCGATCCCCATCCCGAAGGCGATCGTGGCGACGATCACGTCGGCGTCCTCCATGATGAACCGGTCCTGGTTCTGGGCCCGGACCGGCGCGTCCATGCCGGCGTGGTAGGCCAGGGCCTTGATGTCGTTGGCAACGAGCAACTCGGTCAATTCTTCGACCTTCTTGCGGCTCAGGCAGTAGATGATGCCCGACTTGCCCTCGTTCTGCTTGATGTAGCGGATGATGTCCTTGGCGGCGTCGTTCTTGGGGCGGATCTCGTAGTAAAGGTTGGGGCGGTTGAACGACGATTTGAACACCTCGGCCTCCAGCATCCCCAGGTTTTTCTGGATGTCCATCTGTACCTTGGGCGTGGCCGTGGCGGTGAGGGCGATCAGCGGAGCGACGCCTATATCGTTGATTATCGGTCGTATGCGGCGGTATTCAGGGCGGAAGTCGTGGCCCCATTCCGAGATGCAGTGCGCCTCGTCGATGGCGTAGAACGACACCTTGATCTTGCGCAGGAACGCCACGTTGTCCTCCTTGGTGAGCGACTCGGGGGCGAAATACAACAATTTTGTCTTGCCCGCCAGCACATCGGCACGCACTTTGGCTATGGCTGCCTTGTTGAGCGACGAGTTGAGGAAATGGGCCACGCCCTCCTCGGTGCTGAAGGTGCGCATGGCGTCCACCTGGTTCTTCATCAGGGCGATAAGTGGCGAAATGATGATCGCCACGCCATCCATGATCAGCGCCGGAAGCTGGTAACACAACGATTTGCCGCCCCCGGTGGGCATCAGCACGAACGTATCCCGTCCGGCCAGGACGTTCTGTATAACTTCGAGCTGGTTGCCCTTGAAGGACGAGAATCCGAAATACTCTTTAAGTTTAGTATGGAGGAGCGTTTCGCTGGAGTTCATTTATTGACAGTCAAACTATTAATTACACAAAAATCGATTCGAGGCATATTTACGTAATCTAAAGATAATCGTTTTTTATAAAATTTACTAACTTTGTAGAAATTTTTTTGCCCAAGGGCCTTTTATTTCAATAATGAGACTATACACCGAAGACCTCGTCAAACGGTACAAAACGCGCACGGTCGTCGACCACGTGTCGATCGAAGTCCAGCAGGGAGAGATCGTGGGGCTCCTGGGGCCGAACGGCGCAGGGAAAACCACCACGTTCTACATGATCGTGGGGCTGATCAAACCCAACGCCGGGAAAATTTTCCTCGAAGGCGACGGCGAAATCCACGACCTGACGGGCGAACCGGTCTACCGCCGCGCCCAGAAGGGGGTGGGGTACCTCGCCCAGGAAGCTTCGGTGTTCCGCCAGCTGAGCGTCGAGGACAACATCAAGGCGGTGCTCGAAATGACCGACTTCACCAAGGAGTACCAGAAAGAGCGCCTGGAGAACCTGATCGAGGAGTTCCGCCTGCAGAAAGTGCGCAGAAGCCTGGGGATCCAGCTCTCGGGGGGCGAACGCCGCCGTACCGAGATCGCGCGCGCCGTGGCCATCAACCCCAAGTTCATCCTGTTGGACGAACCTTTCGCGGGCGTCGACCCCATCGCCGTCGAGGACATCCAGAATATCGTCGGGACGCTCAAGAACAAGAACATAGGCGTCATCATCACTGACCACAACGTCCACGAAACCCTCTCGATCACCGACCGGACCTACCTGCTTTTCGAGGGCAAGATCCTCAAGGCGGGCTCGGCCGAAGACCTGGCCAACGACGAGATGGTGCGCCAGGTGTACCTCGGCCAGGACTTCAAGCTCAGGTAGAGGGGCCCAGCCCCGAACGCACGTTCACTATGGACACAAAAACGATAAGCGCCCACCGGGTGGAGGGGAGTGTAACCGCCCCCGCCTCGAAGAGTTATGCCCAGCGCGCCATCGCCGCGGCGTTGCTGGCCGACGGGGTGTCGCAGCTCCGCGGCGTCGAGCTGTGCGACGACACGCGACACGCCCTGGCCGCCGCCGAAGCCCTCGGGGCGCAGGTCACGCGCACGGGCGAGGAGTCCTATTCCATCCGCGGCGGGCTGAATCCCGCGGCATCGGAGATCAACATCGGCGAGTCGGGCC
>JAVBRR010000139.1:0-7373 GCA_031547705.1 Rikenellaceae bacterium | reverse complement strand
TGGGATCGGGGTGGTTGGTTTTGGGTTGTTATGGGTTGGGGTGCGGGGGGGGGGGCGGCACGGTTTGGGGCGTTTGTGGGGGCGGGGGAGGCGGTACGGGGGGGGGTACGGGGTGTGGCGCCGGTGCCGGATGGGGCATGGGATGAGGCATGGGGTGCGGTGCAGGATGCATCGCCGGGCGCGGCATGGGCCTGCGCCCGCGTTGCGCGTTGATAGGCTGGGTGGCCAGCGCCGTTACGAAGAGGACGATGCTTATCGCCGCAATTTTGATATTGATCTTCATCGCGAGAGTTTTTTTGTCGTGTGCATCATAGCTGCGACGCAAAAACCGTGCGAAATTCTCAGGGGCCCCCAAATCCCTCCCCGGCCGATCTGTGCCCTGCCGGCCGGATCAGTTCGATCCGGCCTGATTCTGTTCCCGCGCCTCGGCTTCTTTGAGGCGTTTGAGGAACGCTTGTCGTTCGGCCCCCGGGGGCGTTTTGAACCAGACGATGCGGCTGAATCGCCCTTTTACCCTTACCGGCACCCCGTTCTTCATCCCCGGCGTCCATTTGGGCGACGAGTTCACCACGCGCAGCACCTCTTCCAGCACGATCCGGCTCGGGGCCTTGACGACCGTCACTTCGGACAGGCACCCGTCCTTCTCGACAACGTATTCCACCACAATCCTGCCTTCGCGGTTCTGTTGGTAGGCCTCGTCGCCGAAATTCAGTCTCTCTCCCACCCACAAAACAAAGTTGTTCATATTTCCTTTCCTGAATCGCGGCATCACGTCTGCCGTGATATAAACCTGCTCGTCGTTTGCTGCGGGTTTGGCGTTTGCGGCGCCGGATTCGACGATGTCCTCGATCACTTTGCCCCGTTTGTCGAATCTTTGGGTTCGTACGAGCGCCCCCTTGTCGTACGTTTTCGTTTCGACCACCACCCCGCCTGTTATTTGCGAGCTTGTTCCGTCGCGCACTTCAAGCCCGTCGATGCAGGGCTCGAAAAGTTCCGCGAAGTTCCCGTCAGTGTCCACTTTTTTGCCGTCGACGAGGACCTCGACGCCCAGGGGGTAGATAAACGAGATCCCGGCTGCGGTTTCTATCCGCCGGGTCACGACCTCAAACGTCACCTCGCCTGTGAACGAGGGGAGTTTGGCGTATCTGTCCACCGTATCGTCTTTGGTTTTCGGGTCGGTGCGCGTCACGGTTATGTGGTCGGCGTCGGAGGTTACGCGCAACGTCGGCACTCCGTCGACCGGGAAGCGGTCGGTGTACCGCAGCACGGTGTCCCTGCGGATAAACCCGTTCGGACCACCGAAAAAGTCGATCTTTCCCTCTGTCGTGCGGAGTTTCCACGATGGCCGCTTGCTGTCCCTGAGATCCTCGAAAGTTTCGTATTGCCTCGATCGGGTATACCTTGTCGTCGGTTTGTCGAGCCCCGAGAATATGCGCACTTCGAGAAAATCGCCGGTGGCCGACATCCGCCCGTCGATGGTCATGTACCTCAAGGCTCCGTCCCGGATGAAGTATTGCACCTTGCCTGCCTGCACGGGTTTTCCGGCGGGTCCCGTGAATTCGGCGCTGTATTCCACCCTGCCGTCGTCGTAATAGGTGCAGAGGTTTCTCAGGGCGCCTTTTTCGTAGGATCCCGATGCGGCGAGCACTCCCCGGGGCGAGAAATAGCGGTCCTCGCCGTCGAGGGTCATTTTGTCGTCGAGGGTGGCGTACTCACGCCGCAGGGTTTTTCCGTCTTCGTGGAACTCCTTGTGGCGCGTCTGGCCCCGGGCGGTAAAAGCGACCGACAATCCCAGTGCAAGAGCAATGAACATGCGTATTTTCATGACTTCTGCAGGTTAGAAATTTATCGTTGTAGTCTGAAATCTACGGGAAGATTGTACTTCACCCTTACTTCCTTGTCTCTCTGTATGCCGGGATTCCAGGCGGGGGACGAACGGAGTACCCGTATTGCTTCTTTTGCCAGCGAGGGATGGGGCGATTGCACCACGGTGATGTACCCCAGCGTCCCGTCTTTCTCGATCACAAAACTCAGGACGACGCGTCCTTGGATCTCTTTGTCCAGGGCTTCTTTCGGATACCTCAGCCTGCTCAACACCCAGTCGCGGAACACCGCCAGGTCGCCGCCCAGGAATGTCGGCATTTTGGCAAACAGTATGTAGGGAGCTTGTTTGGGCCGTTCTGTCGCTTCGTATCCGGGCTCCACGAACTCCGCAGTGATGACACCTGTGGTGTCGTATCTTTGCGACCAGATCAATTTGTTGTCTTCGTAGTACTCTTTTTCGACCAGCATATTGCCTGCGATCCTGTCCAGTTCGCCGCGGCGCGTTTTTTTGTTTACCTCGATATAGGGTTCAAACAGCTCCGCCTGCTCGTCTTTGAGCTCGACTTCCTTGCCGTCCAACATCAGTACGACGCGGTCCGGGTACCGGAACCGCACGCCCCGCACGGCCAACTCTTTAGACGAAACAAACATAGATACCTTTTGTTGGAACGGCTGCCTGGTGTAATGTGTCATAGTGACCTTGTTGAAATCTTCGTCACCTTCGTAGATCATGATGTTTGACCTGCCCCCATGAACCGCCAAATCGCCATTCAGGATAAGATTTGTACGATAATTTTCTATTTGGTTGTTCTCGATCCGCCCTTTTTCAGAGTCGAAAAGGTCCATCCGGCCGTCCCGCACGATCGCGTGGATGCTCGTGTCCCCCATTTCGTTGAAAAGGACGAAGTTGTCCCTCTGCAACTCGTCGTTGTAGACGAACAGGGGCTGGCCCGGTTCCCGGTAGGTGTTAAATAGGGAATATTCGCCGTCGGAGTTCAGCAGGCCGAACAGGTAGAGCTGGTTTTGCCGGTACAGCGACACTTCGCCTATCTGCACCCTCTCGCCCGCTTCGTTCAGGGCGAAACCGACGTTAAACCAGATCGCCCCGCCCGGCAGGAAGGATTTCAGATGGGTGAGTACGCCCCGGTCGTAGGTGAAGGTCGATTCGGGTTCTTTGTTGGCCCGGAAATATTTGTCCTCGCCGTGGAGCGTCGTCCCGTCCTTGAGGGTGGAGTACTCGCGCCGCAGGGTTTTTCCGTCTTCGTAGAACTCCTTGTGGCGGGTCTGTCCCTGCGCCGTGCAAGCGACCACAACCGCCCCGAAGGCGGCTACAGCATGAAGTAATATTTTCATATCCTCTCGGTTAAGGGTTATTGTGCGTTGTTGAAGTCGATGTGCAACGAGAACGGCACCCTCACGATCTCACCCCTCTGCATTCCCGGGCTCCAGCGCGGCGAGGAGCGCAACACCCGGACCACCTCCTCGGACAGGAGCCTCGACGGCGAACTGAGCACTTTGATATCCGTCACCGCCCCCGTTTTGTCCACCACGAACGAAACCGACACCCGTCCCGACACCCCCGATTGCACGGCTTCGGCCGGGAAACGTACCTTCGACAGCGCCCACGCGCGGAAGGTTTTGATGTCCCCGCCGTTGAACGCGGGCATGATCTCTACGAAGCCGCCCGTCAGTTCGTGGGTGCGGCGTTCGAGGTCGGGGTTGCGGTATTCGTGGGTGAGTCGTCCCCCGCTGTCGAATGTTTTGGACCACACGAGCGCCCCGGCGATGTATTCGCCCTGCTGGGTGATGGTGCCTTTTTCGCGCCGGGTGTATTTGCCGTCGAGCGAGGTCAGGTTGTCGATGAATATTTTAAAAAACCCGGGACATCCGTTGTTGATCTTTATGTCGCTGTTCAGCACGACCAGTTTGGCCCCTGTGGGGTGTGTCATCAGCCGGCCGTTTGCGATCTCTGTTTTCGTGTTCTCGATCCTCAGGCCGAACCGTCTGGCGACGGGAGCGTTTATAGAGCTTTGTTCGAAGTAGTTGGTCTTGTCTTCGAACATGTTTTTCAGGGCGTGTTCACCGGAGTTTGTTACCTTGAGTCCCGATCCGTCGTTGGATTGGTAGCTGACGATTTTGTTGTCGCGGACCAGTCCCAGCGGGCATTTAAGGCTGACGGCGCTATCTATAAGATTGATTTGCAGTGAAATAAAAGCTTCTTCGTCGTATTCCCTGTAGGTTGTCCGGTTGCCATCCCGCTCGTAGGTGCGCGACAGGCGGTTGGGGCCGGAGTAGGTGCGGAAACTGGTGTAGGTCGAATCGCTCTCGGCCATGGCCTCGAAGCGCAGGTAGTGTTGGTCGGCCTGGACGGAGTAGGCTGCCAGACGTCCTTTCTGCTGGTATTTACCCCCGGCGTCGGGAGCGTAGTTCACTTCGTAATGCAGGCGTCCGTCGGGGAAAAATATTCTGATCGACAACGGATTGCCGTCGCGGTAGATAACCTTGCCGTATACCTGGCCGGTGGTGGTGTAAACCGTTTCCAGGCCGTTGGGCACGGTGCTTCCTTTGAGGACCTGGCAGGTGCTCAGGAGCGCTCCGTCGGCGTGGTATTTTTTGAGCACGACGGTGTCCTGCGCCGCAGCCGGGAGTGCCGCGAAGAACGTCGCCAATAGTATGCACAGGAGTTTTCTGATCATTCGCCGTATGACAAAACGGATTGGTATCGCTTTATAGTACACAAAAATACGTTATTTTCCCCCGCCACCAAACTTTTGGTGCTAAATTTCGGTCTTATCGGATTATAAACCCCCGGAAAATTCGCTACCTTTGTTTTTCCAAAATTACCCGGACGATGCAGAAAGAGCCGAAATATGTCGAAACTCCGCTGATGAAGCAGTACAACAGCATCAAGGCCATCCACGGCGATGCGATCCTGCTGTTTCGCGTAGGCGACTTTTTCGAAACTTTCGGCGCCGACGCCATCCGTGCGAGCGCCATCCTGGGCATCACCCTCACACGCCGGGCCAACGGAGCGGCGAGCTACGTCGAGCTGGCCGGTTTCCCGCACCACGCGCTGGATACCTACCTGCCCAAGCTGGTGCGCGCCGGCGAGCGGGTGGCGATCTGCGAGCACCTCGAAGATCCCAAGACGACCAAAACCATCGTCAAGCGCGGGGTCACGGAGCTCGTCACGCCCGGCACCGTGCTGGGCGACAACGTGCTGCAGTCCAAGGGCAACAACTTCCTGGCGTCGGTCTTTTTCGGCAAAACCAGGACAGGCGCCGCGTTCCTCGATATCTCTACCGGCGAATTTTTTGCCGCCGAGGGCGGCAACGACTACATCGACAAGCTCATCTCGAACCTTGCGCCCAAGGAGATCCTTTACCAGCGCGGCTACGACGAACTGTTCAAGGGCGCCTTCGGCACGGGACACTACACCTACCGCCTCGACGACTGGATCTTCGGCGAGGAAACCGGCCGCGAGAAGCTCCTGCGCCAGTTCGGGGCCGTGTCGCTCAAAGGTTTCGGCATCGACCGGATGGGCGCGGCGATCTCGGCGGCGGGGGCGATCCTCTACTACCTCGAATTTACCGAACACAAGAACATAGCCCATATTTCGGGCATTTCGCGCCTCGACGAGGACCGTTACGTGTGGCTGGACCGTTTCACGATCCGCAACCTCGAGCTGCTGCATTCCAACGCCGCCGACGGAGGTGGAAGTTTCGCCGAAACGATCGACCGCACGCTCACGCCCATGGGCGGCCGCCTGCTGAAGCGCTGGATCGCCTTGCCGATCAAGGATATCGGCGAAATAAACGCGCGCCTCGACGTGGTGGAGTGCCTGCGCGGCGATTCCGAACTGCGCGACGAACTGGGCGAGGCGCTTTCGCTGGTGGGCGACCTGGAACGCATCCTGGCACGGATAGCCGCCCTGCGCGCCACGCCGCGCGAGGTGGTGCAGTTGCGCCACTCGCTCGACGCCGTGGCGCGGATCGAGGCGTTGATGCGCACCTCGGGTAATGAGCGCCTCGGGAGCCTGGCCGGGGGGATCGACCTGTGCGAAGACGTTGTGCGGCGCATTGCGCGCGACCTCTACCCCGACCCGTCGAACCAGTTGCAGAAGGGCGGGGTGATCGCCGAGGGGGTCGACATGGAGCTCGACGACCTGCGACGCGTGGCGCACCACGGCAAGGACGTGATCGCCAAGATCCAGCAGCGCGAAAGCGAAACCACCGGCATCCCCTCGCTGAAAATCAGCTTCAACAACGTCTTCGGTTATTATATCGAAGTGCGTAATGCGCACAAAGACAAGGTGCCGCCCGAATGGATCCGCAAGCAGACCCTCACGGCCGCCGAACGTTACATCACCCCCGAGCTCAAGGAGTACGAGGAGAAGATACTGGGCGCCGAGGAACGCATCCTGGCCATCGAAACGCGCATCTACGGCGAATTGCTGGCTTTCCTGTGCACGCGCCTGCAGCCCATGCAGCGCGACGCGGCGGCCGTGGCCCAGGTGGATTGCCTGCGTTCGTTCGCCGCCATGGCCACCGAGCGCGCTTACTGCCGCCCGGAGCTGAACGAGGGGATGGAGATCGACATCGTCGACGGACGCCACCCGGTGATCGAAACGCTGCTGCCCGTGGGCGAGCAGTACATCCCCAACGATGTGGTGCTCAACGACTCGTCGCAGCAGGTCATCGTCATCACGGGACCCAACATGTCGGGTAAGTCGGCCCTGCTGCGCCAGACGGGGCTGATCGTGCTGATGGCCCAGATGGGCAGCTTCGTTCCTGCGCGCGAGGCCCGCATCGGGATCGTGGACAAGATCTTCACGCGGGTGGGGGCGTCGGACAACATCGCCGGCGGCGAGTCGACCTTCATGGTCGAGATGCTCGAGTCGGCCAATATCCTGAACAACATCTCGCCCCGCAGCCTGCTGCTCTTGGACGAGATCGGGCGCGGCACGAGCACCTACGACGGCATTTCGATCGCCTGGGCGATGGTCGAATACATCCACGAACGCGCGCGCGGCAGGGCGAAGACGCTCTTCGCCACCCACTACCACGAGTTGAACGAGATGGAGAGCCTTTTTTCGCGCGTGAAGAATTACAATGTGTCGGTGCGCGAGCTCGACAACTCGATCGTCTTCCTGCGCAAACTGGTGCGCGGCGGTACCGAGCATTCGTTCGGGATCCACGTGGCGCGCATGGCGGGAATGCCCGCCGGGGTGGTGAAGCGGGCCGGCGAGGTGCTACGCGACCTGGAAGCCGCCCGCGAGAAAGGAGTGAAAAGCCCCGAAGCGCAGGTCAAAAGCGCCCCGGGGACGATTCCCGGCGTGCAGCTCAGCATGTTCCAGCTCGACGACCCCGTGCTCAAACAGGTCCGCGACGAGATCCGCGGCCTGGACATCAACTCGCTCACGCCCCTCGAGGCCCTCAACAAGCTGTCCGAAATCAAAAAGATCACGGGGCTGTAGATTCAGCCTTGTTCACAAGGCTGGCAGCCCGAAGCCCCCGGCTGCGGAGGGCTGCATTCTTCGCCTGCGGCTT